>DYKV01000050.1:5193-13697 GCA_020722415.1 Anaerolinea sp.
TAGAATCGCTGAATAAAAAATGGGGTCTGATCCAGTAAATCAACCATCTGGATAATCGCATTGAGCGAAGCGAGAACGCTTTTTTAAAAGAGTTTTTCGCTTCGCTCATTAAAATATCAAACATTTGTAAATAATTCATCAAGGATAGTCATGATGCTTAACCCAACGGTAATCGAAAAGGAAGAAGATTTTAACCCGAAGAGATTTTCCCTTTCCAGCCTTCCATGGTGGGCAATCATTTTACTTATAACCGGTTTGATTATTATTTATTTAATTTTTGCTAACCAAAATTACCACGATACTTTTCTTTATTTAAAAGCTGGAGTTATTGTTACTCTAAGAATAACATTAATCGCCTTTCCAATCGCATCTGTTATTGGGCTATTCGTCGGATTGGCTCGGTTATCCAAGAATGTGATCATCAACACGATTGCCACGATTTATGTAGAGGTAGTGCGTGGTATACCGTTAGTCGTTCTTATCTTATTAATCGCTTTTGGTCTCATGCCAATTATTGTCGAGACGATCACTAAAATCGGTCAATGGGGTATAGTAACTTTCCCCAGCGGCTTTCTATATGAACTATTTAATAAAATGGCAACCTATAGTATCCGGACTATTTCGATGGAAATGCGCGCAATCATTGCATTAGCGTTAGGATATGGGGCGTTTGAAGCGGAAGTCTTTCGGGCTGGCATACAATCCATAGGGAAAGGTCAAATGGAGGCAGCGAGATCCCTTGGAATGAATTATGTTCTAGCCATGCGCTTGATTATTCTTCCTCAAGCAATCCGCCGCATCTTGCCCCCCCTCGGCAACGATTTTATCGCATTGTTAAAAGATTCTTCACTTGCTACGGTTTTGGCTGTCAATGAACTCACCCAACTAACTCGGCTGCGGCGTTCGAGCACATTCCGAGTTATGGAAGCATTTAACGTTGCTGCTTTTCTATATCTTTCAATGACTCTCTTGCTATCTGGATTTGTACGTTTTCTTGAGCGGAAAATGAAATTAGGTGATTAATCCAAAAAACGAGCGTCATAACGCTCATTTTTTGTTAGAATTAGTGCGCTGGGTGGGAGTTGAACCCACACGCCTTGCGGCACATGGCCCTCAACCATGCCTGTCTGCCAATTCCAGCACCAGCGCAAGGCTGAATTATTATAATCTCACTTCTCATCCTGTCAAGAAAGCTGTCTTAAGTTATTAAAAAAAGAGGAGCAGTTTATGCGGATTGTATTGGATGCAATGGGAAGCGATCATCACCCCGAACCAGAAATTTTGGCTACTATTGAAGCAGCTCGTTGTTATAAAGACGATGAAATTTTGTTGGTGGGGCAAAAACCATTACTAGAAAAGAAATTTAATCAAGCCATTATCCCTTCTAATGTTCAACTCATTCATGCCTCTGAGGTACTTGAAATGAGTGATAAGCCCGCTGAAAACTCACGCCGTAAATTGGATACGTCTATGGCAGTGGGGTTGGAATTAATTCGCAGTGGGCAGGCAGATGTATTTGTAACCGCTGGAAACACAGGGGGAGCAATGGTAAATGCTCTCCTGCAGCTTGGTCGTATCCGGGGAGTTCGCCGCCCGGCGTTAACCGCTTCATTCCCTGTCCGCGGTGGACATTGTGTGGTCTTAGATATTGGGGCAAACGCTGACTGTAAACCAGAATACCTTTTACAATTTGCTATTATGGGCTCTATCTATGCTGAGAAAGTGCTTGGCCGGATTTCCCCAAAGGTCGCCTTATTGAGCAATGGTGAAGAGGCTGGAAAAGGAAATGATTTAGTTAAAGCCGCCTATCCTCTCTTAAAGGAATTTATCCCCAATTTCATTGGGAATGTTGAAGGAAAGGAATTATTTAATGGAGAAGCAGATGTGGTCGTGACAGATGGCTTTACGGGAAACATTCTCTTGAAATCTAGTGAGGCGGTGGCAAAGTTCTTGACCGACCTTATTCGCCAAGAAATGATGACCTCTTTTCGGACTAAATTAGGCGGTTTATTAGCTAAACCTGCATTTGCCAAGGTGAAGAAGATTATGGACCCAGCAGAATATGGCGCTGCACCATTGCTCGGGGTTAATGGTTTAGTTTTTGTTGGGCATGGACGGTCCGATCAACGCGCAATTTTCAGTGCGATTCAGGTGGCTCACCATGCTGTAGAAGTTAACCTGTTGCAAGAAATCCAATCGGTTATTCAGGAAAGATTATCAATGATGCCAGCCAGGAGTGTGGATGATTGAATAACCACCCAAACCAATGCAATGTGTATTGTTACCGGGATGGGTGCAATCAATCTATTTGATTGACGGTACAAATATATTGGCAAAATCTTATCCATGGAATCTCTGGTATCCGAACAATTACTCAATTTGATCCAAGCGATTTGCCATGCAGGCGATTCGTTCTCCCATAACCATTGCCCTTTCGAATTCATTTGGTTTGGGAGGCAAAAATGCTACTCTTGTGATAAAGGAATGTAAATTATGAAAATCATCACCAATGAAAAAAAGAAAAAAATCAATCGTCGTATCGCCCTAACGGCAACATTAGCCGGGATGGCAGTCCTAATCGGAGGATTAATTCTATCAATTAAATTCCCAACTCAAGTAGTTTATTCCTTTGGGGCTTTAATTATTGGGTTTATATTAGCTCAAATCGGAATGTTTTTCACTAATCGGTGGGGGCGTAATCCCAGCCCAGATGAATTACTCAATCAAGCTCTAAAAGGTCTCGATCAACAGTATACCATCTGTCACTATTTCACACCTGTATATCATTTATTAGTCGGCCCAGCTGGCATTTGGATACTTGCACTCGTACATGTTGGAGGAACGATAACGTTTAACAAAGGGCGCTGGCTGCACAAAGGTGCCAGTCTTTTACGCCTTTTTGGGCAAGAAGGATTAGGAAGACCTGACCTTGAACTGCCTTATGAAGTAGAAAAAATCCAAAAATTTCTCAAACCAATCTTTGGTGATGAAAAGTCAGCCCCGGTACGAGCTGCATTAGTATGTACAAATCCAAAAGTCAAAATAGATATAAACCCGACAGAAAACACCCCTGCTGCCACCATTGAATTAGATAAACTTAAAGAGTTTATAAGAAAAGAAGCTAAACGAAAACCAGTTTCTATGGAAAAAGTCGAAGCTGTTAACGAATACTTAAATCAATTTTTGTCATCTTGATTTAGAATAAACCCCGAAAAATCAGTAACAGTCCTATTAGAATCATCGGAATGCCCACAATTAAACCAATGATTGTCACTGAAAGGATAATACCAATGATGATAAAAATACACCCAACAACAATGGCAATTAATCGTCCGCTTATTTTCACAATCCAGCTAATCCATCGCCAAAACCACCAAATTGGTAGAAGCGGCCATAGTATATGAGTCCGTTTCTGTACAGTCATACTTCCTCCATAATTTGTCCATTTAATTATGCCCATGGTTACTACTCTAAATAATTTTTACGGACAACTGATGAAATAGTTTCAAAAAGAGGCTGTCTTTCTCGAGACAGCCTCTTTTGTATCTTGGTTTTCAATCCGCAAGATCTTTAATGTCTTGATCGCCGATGAATTCTCCAAGATAATCTTTTAATTCTGGTTGTATTTTGGGTGGTTTAATAAAATCATGGACAACTTTTTGCGTGTCGGTGATTGAGAGCAAACGGAATAGTTTATTGAATTGATCTTCCCAAGCTTTTCCAATAACCTCTTTAGTGGCTGGGGGTAGATTCCAGGTCATTGCTTTGAAGGGACCGATGGCGTTTTTACGAGTTTTATAATAAAACTGTTCGTCTGACATCCCTGGTTTTCGCTCGCTGGCATATTTTTCGTCCAAAAAGGCATACATCTCTTTTCGTAAATCCTCTGGCAAGCGGTCAAACAGCATATTTTGAAAATTGGTTGCTAGATGAACTTCGCAAGCTTCGTGTTCAACAAACTTACCAAATGCGTCTTCTGGTAATGTCGAAGCGCCATGTTGCACCGCTCCCCCTAATCCATATTCATTCCGAGCGACTTGGCTCAGGCGCTGCAAGGTCTCGAAATCTACATTAACTTGCGCAATGGAGCCATCCGGAAGGACGACTCCACCATGGGTAGTTCCGGTTTGGACGCTAATTTTACTTATTCCAATAAGATCGCCTTTCTTTTTTAGCTCGCTATTGTACCCATCCATATATCCACGCAGTTCTTCCACAGTGGAATTCTTCCCACCAACTTCTCCAATTTCACCCCCGACTGAAATAGTTACGCCAGTTGGTTCAATGGAACGAATATATTCAGTAAACATCGCCGACAATCCAGTATTGAGGGTTTGCTGCTCTGGTATTGTAGGCTTACTGATGTCAACCAAAGTGGAGGTATCAATGTCTATATTATAAAACCCAGCACTGATGGCTTCTTTGGTTAAGTCTCGGATTGCTTTTATCTCCGCATCGGCATTTGCAGCGTATTTCTTAGCAGACACCTGGAAATGATCGCCTTGAATAAATACTGGTCCATTGAATCCTTCTTCTATTGCCGCGACAAAAATATTGGTTGCATACTCGGATGGCCTTTGATCTGAGTAACCAATTTCTGATCGGGCAATCTCAAATATAAAAGCACCTGCATTATGGGCTTTTGCTGCCCGAAAAACTGCTTTGGCTGCATCGTAAGATAAAGTGCGTAAATTCATCGCTGGCACAGTGAAAGTGGGTGGAATATCGCCTTTTCCGCGAGCAATATATAAATCATGGATAGAGGCGGGGATCACATTTTGTTCCAAGGCAATCATTCTGGCAAGATATCTCGCCCATCCCTGGATTGCTCCTTTTTCAAGAGCAGATATTTCAGCAAGATAATGAATATTTTTCCGTAATTTATTCTGATCTCGAATGATTACTTTTCCATGCTCAATGACGATACTTCCCTCAAGTTTAGTGAGGATAGTCTGTAATTCTGGTGCGGTCATTTTTAACTCCTCTTGATTAATTATTGGAACCTGTTTAAATTATAACATTTGCTTTGGTTCTGATAAACTAAAATTCATTTAATCGTCTCTAATTTATCCATCAAGGAAATCTCATTGAATTTTACCGAAAATAACAAGAGAAACCTTCCCTATAATAACTTTTTCAATTATTTTACGTAAATAAAGTTGCGTACGGAAGAAAGAACGCATATAATGAAAGAGGAAAAGTTAAGTGGATAATACAAGGAGAAGATTTAATGAGCGATCTTATTGACCAAATTGTTCAAAAAATAGTCGGCGACACGGACCCTTTTAAGAAAATACTTAGTTATATCCCTGGTTTCAAAGGATATGTAGATCGTCAAAACAGGCGCGATGAGGATAAAGTATTACGAGATACCATCGCATCGCGTTATGAAGAACAGTGGCAACGTATTTCTTCTATTCAACAGGCCCTGATTTCACAAGGTAAAATCCAGTGGATAGATGATATTGAGGCAGCTGCAATTAAAATTAGAACATTCATAGATAGAGTGAAAAGAGCTCCACGAGGCTACTCGGGTTTATTTGATGCGGTTAAAATAAATTCCGCAGAACTAAGCCATATCTATCAATATGATGCCAGCTTATTTGCCTTATCCGAGGACCTTAGTCGAGCGATTGATCATGTTGAAGAATCAATGAACAGTGACGGTTTTCCAGCTGCGATTCGGAATTTGGTAACCGTTGCTCAACAATGTTTGGATTTGTATGAACGGCGTTCGGAAGTAGTTTTTGGATAATATCCTTAGCTAAATAGAGTAAATGATAGAAAGGCAGAGCGATTATGGCTAGAATTTTTGATGTCGTTGAATATCCTAATGAAATGAAAGATGAAATCGTTCACCGTTTTCCCGAAAGCGGTGCAGGTGATTTTCGGATTGGCAGCCAAGTAATTGTACGAGAATCGCAAACAGCGGTGTTTTTTCGGGACGGAAACGCACTAGATGTCTTTGGTCCCGGACGACACACAATTACAACTTATAACATACCGCTTCTCATCGAGAAAATAGGTCGGACCTTTTTTAATGAAAAAACGCCATTCCCTGCTGAAGTCTACTTTGTCTCGATGCGAGATTTTGTTGACTTAAAATGGGGTACAGCACAGCCAATTATTGTCCGCAATCCTAATATGGGCTTAGGTGTAGCGTTGTTACAAGGTTATGGCACATACAGCATGACAGTCAAAGACCCCCAACAATTTGTCACCCAAGTTGTTGGCACTCAAGGGATTATCCGCACCGGGGATATTGAAGCGCGGTTAAGGGCAATGCTATTATCGAAACTGCAAGACCTGCTGGGCGAAACAGCAGCCAATCATTCAGTTCCTGAATTGATTGGATTAACCGAAGAATTACAAGCCGGGGTGAGAGCAAAAGCGCAAGATGATTTCGCTGCAATAGGATTGACATTAAAATCTTTCTATATAGAAAACTTAAAGCCTTCCACAAAATCCGCAGAAGAACTACGCGCTATGGGAATGTTAGATATGGCAACCTATACGCAGTTACAAGCCGCAGATGCCTTGCGCGAGGCAGCCCAAAACCCAAGTGGGGGAGCTGGCCTTACTGCCGGTATCGGCGCTGGTATGGGTATCGGGAATGTGATTAGCCAATCTCTCCAAAATGTACAATCGGGAAGCACTGGCACAGCTCCATCTCCCTCGCAACCTACGCCGCCATCCAATATCCCACCGGTAATGACACCATCGGAAGCGGCAGCATTCCTGCGCGTATCAGAAGAAGATGTCATTGCCGCAATTAATTCCGGCGATCTAAAAGCAAAGAAAATTGGAAATGCATATCGGATAAGTAAAGAAGCATTAGAAGAATTTTTAAAAAGCTAATTAACTCCTGACTTCGTTAGCGCTGGTTTTGGACATTCGTCCTGATCGTAACCAGCGCTATTTTATGTTACCGCCGTCACTCAAAATCACTCGGTTTCACCAAAAATTGACTCATAGAAATTTAATAAAGTACTCCCATATTTTCGTTGATCAAATTGATGAATTTTTTTTATCATCCCAGAGCCTTCTAAATCTTCATATTCTATTGGGTGGATTTGGACAATTATCCAACCATCTGAGGTCAACCATTCTATTTGATTATCTAACAAAATCAGCATTTTCGACCAAAGTCCGTGATATTGAGGCGGCGCGATATATATATAATCGAATCGTCTATCTGGCGGTTTGGTTAATGCATTAAATGCATCCATGCGGATCACTTCGGCTTGCTCACTCAACCCAGTTGCTTTTAAATTTTCGTGGATAACCTTCACCGCCCGTGGATTTTGTTCGATAAAACGGGCAAAGGCGGCACCACGACTTAAAGCCTCAATTCCTACGCTGCCAGTACCAGCAAAGCAGTCCAGAATACTCGATTGGATAATATCATTTCCGATGATATTAAAGAGTGCCTCTTTGGTTCGGTCCGTAATCGGACGAGTAGTGTCCCCTTCTACTGACTTTAATATTCGTCCTTTGGCTTTCCCAGCAATGACTCTCATTTTAAGGTTGTTTTTTCCACACTTTCCCGGGCGGCACGGATGTTACCAAGGGGTGTAATTACCGGGACTACACAACCCGTGCCCAAGATAAATTGTTTTCCTTCCGTAACTTCAATAGCCTCACGAGCTTCCTTGAGTATATCCTCTGGCTTTCCAAAAACCATAGTGTTTTCCCTTGATAACCCCCCACATAACACGCCATTGAACAACTGTTGAGCGTCTCTTAAGTTTGGATAGGTTTCTCGGTCATGCCAATTCACTATTTGAACCGGGTAATCCTGAAACAGGTGGAACATAATATCCTCGCCATGGATATGGAGCATGTTGAGCCAAAATGAGGTGGTTTGTTCCAATATCTCTAGATCGAATGGCTTGCCGAACTGTAAATATTCCGCCTCGCTGAGTAGTCCATACTGGGCATGTTGAACAGCATAAAAGATACCATCAACGCCTATCTTTTTAATCTCTTCAATAAAACGGAGGGTAGTTTCCGCAATGACCTGTAGACCAACGCGCAATTCTTGTGGGTTTTTTCTCAACCAAATCAATAATTTTGATCGGGATGCTAAGTTCTTGGCTTGGGCAAGAGGGCTGAAAATAGTTTGGATTATTGGCACCTCATCAGGCAACTTGGCTTTAATTATTTTCAGGCATTCCAACTGTTTCCCAAGCCAACCCTTGCGAGGGTTCAAAACTTTAAGTGTCTGCCAGTCTTCTGGATGTTGAATGGGAAATTCGACATAATCTCTTGTGCCTTCAGTCGCCCCATTCCATTCATCCTTTGCCCCCCAATCTTTGACACAAAATGAGGAAGCTGGAGTCACTTTTACGAAATCGAAATCATATCTTTGCTGAAATTCTAAAGTAGATTGAGCTAGTTGGTCAGGTTGCTGATCATCAACGGGAAAATGACGCCAGAGAGAGATTGGCACCCGATCCAGTGTTTTACCTTCTAAACACGCTTCTAGCCTTTGGCGATGATTT
>DYKV01000427.1 GCA_020722415.1 Anaerolinea sp.
CAAAGAAGCCCTGCGGGCTGCCAAGCCAGTCAGCTTTAGCCGGATTTCACGAACAGTGGCAGGGATGGATCTGAATACAGCCAGCAAACAATATAGTGGAACGGTTACTCCCTATTAAAATTGCTATTAATAGTGTTGGTTGGTTATAATTTAAGTAGATATAATTATAGAAATCCGGGGATGTCGGAAGGGCGGAGCATGGAAATTGACATTTGCCGATGAGGTACTTATGATACAATTCGAGACAGGAAAAAAATATGGAAAACGGCTTCATTGACAACGAAACTAATTCCTCAGAAGATATAGATTTAAAACGGTATATAGCAATATTGTGGCAATGGGCTTGGCTGTTAGCTGCGATGACTATTTTGGCAGCTTTAACCGCCTATATTATCAGCAAAAGGACAACCCCTGTTTATCAAGCCTCGACAACTTTGCTCATTAATGAAGCGCCTAGCACAAAATCTACCGATTACAATTCAATCCTGACCAGTGAGAGATTAGCCATAACCTATGCAAAAATGATCACCAAATTACCGATCCTGCAAGCTGCGATCGATCAATTAAAATTGGAGGATGTAACCCCCGAAGAGTTGGCGAAAACAGTAAAGGTTGAACTGGTGCAGAATACCCAATTAATCGTTATCAATGTGGAAAACACCAGTCCTCAACTAGCGGCTGACATTGCCAATACGCTCTTCCAATTGTTCAATTCCCAAATCCAGGCTTTACAAGCTTCTCGTTTCGCAGCATCGAAACAAAACCTAGAAGCACAGCTTGCCCGCATAGATGAGCAAATTCAACAGACGAGCGCAGAATTAGAAAAGATCAAAGCGAGCGGAACATCCACTGCCGAACAAGACCGCCTCGAAACCGCTCTAGCCCAATATCGGCAGACTTACGCTACTTTGCTACAAAGCTATGAACAAGTGCGCATTTCCGAGTCATCCACTACTTCCAACGTTGTCCAGATCGAACCGGCTGTGCCTCCCGAAAAACCCATTCGGCCACGTACCTTAATCAACACCGCACTCGGCGGCTTGATCGGTTTCATCAGCGCAGCGGGGTTTATATTCCTGTTAGAGGCTCTAGATGACACCATCCATGGTACCGATGATATTACCCAAACCCTGCATTTACCGGTATTAGGGGTAATCGCCCGCCATGAACTGGATAATGGCAGCCTGATCACGATCGAAGAACCCCGCTCACCCATCTCAGAAGCATTCCGTTCCATACGCACAAATTTGCAATTTGCCAGCGTAGATAAACCATTGCGGACTTTGCTCGTTACCAGCCCATCTCCCACCGATGGAAAAACCACGGTGGCAGCCAATCTAGGCGTAGTGCTTGCCCAAAACGGCCGTAAAGTTGCCATTGTAGATGCAGACATGCGTAAACCGATGGTACATAAAAGATTGAACCTTCCCAACCATTCAGGCATGAGCTCCTTGTTTGTTTCCGAAAAAGTCGATTCAGACGGTTCCCTCCAGAAGACGAAAACAGACAATCTGTTGGCAGTAACCGCTGGAGAAATTCCTCCTAACCCCGCCGAATTATTGGGTTCAGAAAAAATGAATGATATCCTGGTTGAAATTGGGAAAAAAGTGGATGTAATCATTCTTGACTCCCCGCCGGTCACCGCGGTGACCGACTCGGCTATTCTTGCCAATCGGGTGGATGGCGTTTTGCTGGTCATCAAACCGGGGCAAACGAAAATGGACGCTGCCCGCCAGGCGGTGGAGCAGCTTCAACGCGCCGGCGCGAACATTTTTGGAGTGGTATTAAACGAGGTGAATTTAAGCCGTTCCCGATACAGCTATTATCACTATCGCGGCTATTATTATAGCTATCACTATTATGCTGATGAGAATGGCAAAAGAGTGAAAAAACGGGCGAAACAAAACAAGACCCAAGCATCAGCGCCACCGCAAGATTAAAATGACGCCTGTGCCGCTCTAGCCACTTCAATTTTACCTGAATGGGCATAATTTCTCAGGGGAGGTATCTATGCCTCG
>DYKV01000428.1 GCA_020722415.1 Anaerolinea sp.
TATAATTACAAACTTCTATATTGCAAAGATTAATTTATACTGGCACCGTCATTTGTACGTTTTTATTTTGATCCTCATACAAATAGACCGCATATTGAGAATAATAATGTTCAAGAGGACGAAGTTGAGGATGTCCTCTCAAAGCCGGGAGAAGATCGTCCGGGCAAAGACGGTTCTCGGGTTGCAATCGGGCAAACACGTTCTGGTCGTTACCTGCGCGTGATTTATGTTCCTGACCCGGAACCGGACGGCGTGTTTGTAGTTACAGCATATGACTTGACAGGTAAACCTTTAAAAGCCTATCGGCGTAGAAACCGGAGGAAATCATGACCACGAAAAAGAATCAATTCCCGAAAGGGTGGGACGAACACAGAGTCAGAAAAGTTATTGATCATTATGAAAGCCAGACGGAAGCTGAGGCTTTGTCCGAAGATGAGGCAGCATGGAAAAAACGGACTAAAACTTTCATAGAAGTCCCTGTCAAGCTTCTTCCACAAATTCGCAAGCTACTTGCAAGGACTGCATTATAGAGATTATTTACAATGTTCAGAACTATAAGGCATGATGCGAACGGCGAATACGTCTTCGCAGATGCCCAGGCGTTAGGCAAAACGAGGAGAGACAATGCGAAAGCAAACAAGACCAGTCCGTTGGGCAATTGTAATGGGAAGTCTAGCATGGTTATTGGGGACAAGAGCAACAGCCCAAATGCCTAATGTGGCAGACTTGCAGAGCACCTTTGACACGATTGAAGCTCCCGTGCTGAAGGTATATTCCGCAGAAGAGGATGGTCACCGATTTGTCGCATATTTGGTCAAGTGGAATAATTGCGAGGTTGTTGTAAGCGACCCTTTAGCCCGTAGTCAGTTTAAGGAAGGCGACAAGATAACCTTCATTGCCCAGAAGATAAGTCTGCCTGGTTCCACAATAAACGTTTCCAGTTTGAGTTTCACTCTACTCGACATAATTCCGGAAGCAGATGTTTTATCGGAGCCGGATGGAGGGACGGTATCGTCCGCGGACCGAAAACGCTAAATGAAGGTTGCCCAGGGCGATTTGGATGCAGCAGAAACTGAAACGGAACGCTTCTATGCGCTGAACCGTGCCGCAAAAAATGCCTGGCTGAAAGGTGATACCGAGAATGCTCGCGTGCTCGCTACAGAGATGGAAGGGCTACTCCCAAAGTACAAGGATGATTGGAACTATGGCAATGCGGTTCAGGACGCAAACCAGGTGCTTGGATTGATTGCATTGGAGGCAGGGGATCTTGCAGAGGCCAAGAAGCGGCTTCTTGCCTCTGCCGACAGCAAGGGTTCCCCGCAAATGAACTCTTTCGGGCCAAATATGCGACTAGCCAAGGCTCTGTTGGAGAAGGGCGAAAAAGATGTCGTATTGGAGTATTTTGAGCGTTGCCGCAAGTTCTGGGAGATGGGAAATGATCAGCTTGCAGCATGGGCTGATTCTGTAAAGAAGGGTGAAATACCAGGTTTTGGCGCAAATCTCAATTATTGAGGCGAGCTGATTTCAAAACTACGCGTTCGGGGGAAGTCCGTTTGAGTTCACAACTTTAGTTGTGTATTATTATCAACAAGATGCACAGCTGAAGCTGCCACGTGAGTCACGTTCCCGCGTGAGGCCACGTTGCCGCGGCCAACGCGGCTCACTGTGGCACGTGTCAACGTGGTCACGGGATGAACTCCAACTTTGAAATCAGCTCATTGTGGCAATTTTGCGATTGCATCACGTTTAAAAGAGCTAAATCTGCCAAATCCGGTTTGATTTTGATGCTGGTGTGGAGTATATTCTGTCAGAAAATAGGATTTGCTCTCATGCTTAAGCGAACAGGGTTGAAATTGTTTTTGTGCTGCGTTTTCTTTTTCCCCCTCCTGCTTTTCAGGGTCGCCGCATCGGCCGAGGAGGCTGCCGATGATAAACAGGCTGCCGACATATTCAGCATTGAGGACAAGGTGCTGACAGATCTTCGCGAACCCTACGCGCAGAGACCCAGGCCCG
>DYKV01000051.1 GCA_020722415.1 Anaerolinea sp.
TTTTAAAAATTGTGCTAGTATGATTGCATATAAATCGGATTCGATTGCAGCATTACCAGAAATTCGGTTAACCCCGAAGGAGAAAAATATGCCCAATAAAAAATTATTCATCTCGCTCTTGCTTGTCTTATTTATCTTATCTGCTGCAGCATGTGTGCGTTCTGCATCAAAAGCCCCTAAAAGCGCTGTTGAATCTTCAGTTGTCCCATCCGAAGCAGTCCTTCCCAGCCCTGGTTCAGTAGATGATGTTTTTGGGCAACTCTCTTCTTTTGCCACTCAAACTGCTATTGCGATGGGTGCTCCAACCACCAATCCAGAGGCGACAATTCTCCCAGAATTAACCTTAACCAGTGAGATTCCAATAGGAGAAGCAACCCCGACACCAGAAGTAAATATAACCGAAGAAGCAACCCTCACAGAACAACCTGCCGACGCAACCCCGGTTCCAAATTTCACATTAAAATCACACACAGTACCAAAATCCTATGCTTTACATAAGGGTGAACATCCGTACTGCATTGCCCGGCGTTTCAATGTCAATCCCATCACTATGCTCCAATTGAGCGGGCTTTCTGCTAGCGGAAATTATTCCACCAATACCGTCTTGAAAATTCCTCAATCGGGCTCATTCCCAGGCAACCGAACCTTGCAAGACCATCCGACAACCTATACGGTAGAATCCAGTGATGAAACACTTTATTCTATTGCTTGTATATTCGGAGATGTTTGGCCTGAGGATATTGCGGATGCCAACGGATTAAAGTTATCTGCTAATCTTACCGTTGGTCAAAAACTTTACATCCCATAGTGGGCATTTGCGGGATTTATTCTACCTTATCACCAATATATAGGGAGTAGTCTAAAGGATTACTCCCCTATTTTAATAAAGATGGTTACTTATGTCTTTTAAAACACTTCAATCTGAAACAATCTATCAAGGTAAAGTCTTCACAATCCGTCAAGATCAAATTGAACTTTCTAATGGAAAGACCATCAAATTGGATGTTGTTCAACATCATGGTGCAGTAGTGATCTTACCTGTGGACCAAAACCAAAACATCTGGTTTGTTCGCCAATATCGGCATCCAGCTAGCGAACATTTGTTAGAATTACCTGCTGGAACGCTCAACGCTGGAGAAGTCCCGCTTACTTGTGCACAACGGGAAATCCGTGAAGAAATCGGCATGTCTGCCGAACAAACCATCCCAATCGGTGAATTTTACAATGCACCAGGCTACTCAACCGAGTACCTCTATGTTTATTTGGCGACCAATTTGCACCCTGCCCCGTTACCTCCCGACGAAGACGAGATCATAGACGTAGTGAAAATTCCCGTCAAACAAGCGTATGAATTAGCCTCTCAAGGACAAATCAGGGACGCAAAAACACTGGCTGCGCTTTTATTAGCACAGCCATATCTGCTTCAGCAAGTCAATGGCGGCGGCTAGTAGAATTATTCCGGGAAAGCTGGTTTATTTTTCTGACGAGGTTTGCGTTCGACGGGAATTTGTCTTTTATGCGATCTCCGCTGCCCAGTTTCGGGGTTTAACATTATATTTAACCATTTGATCGCCCGCGTGTCATAGTCTCGGCGACCGCATAAATCGCATACCCAGGCTGGAAAATTGGGCACGGTGATCAATTCATTGTTAAGCCAGGTAAAATAGGTAAGAAAGCGCTGGTGCATCTTCCCTGAGAAGCATTCCGGGCATTGGGTTACAATTTCTTTATTGCCGTTGTCTTGATCATTGTCCTCTTGAATGTTTTCTTGTTTCATGATGGCACCTCTTCGGCGCGATTCGCTTCAGTTAAGATTTTAATCCCTGAACTAGTTCCAATCCGAGAAGCTCCAACCCTGATCATCGCTAGGGCATCCTCATAGCTGCGTATTCCCCCGGCTGCTTTTACTTTTAGTTTTTTCCCAACCACTCGATACATCAGGTCAACATCCTCTACTGTTGCCCCGCTTGGTCCAAAGCCCGTAGAGGTTTTTACATAATCCGCTCCACCACTTTCGGCTAACAAGCAAGCAATTATTTTTTCTGTACGGGTGAGAAGTGCCGTCTCTAGTATGACTTTTAAGACAGCATTTTTATGGTGTAAAACTTCTTTTACCGACCAGATGTCATTAATAACTTGTCCATAAGCTTTTCCCTTGAGCGCCCCAATATTCATCACCATGTCTATTTCGGTCGCTCCCATTTCGAGAGCATGTAACGCTTCCATTGCTTTCATACTCGCCGCATTCGCTCCTAAGGGAAAACCAACCACAGTGCCAACGCCAACATCGCCTCCCTTTAATAATCCATAAGCCAAAGATACATAGACTGGATTGATACACACAGTAACAAATTGGTATTGCTTGGCTTCTAAACAAAGCTGCTTGACTTGTTCAGCGGTTGCATCGGGTTTTAATAAGGTGTGATCAATCCAAGCACAGATATCTTTCCCCCTTGGCAAAGGCAATGGTGGTGATGCTGGTGGTAATTGACTTGCGTATAACTCAGCTTTCTCTAAAATTTCGGATAGATTATTCATCATAATTACATTATAATCACATTTGCATTTATATAGCTAGGATAATTTATATAATCAATCCCCAGTTTCTCCTCCGCCCATGGTGAATTAACCTTTCCGACTTTTAAATACAAAGCGGATGGGTGTTCCTAAATATGGATATTCCTCTCGAAGACAATTTTCGAGGAAACGTACATAAGTAAAGTGAGCCAAGCGGGTATCATTCACGTATACCAAAAAAGTCGGTGGATCACTGCGAACTTGGGTGCCATAATAAATTTTCAATTGTCGTCCCGCGTGAGACGGCGCAGGATGACGGTCTTGTGCTTTTTGGAGAATTTGATTTAACTGGGACGTGGATAAACGAACCAAGCGCTCCTCTTGTACTTTGATAGCAGTTTCCAATACCTGCTCAACCCGCAAACCTGTTTTTGCAGAGATAAATAAGACCGGAACGTAATCGAGAAAGTGCAATTCCTGACGGATATAGCGAGTGAAATTTGCCACAGAATAGCTGTCCTTTTCAATCGCATCCCACTTATTCACTAGGATCACCACACTTTTCCATTCCTGTAATATAAAACCAGCAATATGTGCATCTTGAGCAGTGACCCCTGTGGTTGCATCAATCAATAACAATGCCACATCGGCCCGTTCAATTGCTTTCAGTGTTCGGAGAACACTGTATTTTTCCACCCCAACTTCAATCTTTCCCCGCCTTCTAATCCCAGCAGTGTCTATGAGGGTTATTGGTATGCCTTGGTAATCAATCAATGTATCAACGGCGTCCCTTGTCGTGCCAGGAATCGGGCTTACGATTGCGCGCTCCGCTCCTACCAAACGGTTTAACAAGCTCGATTTACCGACATTTGGTTTCCCAACAATAGCGATTTTTACCGATTCATCCTCTTCTTCTTCACTCACTTTGGGCAATGATTTAATTAATGCGTCCAATAAATCACCGGTACCTGTTCCGTGCATAGCGGATATTGGGTAAGGTTCTCCTAATCCCAATTCATAGAAATCCACTGCCGCCATCCGTCGCTGAGTACTATCCGCTTTATTTACCACAAGAAAGACTGGAGGGCGAAGGACGCCATCAACATCTCGCTGGTAACTACGCAGAATTTGTGCCACCTCTTGATCAGCTGGTGTGACACCGTTTTCTGCATCAGTCAAAAACAAGACCGCATCAGCTTCTTTGATCGCCGCTTCGGCTTGTTCGCGGATTTCCTTGATGAACTCAGCTGATCCTATTGATAATGGTGCATTAGGTTTCTTCCCAGATAGCGCCAGAGGATCAATACCACCTGTATCAACCACATCGAAAACTTGCCCTGCCCATTCTGCTTCCGCAATTAAACGATCTCGGGTTGTCCCGGGGACGTCATCAACTACCGCAAGCCTTTCTTCAACCAAGCGGTTGAACAAGGTGCTTTTTCCTACATTCGGACGGCCTACTAAGGCAACTAATGGTTTTCGCATCACAGTCCTTATGGAGAGATCGTTAAAGTCGGAGTCGGCTGCGGTGTAACCGGCTTGTGGCTAAGGGGGGTAATCACTACCTGAATGGACGAGGGCATAATCGAAGCCACTGATAATTGATCTGGGATTAAATCAACCGTAGGGCTGACTTGGTAAGTTCCAATGGTTTTGTTGCTTAGGTCAATCACTACCCGAATGTTACCATTCTTTAATGCTTTTAAAATCGGCAAGGGTCCACTGATCAATAAATCAACCTGTTTCGGGGAAAGCTCCGCATGATAATTTGGTGACAAGCCAATAATATCGACAGGTAAGGTGATTGGTAAACTTCCTTCTAATGCTGCGATATTTAATCTCACCAAAACACTCCCTTCGCCGGCTAATTCGATCCCGGTCGGTAATTTAAGACCGACTCTTAAATCAACATCATCGCTTAAACCGGTTAAGTCAACCGTTTCTGTCTCTATATAACCGGGAAGGTCATTAACTAACTTTGGATCTGCTGAAAAGACTGTAACAGTAGGTGGAGAAACTGAGATATTCGTTAACCAATAACCATCGGCAGGCTCTCCCTCGGTAACCACTTTTACAACCACATTCCGGTAACCCCCCAATAAAATAATCGGCTGATCAACGGTGACAACATCCGGCACGAGTGTCGCTCCATTCACTACCGCTCCGTTGCTATCTATTGGAGTCAATTCGACCATTTTATAGATAGCCTCCGTTGCCCCATTGATATCCAGATTAGCTTGGATTTGTTTAACCCGATCAACAATAGATTTTGGTCCAGTGACAGTCACTTTATCTGGTTGGATAGCGGGGATGCCTTTACGGTAACCAAGTGCAGGGTCTCCGTTTATGATCAAATCTACTGGAAGGGTTTTCGTCATCAAAGGTTCTAGAATTAATTGCACCCGATCAGGAACGACATGAACAATGTTATAAGGAGTGACATTTATCCGCACCTGAACGGGTACGCGATACTCTCCAGCGCCCAATGTTGATAGATCAATCCAAGCATGTATCAAACCTGGCTGGCTTTGTAGTCGATTCCACACCGATTGGGGGGTTTTAATCGTCACCGAAACTGCAGCAGGCGGCGGGTGGAGTAAAACCATTTGATTATCTTGCCCGAGAATTTCTAACGGAATTGCTTGAGGGTAGGTTCGGACGACCGTTGGATCGGCGGAAATTACCGCAGAAACCCAAACAATAATTGCCAAAAAAAGGGATAACGTCAATGAGCTAAAGTTTGTCCGCAGCCAATTAAGGATTCGGTTATTCATGGTTTATGCCTTTTGACTTTCCAAGTATGTTTTGAATCTTCCGCCAACCGGCAATCAAGCCATGTTCTTCTTGTGGCTGTTGGATAAGCGCCTTTAGAATCAGGTCTAAACGCTTTGGATCAAGCCGCCGGATCATTTTTCCATGATCCACAATCGAGATAGAACCGGTCTCTTCAGAAACCACCAATGCAACAGCATCGGTGACTTCACTAATCCCTAAAGCCGCCCGATGGCGCAACCCCATCTGTCGATCCGGCGATTCGGTTAAAACCCCGCTGGAGGATAGAGGAAGTACACATGCGGCTGCAACAATGATTTCACCATCAATGATAACGGCTCCATCATGCAAAGGTGTGTTCGGATAAAAAATTTGGAGAAGCAGTTCAGGGGTAACCTTTGCTTGTAAACGAACCCCGCTTTGAATGTATTGATCCAAGCGATCAAGCCTCTGAAACACAATCAATGCGCCATGGTTTTTTTGGGCGAGACGGTTGGCTGCTTCTACTATGGATTGGATCACACTCTTTGTCCGCGAAGTCGCTGTGGTTGTTGGTAAAATCGTACCCGCTCGCCCTAAACGCTCTAGTGTACGCCGAATTTCTGGTGCAAAAATGACTGGTATGGCGAGTAACATCGCCGGTAATGTATTGCGGATTAGCCATGAGAAAGCTGGTAAGATCTCCAAGCTGCTCAACATAGAAAATAACACAATTAAGAATATTGCTCCTCTAATTAAGACAATCCCTTGTGTATCGCGAATTAATTGTAAGATGAGGAAAAAAACCAAGGTAACCAGAAAGATATCAAGGACACTTAACCAGGTTATTCGCTGGACAATGAAAAGAATATTCTCGATCAGATTAGAAAAAAAAGGAGTCACAACATTCCTTATACTGGTTTGAGGATTAAATCTTCCCGTAAACGTTTAAACCAAAGCACAGTGCCGGCAGGCATAGATTCGATCGCAGCCTCCTGCCAGACTCGCACTCCCAAATCCTGGATTGATACTTCGCGGTAGCCGAGGTTATGCCACAATTCGCTGTGTAATGTCATCTCTGGTGGTAGGAATAATAATGTTGCCTCACATTGTAATTCACGAGAAGCATTTTCAATTTCTGTAACCACTTGGGTAATCGCCATGTCAAATGGCAAGGCTTTTTCAAGGTAGAAATCATCCACTCGAGCTACTAAATTTTCCACTCGCCAGCCTACCACGCCATAGGTTTGTTCTCCAATTTTGATAAGGAGGAAAGCCTTCTCACCAAATAATGCCATAACATCTTCACGATTCAATTTGCGTCTACTATTTGAAATACGGGAGATCGCATCGGCAATTTCTTGCGCCTGCTGTGGTTTTGCCCGGGTAACAACCAATCCATCCTTGCTAGCTGCTATTTTTGGTTGTTCAATATCTGGGACAATGTTCTTCCAAGCTAAAAGTACCTGCCTCCAGGTATCTTCATAGGTGGAATCGTTGCGAATGACCACATGAGCGTACTTCACTTTGTCCTCTTGATGCGGCTGAGCCTTGATCCTCTGTAAAGCTACCTCTTTGGTCATCCCTCTTTTTTGCATCAAACGCTGCAGCTGAACCTCTTCTGGCGCAGTCGTTACCCAAATACTGTCACAAAAACGGGCAAATCCCGACTCGATTAATTTTATAGCTTCTACCACAACAACCTTTTGTTTACTGTAACGGATCAACGCTTCCTCAGCCTGGCGTACTAGAGGATGAATGATACTTTCCAAGAGAGTCATTGCCTCAGAATCGGAGAAAACTATTTTGGCGAGTTTTGTGCGATCAATCTGACCATCTGCGTTAAGTATCCATTTTCCAAAGGTTTCTACGACGGGTTGATAACCTGGCGCGCCCAAAGCCATCGCGCGGTGGCTTAACGCATCTGCATCAATGCCGAATGCCCCCAAATGTTCAAGCATTTTGCGGACAATGCTTTTGCCGGTCGCTATGTTGCCCGTTAAACCAATTACGGTTTTCCCACGCCAAATATTGCCCATCCAGGCTCCTTATCATCCCATTATTCAAATTTTAGCTTCCGCCCTCCAGATTGTCAATTTTAAACAGAAAAACTTACAAAATTGTTCAACTAGAATAGGTCGAAAAGGTAACTCGATTTTTGTTTATAAAAATTTTTCGGCATAATGACAGGCAACATAATGTTTGGTCTTGAGTTCCCTCATTAATGGCTCTTCCAGGGAACATATCTCTGTGGCAAAGCGACAACGCGGATGAAAGCGACACCCACTCGGTGGATTTAATGGGCTTGGAACATCCCCCTTCAAGATGATCCTTTCCCGTTTCAAATGTGGGTCAGGGACAGGGATCGCAGACATCAAAGCCTGAGTATACGGATGGAGCGGATTGAGGAATAATTCATTCCGATCGGCTAATTCTACAATTTTCCCTAAGTACATCACCGCCACTCGATCAGATATATGCTCGACAACGCTAAAATTATGAGCAATAAATAAATAAGTGAGTTCGAACTCTTCTTGTAAATCTTTGAGGATATTCAGTACCTGAGATTGAATCGAGACATCCAGTGCAGAAACTGGTTCATCACAGACAATAAATTTTGGACGCAGAGCTAAAGCGCGAGCAATTCCAATCCGTTGCCGTTGTCCTCCCGAAAATTCATGAGGATATCTTCTTGCATGATAATCCTCCAACCCGACCTTCTTCAATGTGTCAATCATGATATCGAAGCGTTCTTTTGGGGTACCGATGTTATGGATTTTCAACCCTTCCATAACCGATTCACCAATTGCCACTCTTGGGTCAAGGGACGCATAAGGGTCCTGAAAGATGATCTGTAAGTCTTTGCGGATTGCTTTTAAGTCATTTCCCTTTAATTTAAAAATATTCTTTCCATTAAAATACATCTCACCAGAAGTTGGTTCAAGCAAGCGCAACATGGTTCTTCCAGCAGTGCTTTTGCCGCATCCCGATTCTCCTACTAATCCTAACGTTTCCCCATACTTCACCGTAAATGATACATCGTCTACCGCTTTAACCCAGGCTACCACTCTTTGGAATAAACCAGCTCGGACTGGAAAATACTTGACGAGGTTCTTCACTTCAACGAGATTGACATCGGATTTTTCAGATTTTTTCATCCGTTATTCTCCCCTATTCTCCATAGAATGACCATTTCTTCTTCTTTGATTTCCCTCTGAAGTATAGGATTGATATAACCAACAACGCACTTGGTGACCTGGTTTAATCTCAATGAGGTTAGGGTTCTCAAAATTACAAATTTCAAGCCCTTTCTCAATGCGCGCTCTACAACGTGGTGCAAAACGGCAGCCAGGCGGTAAATTGACCAAATTGGGTACTGACCCAGGGATTACTTCTAAGCGATCTTTATGTTTTCCTAATATAGGAATTGAGTTGATCAATCCCCGCGTATAAGGGTGTAATGGTTCATCAAAGAGATTGGCTACATCAGTTTGTTCCACAATCTGTCCCGCGTACATAACTGCTACGCGTTCAGCCATTTCTGCAATTACGCCTAAATCATGGGTAATTAATATGACTGATGCGCCAACTTGCCGACGTAAATCACGCATCAAATCCAAAATTTGGGCTTGGATAGTAACATCTAAGGCGGTGGTTGGTTCATCAGCGATTAATAGATCTGGTTTCAATGCTAACGCCATCGCAATCATAATCCGCTGTGCCATCCCACCCGATAATTCATGTGGGTACGCTCGTGCTCTCCTTTCTGGATCAGGAATACCAACCATACGCAATAGTTCAATCGAGCGTTGAAGAGCTTCTTTAGGACGAAGTTTTTCATGTTGGACAAACACTTCACCAACTTGATCCCCTGCTGTAAAGACTGGGTTCAAACTGGTTTGAGGTTGTTGAAAAATCATCGAGATGCGATCACCACGGATTTTCATCATCTGGCTTTCGGAAAGTTCAAGTAAATTTGTTCCCTCAAACCAGATTTCGCCATTAATAATTTTGCCAGGTGGTACAATCAAACGCATTATAGAAAGGGATGTAACACTCTTTCCACATCCCGATTCTCCAACGAGTCCCAAGACTTCACCAGGATATACGCATAAGTCTACCCCATCAACCGCTCGAACTACTCCATCTTCGGTATAAAAAACCGTTGATAGGTTTTTAATTTCTAATAATGGTTGGATATGTTTTTCCACAAATCTTTCTCCAAGAGAATTTCTTAGCCATGAACATGCGCTAAGCGCGGATCAAGGGCGTCGCGTAACCCATCTCCTAACAAGTTAAACGACAGCACCGTAAGCATAATCATAAATCCAGGGTAAAAAACTAAATATGGAGCGGTAAACACTTGATTGCGCTCAGAGCCTAACATCGAGCCCCATTCTGGGGTAGGCGGTTGTGCCCCTAATCCAAGAAAAGAAAGCGCGGCAGCATCCAGAATAGCGCTCGCAATGCCCAAGGTTGCTTGCACTATCAAGGGGGTTAATGCGTTAGGTAAAATACGGTAAAAAATAATCTGAAAGTTGCTTCCACCCAATGCGCGTGTGGCAGAGACATAATCCATCTCCCGAATAGATAATACGCTTGCCCTCATCACTCGGGCATAAGCTGGGATAGAGACAATGCTAATCGCAATCAAGGCATTGATTAATCCTGGTCCTAGAACGGATACAATGGCAATAGCTAAGATCAATGACGGAAACGCTAATAAGACGTCCATAATACGCATGATGATATTATCTAACCAACCACCAAAATAACCGCCAATAGCACCAAGAACCGTCCCTATGATAATTGCGAGAGATACCGTAGAAAAGCCAATGATGAGGCTTAATCGAGCTCCATATAAAATCCGACTAAATTCATCGCGCACGTTGCCATCAATACCCATGAGGTGTTGTGGTTTGTCCATTGGGCAGCCTAACAAATGAATGCATGGTTTTTCTCTTCTTTGAACTTGTTCAATTCCAATTAAAGGTTTATATGGGTCATAGGGGGCAATCCATTGCGCAGTGAGAGCAATAAAGACCAAAACAGCCAATATAGCTAACCCGACCAACGCCGATTTGCGTTTAAAAAATCTTCTCCAGGTAATTTGCCAAAGACTAACAGATTTTAGCGATAAACCTTCACTATTAGATTGATTTGATTTACTTTTCTCTTCAGCCATGAACTCACCTTAATCAAGCCGGATGCGAGGATCTAGATAAGCATAAGATATGTCTACAATGAGGTTGATCAAGACAAAGAAGATTGCAATAACTACTGTAAATGCTTGAACGATACCATAATCGCGGGCAGTGATGGCATCGAATAATGTCCTTCCCACCCCTGAAATTCCAAAGATCGTTTCGGTCAACACCGCACCGCCTAATAAACTCCCCAGTGACAGTCCCAGAATCGTAACTATAGGCAAAAGGGAATTTCGGAAGGCATGTTTTAGAATGACCAGCCTTCTCGGCAAACCTTTCGACCGAGCCGTGCGGATATAATCCTGGCCTAATACCTCTAGCATGCTGGAACGAGTCATGCGGGCGATTAAGGCGAGAGGAATTGTTCCCAAGGCGGCAGCTGGCAAAATCAAGTGTTTCACTGCATCTTTTAGTAATTCCCAGTTGGCAGATAACAATCCATTTAAAATATGAAGATTGCTTAAAAAATATAAAGTTGATTTCCAAGTGCCATCCGGTAAATGCCATCCCCACACTTCATAAAAAGGTGTCGAATCTATCCCCACCGTAAGGCGCCCAGATGGAGGCAACCAAAAAGGTGTCCCCTTGAGCACAATAGCAAAAAGGTAAGCCAACATCAAACCTAACCAAAAGACCGGCATAGAAACTCCGATATTTGCCCATAACATGGTTAGAACATCTATCCAGGAATTATGTTTAATCGAGGCAATGATACCAAGAGGAATCCCAATAATTATGCTAATGAATAACGCCGATACACTGAGCTCTATCGTAGCCGGTAAGCGTTCGATCAATAAACGGGTAATCGGAATCCCGTACCGAAAGGAATCCCCAAATTTACCATGGGCAATGCTATTAATATAAATACCAAATTGAGTAAGAAGAGGCTTATCTAATCCATGCTCATGGACAAACCGATCACATACTTCTTTAGTCGCTTTTTCTCCCAGCATAGCGTGGCATGGATCGCCAGGGATCAAGCGAATAAGCATAAAAACGACAAATAATATCCCAAATAGAACAGGTATGGTTGCAAAAATACGTCGAATGACATATTGAACCACTCGTACACCTCCTTAAAATACGGGATGGCGGATTCCCGTCATCCCGTATTCGCAATCATCTTTCCAACTTATTTTTCCATCAGACCCCAAAACGGGGCGTAGAACGACCAGTTGTTCGTGTTGCCAACATGGGTTGGGGAAGCTGGATTAAGACCCATGTTGAAGGTAGCTACTACATCTAGTGCAGTAAAATCACTACCATCGGAGAATTTGACACCCTGGCGTAGTTTGCAGGTCCAAACCGTGCCATCTTCGTTCGGTGTACAAGATTCTGCCAGAGCAGGTACAACCTCGGTTGTGTTCACCTTAAAGGTGTACAAGCCTTCCATGATCTGATCAGAGACTCGCAACGCCTCACCATCATCTTCATCGGCGCTGAATAAGTTAGCTGGCTCAGCGCTCTGCATGAAAATTAATGTATCCCGACCATCTGGTTTGGAGTAGGCAAACAACTCCATTCCCAATGGGCTAGCTTGCGGGTTCTCAACATCCTTCTTGTAAGCAGTTGCAGAAACGCCATTCGCAAATGGAATAGCCAATGCGGCTTCTTTGACAGCAGCGTTTGCCTGTTCATAATATGGCTTGGCTTGCTCAGGATCGGCGATCTTGGCTGCCGCAGCTAAAGGTTCTGTGATACTAGCGGGAACGTCACCAAATTGCGGGTTACCAGAGCTGAAATGGTAATCTAGGTAATCCGTAATATGAGGATAATCTGCAATCCATCCTAAAAGATAGAGACCATCCAACTTACCAGAGAACGCAGCATCGAGGAATGCGCCTGATTCCATTGGGGTTGGTTGAGCGTCAATGTTCAAATTTTGTTTCAATTGAGCCTGTATTTCTTCAGCTATTCGAGCTGGTTCTGGCAGGTAGGGGCGCGGGTTCTCCCGATAATAAAGCTTGGTTTGGAAACCATCCGGGAAGCCAGCTTCGGTTAATAATTTTTTAGCGGCTTCAACATCAAACTTGTACCATGGATCTCCCACACATCCATTGGCAATCGCGCAAGGGGTGAAATACTCCGCCACTGTTGAGCCTGCTGGGTAGAAAGTGTCTACAATCCGTTGCCTGTCGATGCCCATAGCAATGGCTTGCCGAACTTTGACGTTATCCATCGGCGCGAAGCGTGGATTAGTTCCAATGTAACCAACGTTTAATGGTAGGCGGGGGACTAATTGCAGGTTTGGATCGTTTTTGACGGCTTCAAAGTCGGTTGGCCCTACATTATCAATGCCATCAACAGTACCACTCTGAAGCTCCAATAATCGGGCTGCAGATTCGGGTTGCCAGCGGAAAATTAGAGTATCTGCACCGGTCACAGCGGCAGCATTCCAATAATTGGGATTCTTTACCAGAGTGATGCTCTCGCCGCGTTTCCATTCCTTGACCATATACGCTCCAGTTCCAACTGGATTTTCAATTCCCTCAGTTGTTCGTTTCTCTGGTCCGGCAGTTTTCTCGAGCCATGCTTTCGGGAAAATTGCGAATTCCGAGAGAGCTATTTTGGCTAGAAATGCAGCATCAGGATGACATAAATTGAATGTGACGGTGTAATCATCAACTGCTTCAATTGATTTAAAAGTTCCACCATAATCACAATCGGGAACAGAGAGTGATTTTCCATCATAAGTTGCAATGGGAACTTTAGCAGGGGGTGGAGCTTCAGTTGGTGCTTCGGTCGCAACAGGTGCTTCGGTCGCAGCAGGTGCTTCGGTAGCAGCGGGCGCTTCCGTTACCGCAGGGGCTTCGGTAGCAGCCGGGGCTTGAGTTGCTGCTGGTTGTTGTGGTGCACAGGCGCCCAGCACAAAGCTGAGAATGACCAGCAGTGCTCCAAGAGTAAACAATGATTTTTGTTTCATACGGTTCTCCTCCTAATAGAGAATTTTTTATCGGGGATTTTGGGATAAGATGGAGTAAAAAGGATTCATTGGTTTCCAGGCACCTCCTTGAGCTCATTAGATCGCTAATTCAATAATAAACCATTATAATACAAAATCTTTAAATTCGAGAGTATTTCAGCAATTCTCAATTTGGCTTGGAAAGTATCCTGAGGGCTTTAGCGTAATCTA
>DYKV01000429.1 GCA_020722415.1 Anaerolinea sp.
GCGGCGGGGTTAATCCTCCTCTTGATTGGTTTTAATCTGGCTTATCAGGGTAAGATTTTTCCCGGGGTAACTATGGCTGGTGTCGATCTCTCAGGGATGACTCTTGAAGAAGCTGTACAAACCATCCAAAAACAGATCAGATTTCCAGAAACTGGGGAAATAATCCTCCAAGATGGACAACAAATTTGGCGGGTTCATCCAGCAGAACTGGGCTTTTCCGTTGATGCCCAGCGAAGTGCAATTGCTGCATATAACCTTGGAAGGCAGGGAGGATTTATCAGCCGGTTCAGTGCCATTGTGCGGGCAATCCGTAAAAATGGATATCTCTCTCCCTACCTGATTTACGATGAACGCATCGCTCAAACATATTTGACTAACCTCGCCCAACAAATTAACACCCCTTTGGTTGAAGCCTCCTTGAAAATTAATGGGCAGCAGGTTGAAGCTATTCCGGGCAAGATTGGGCGCACTCTTGACATCATGGCTAGCCTGCAAACCATTCAAACTCAAATCCTGACTCTTACCGATGGAATTGTACCTTTGGTTGTGCAAGAACAATCACCTGGAATTTTGGATGCCTCCCAGCAAGCCGAGATCGCTCGGTCAGTACTTAGCAACCCGCTCATCCTTCACATACCCGAGCGTACAGAAACTGATCCGCCGGATTGGAAAATCGAAATCAGCGAGCTAGCCCGCATGTTAGTTATCCAACGCGTTAACCAGGGGGAGAGTGCAACATATCAAGTTGGCTTGCGAACCACCAGCCTAGAGAGTTTGCTAGCAAAAATCGCCAAACAGCTAGATCGGCAACCTCAAAACGCCCGCTTTATTTTTAATGACGAAACCCACCAGCTGGAATTGATTGAGCCAGCCATAATCGGTCGCTCAGTAGATGTGCCGGCTACTTTGAAAGCCGTCGAGGAACAGCTATTCCAGGGGAAGCATACCATAAATTTAGTGATCAAAACCACTCAAGCCCAAATAGGCAATGACGCTACTGCAGAAAAATTAGGCATCCGTGAGCTGGTCAGTAAATATACCTCTTATTTTTATGGCTCATCAGCGGCTCGGATTCAAAACATTCAGACTGCGGCTGCTCGATTTCATGGGGTTTTGGTCGCTCCAGGGGAAACTTTCTCTATGGCTTCCATCTTGGGGGACGTAAGCCTCGATAACGGATACGCCGAAGCGTTGATCATTTATGGAGATCGCACCATCAAAGGAGTTGGTGGTGGAGTGTGTCAAGTCAGTACCACCCTTTTTCGGACTGTTTTTTTTGGTGGATTTCCAATTGTTGAACGTCATCCGCATGCCTATCGGGTAGCCTATTATGAACAGACCCGTACTGGTGCCATTGACCCCAAATTAGCTGGGTTAGATGCCACCGTGTTCGTCCCGGTAGTGGATTTTAAATTTACGAATGACACCCCTTACTGGTTGTTGATGGAGACATATATTAACATCCCAGCCAGAACCTTAACCTGGAAATTTTACTCCACCTCCGATGGGCGAACGGTGGAATGGCAAACCAGCGGGCTACAAAACATCGTTGAACCAGGCGACCCAATCGTTCAGGAAAATACTGATCTAGGGGCAAATGAGTTTCGCCAAGTGGATTGGGCAACTGAAGGAGCTGATGTTACCATCACCCGCACCGTTTATAAGAATGGTGTCATCTATTTTGAAGATCAATTCATCACCCATTACATGCCCTGGCAAGCCGTCTATGAATATGGTCCAGGTTCAAACATGAAGAAACTTAATCAATGGATTCAACAACAAGAACAACAGCCATAAGATATTATCAATATGAAATAACCGTTCATCCAGATTGTTTGCTGGGTATAATCAGCGGGATAAATCCTTGCCTTAGTTCATGGAAGCCGGCTAAAGCCGGCTGACGAGGCAGCCCGAAGGGCTTTTTTGTACTGAGGCAGGGCTTCCTGCCCGCCGAAATTGGCAGAAAATAGCCAGCCGGAACTGTTCCAATCTGAA
>DYKV01000430.1 GCA_020722415.1 Anaerolinea sp.
ATCAATAGAAACTAACCCACGATTTATCCTGTTAAAGGCAAGCGAATAAACCTAGCCCATCTACTGCATTGCTTTCATGAATAGATGGATAACAAAATCATAGCACTTAACATATATAAAGAAGCATACTTAAACAGACTGAAATTCGCTTTATCAGATGGTCTAATCATAACTACCAGAGCTAAAATGAACAAGCCACTAGAAAGCACTGCTAACAAACGGACAAAACCCCATTCCATCCCGATCAGGATGCCTGCAAGCCCGATAGCTAGAGCAGCCAAGACGCTCGATACAGCGATGATAATTTGGGTGGCTTTCACTCCATAGGTTGAAGGAAAGGTTGGAACAGCGGCATTGCTATAATCTTTTGCATAACGGATGGAAAAGGTGAGAATATGGGTGGGTATCCAAAATAAAATTGCCAAACTCAACAAGATTCCCACCCAGTCTATTTGGCCTATGCCCAGCACCCTACCAGCCAGAATGGGCATTCCACCCGAAATACCTCCCCAAACAATGCTCCAACAGGTGCGTCTTTTTAACCAAATGGTATACACAACCACATCAAAAAATAATCCAGCAAAAACCACCAACCCATATAATCGGTCTAAACTCAGCGCCCAGCCCACCCCAAGCACAGATAAAATCAGGCCGAGGATGAGCGTTTCCCGGGGGGAGACACTACCGCTGGCAGTTGGCCGCCGACTAGTGCGACCCATTCGGGAATCAATATCACGATCCCACCACATATTTAAGACAGTGCTGCCACTAATTGCAAGAAATAGACTGCCTGCTAAGCCAGCCAGCGTTGGGATATGAAAGACCGGGCAACGGGCGGTCATATAACCCGCCAAACCGGTTGCCAGCAATAATCCCGTCTGCAGGGATTTAATCAAAGGCAGATAAAGTTTAAGTTTGGAAAATAGCCGTCTCATACCGATCCCTATCTCCGTTTTACTTGCTTGCAAAAAAATCAATATATCCTTTTACTCATTCCGGATTACAAATAAGTATACTCGTAAAAAACCAAAATTAAATCCATTTCTAACGAGCGCAGCGAAAACCAACCCCAGGACTATAATACATTGGTGGAGCGCTATTCCATACCCAAGCACGCAAATCTTTATCATAGGTATCTTTTGAACCACCATGCATCAGCCGGTCGCTAAAACCTTCCTGGGGTTGCACGTCTCCTAACCATTGCCACACATTTCCAGCCATATCATACAGCCCGTAAGGGCTTGGAGAGTCAAGGGTGAGATAACCATCGTAAGTTTTTCCGTTGTAAAAACCCACCGGGCTAGTCCGAGATCCAAAAGTACTCATATCTTCAAACGGGTCACGACTAGCATAAAAATTGGCGTTATTGAGTGCAATTTCCCAACCCCAAGGATAGGGTCGTCCATCTACCCCCCGAGCTGCCTTTTCCCATTCTTTTTCAGATGGCAATCGCCAGCCATAGTAATTACAATAACTCCAGGCACCGAACCAGGAAACATTGCTGATTGGGTGATTTTCCCAACCGGCTTTCACGGAGAACTTTTTGCCATCGAAAATAAAGGGAGAAGCTGGATCGTTTAACGGGAGGAGAATATAGTCAGCTGGATCAATACGAATTTCATGCTTGATGCCATGGAAAGGATCACCCGGGTAAAAACCCAATAAGGCGGGTTTACCCTGAAATTCGCCTACTTTTACTTTGCCTTCAGACAGCGCTCGATTGACAAAATCTACATATTGAGCAACCGTTACATCCGTGACCATTATTTCATAATCGTAATTGATATTCACCGGATCATTATATTGGCTGAACAAGAACTCTCCTGCGGGAACGATCGCCCAAGTATTGGGATCGATTCCGCTTTCAAACATCGGAACGGGAGCATCCAGATTGACGGAAGCGCAAGCAGTCAACAAGCCAAAAATTGCTAAAAAGAGAAAATATTTCAGGTTTTTCATTTCAACACCTCCTGCGCCAGTTCTTGATTGACTTC
>DYKV01000431.1 GCA_020722415.1 Anaerolinea sp.
AAATAGCGATTTTGGCGCAGATGGAATATTTACCGATTCTTTTTTAGTCGGTAGTCAACCCTATAGTGAAAAGATCATTGACAACCGCTACGTCTCCGCTGGAAGCAATACTATAAATTTCCCTCTACCTCCGGGGTTGAAAAATGTCGGTTTATACGCTCGTTTTCGCTTATCACCTTATGATTCAAGTAAAGGAGTAACCGAGGGTCGTTGTAATCAAACCGCAGTTGGACTAAGCGGTCTAGTGATTGGCGGAGAAGTAGAAGACTACGCCTGGGTATTTGGCCCAACTGCCATCCAATTAAAATCATTTCAAGTAAAACCAGTTCAAACCAGCGGTGTGGCTAGTGGAGTTATAGCCATTTTGGTTGTCTTATCGCTGGTGTTTTTATGGACAATCCAACGCAAGCCGCAACAATAGAGTCAAGACAAAGCGCGAGGAGAAAATTAAAATGGAAAAGAAGAATAGCGTTGCCGACGAAAGCCAATTTGATCGCAAATCCTACACTCCACCAGCTATAGTGCTGGAGCTGGAGTTAGAAACCCGAGCTGGTTCGCCATTAGGCTTGCCGGATGACTTGCTCGATCTAGGTGAATAAGGCAGTTCTCAACAAATTTTATACACAGCGGAATCAATCCGTTATTGGCGGGTTGATTCCGCTGGTTTTTTAACGGCGAATGTTCCTCACCCTAATCCCATTGACTGATAATCTTGTTAGGTCCTTTAAGCCTTAACCTTACAATTCTGCTAATTCTCTCCCATTGACGAATGCGGGTTAATTCTATATTATAAAGACACGCACGAAAAGGCAAAATCAGCGAAAGCTGGTGACGCAAAGCTATGGGTCTTCGATCAATTAGTCTTGATCATGACTGCCAGGCCGCCGAATGGTTTATCTTTATAGAGATTCATTTGAACAGCCTGGTTTCCCAGGCTCAATTGTCTTAAGTGCACATTAACAATTTTGAGCTCGACTCGATAAAGGCAAACCCGGTAAAAACCGGGGACGCAAAGCCATGGATCTACAGCCGGTTCAACCGGCCAGGATAGCCAGGTTACCGAAGGTTGCATACATTTGCGGCGCGACGGGTCTGGTTATCCAGACCCGTTTTGATTTGCAAATGGAATGAAAGTTTTGTTGACTGATCGAATGAAACCTCACCCTAAAATAAGTTTGGGCAAAAAAAGATTTTTGGCCCCGATGATAGCCATCCGATTGGGGATTGCCATCATTGGATTGGGCTCCTTCGCTCTTGGCATTCCGCAACTCGATCCCGTTCGTCCTGCTCGCGCAGCCGAGGCTCAATCGGCTTTATATTCCTGTCAACCGTTTGTCCAAGTTAACGACAGCGCTTTTGGATTAGGGGGCGGAGCTGACGGAACGTTCAGTTCTGAAGAAGGGTTTGAAGTCCTTGTATATAATGGTCAATTGTATTTGGGGATGGAGGCGGATAACACCCTAGGGGCGCGCATCTGGCGCACGAAAGCAGGCGTGACGGTTCCATCTAGTCAAGCAGATTGGGAAGAAGTGGCAGCCGATTCCAATGGAAAACCTTTTGGAGTCAGCAATGTTACCCAAAATGACCACATTGACAGTCTGCAAGAGTTTAATGGTTATATCTACGCTAGCACAGCCAATGGCGGCAGTAATTATTTAGGAACGCGCGTTTTTCGCAGTTCAACTGCTAACCCAAATAGTTGGGAAGATGCGATTGCCGCCTACGGAGCGGGTTTTGGGGATATTTACAATACCAACTTCAAAGATATGCAGGTATTTAACGGTTACCTTTGCGGAGGGACACAAAACTGGCTTAGCGGAGCTCAAGTCTGGTGCACAAGCAATGGCACGACTTGGACTCAGAAAAATGTCGGTGGTTTTGGGACCAGCTCGCCCATTAATCGCACTACCGAGGTTTGGTCGGGGTATGTCTATAATAACGCGCTTTATTTTGGCGTGCAAAACCTTGGCTTAACCCGGGCAGATAATTAT
>DYKV01000432.1 GCA_020722415.1 Anaerolinea sp.
CCCTGGGGTCAACAATCGGCATAAATTAACGCCTTTAAGATGTTGACTGGGAGTTTAGGATGGGTTGTCAACAACGGCAAATTCGAGGCAAAGCCCCTTTTTCGCGCTTCAATGCGCGAACGTGGCCTTTTGGCCGGTTTGGTCTTTTTTGGGGGTATTGCGTTGTTAAAATCGAGTTCCATTTGAAGTTGTTCTTTCATAATTTCATTGCGAAATTGCGCTACTAAATCCAGCATCGATGGACGACGCGTTTTCTGGTGTCGCCATTGGGGCAAGGGAAAATAATCGTTGGTGCGGGTCGCGCCATAGGCGCGCAGACTCGCCAGCACCAGGAGGCTGGCCACCAGGACCGCCCACGGGGGATTTTTAGTCACGGCTGCATCCGCGCGTACCTGGGCGTCGCCGACGCCCAGCAGACTTTTTTCATCGCGGTGATTGACTTCGATGTCCCAGCGAAAAAAATAATATTGGAGGATCTGTTCAATCGGCACGTCCACGAACGGGCAGAGCAGGTAGGCCGCTTCCCGATAGAGGAGTTTGGCGTTTTTCTTTTTGCGATAGCGTAACGGCGCAATAATAATCAAGCGCATCGGCTGGCGGCCGGTGCCGTTTTCCCATAAGATGGGAGCCACGGTTTTATATTTAACCTGATGATAGCTCCCCGCCCCGAACACGGTGGCGGTGTGCCAAGGATAGCGGTCATCCTGGCGGATTTCTTCGGGGATTGGCAAGCGTTCGCCATAGATTCGGCGGCGGTCGCTGGGATTTTTGGCCGCGGGTTCATAGATGGCGATGTCTTTGCGGGCGCGGGCAATGGGGATGATATTGGTCGGTAAATTACGGAGAAAATTCCGATTGCAATAACTGCCATCGACCGCCGTAAACATTAATCGCTGGGGCCCGTCGGGCAGTTGATCGACTTGTTGGCGGGTCGCCAGGATGGCCGCGCGGCCTTTGGTGCTTAAGTTTTGCGTTTTAATCGTTTGCTGATAGTGCGCTTTCACCTCCGCCGGCGCGTTTTTCGGCGGTTTGGGCACGGGGGCGGCTTCATCAAAGCGAATCGGAATCGCGCGCGCCAGCGCCAAATTGTCGTCGGGATTGGTGATCATGGAGACTTGAATATAGCGAATCGCTTTGATTAAATTGACATGAAAGGGCAAAGACATCGGGTCCCGTAACGTGCGGACTGGGGCAATTTTTTTGCCGGTTTTCGGCAGCGCCGTATCGTCCATCGCCATTACAATGGCATTTTGCGCCCAATGGGAATGGCGGGCACTTTCCTGGAGAATGGTCGCAAATAATGTCTCCGGTTGCCAATTCGCCCGCGAAAAAAATTTGTAGTCGGCCGACCAATCGCCATCCGATTCGGCTTGACTGCAAATCTGGCGACTAATCGTGCGCCGCCCCAAGGTCACCAATTGGCTAAACGCCAGGGTGCGGGCGCGTTGGAACGTGCGCTCCTGGGCGAAATGGGGGGCCAATTGACGAAACAGGGCGTCGAATTCGGTAATGAGTTTCATGCTTGACCCTCCTCAGACTGCGCTAACAGGGCAAAAGTATTGGGAGCGGTTTTGGTAAAGCGGTCGTGGCGTTTGACGCGTTTGGTCAGCGCGGAAACCAGGGATTCTTTATCGATATCAAGATCAAATTGGCGTTTGACGGTGGTGATGAGGTCGTTGACATGCATCGGCGTTCCGGTATCTTGGAGTATGTTATATACCATATCGATTTGCGACATACTTTTAGGGCGTGATGGTTCAACGACTATCAACCCGGTCTTTTTTCGAAATTGTTTCAAAATATTGAGCTGCGCGCGTAATAGTGCCTCAAATAGGTTTAGTAAATTAAGGTAATTTTCATTTTCCATCGTATCCTCCATTAAAAAGATGCTATTAAAAGATACGAAAAAATAACTATAATGTCAAGTATTTTTTTATACATACATAAGAAAAAATCAAAAATGTCCAAACTCCAG
>DYKV01000433.1 GCA_020722415.1 Anaerolinea sp.
CGCAAATGTTGTAGACATTGATGTCGCCGTTTGGTTGCGGCATGAATGCCGCGTTACGATTTAAGCCATGATTTCATTCCCCTAAACCGCCTGGCTTTAATGCCAGGTTCGAAATCCGTCCGGTAGGTATATGTGCCAGGTTTCTACTCTCACCAAAATCGTTGGCTTGAATCCTTTCTTCCCTAAAGTGTGGCTTGGTCATGGCACATAAACCGGCAAATCCATCACCTTATAAGTTCCGTCCACTTTTTTCACCACGAAATCAAATTGAGTCACTGGTGGAAACTCACTAATATCACTCCCACAACAAGGTTCTAAGATAAACAAGGTGCCATCGCTGTTCTGAAATTCTACGGTAAACCGAAATGCCCCTTCACCAAGTTGAACCACATTGACGATATTCTTAATGGTGATGTCACAAACAAAACCATTTTGCGTACAAGCTCTCTCAAATAAAGCGGGATAGTCGCTCGCATTTATATCGGGATTATCGTTGACCAATAATTCATAATCACCAGCGTACAGGCTGGCTGCATCGAAGTATTTCTTGGATTGCAATGCCTTGAAGTAGTTCTCCAACCCACTTTCTGCACTTTTTAATTCTTCCGGATCAGCGATTACGTTTATCTGTTGAACTATCTCGCTGGCAATCCCCGAAAGGGCATCTTGCATCTCTTCCGGGCTGGTTTTAGCCCCTTGCCCATTAAAAACCAAGTGAATAATCATTCCATCCGCTGCCCCTTTATTCCCGCTCAGGGTATCGAAGGCTTTGAAGGTATCAAACCAATTATAAATTTGCTGCATTTGACTGGAGGTTAAACGAATCCGATTCAAACTTTGTGGCTGCTGGGATTTGCATGAGCTTACTTCAGCGCTTCCATCCAGGTAAACGATAACATCATCACAAAAGCCAGCAATGCCACCCTGGCGATGCCAAGCGAAAACGATAGGAGAATACCCGCTGGGTGGGACAGCTTGCACTTCTCCGATCAACCGCCGCGCCCATTCCGCCAACATCCGCTGCTCGGTTGGGGTAGCGGTCACGGATCCTAACCCGGCAAATTTAATTTTACCCGCCACAGTTTCCGTATCAAACGAAGTATATTTTTTTATGAAATAGTCTAAATCTACCCTCCTATCCGCCGATTGGAGAGGCAGACTCACCTGGGCGCCTTCGCATTCGCCAAACACGAGCATCGTCTGGGAAACGCTGAGTTTTTGACACACTTGATTAACCATCCCTTCCCAGCTTAATATGGTGTGTGCCAAAGAAGCCTTCGGTGCCAATGCCAAACGAACTGCGCTACCGGTGGTATCGGTATGATATTCATACCTTTTTCCGTTTGCCTCTAGCACTACCCGAAAACCAGGAGTGATAACCTGGGCGCACATTTGCCCAGCTACCGCAACCCCCAGACACGCGTCCGGCCAGTCGTTTTTCTCTACGGCGATTATCTTTATCTCTTCAGGGAATAATCCAAGCTGGGCAGCTAAGACTTGTTGAGCTGCCAATGCCGCGCCGGGAATAAAACGCACATTGCTCCCACTCTGGTCACTGCGAAATTCATATTGTGTCTCTCCAACCAGCAACGTACCCCGATACCCCTGAGTGATCACATTTGCGCAATTTTCATTCTCGCCAGCCAGATCAAGACAACTGTTCGACCATTCATACGCTTCAGATGAAAAAACAGTGATTTGGTCGGGCGATATTCCCAACTGGTGAGCTAAAGCGCTTCTCACTACATCGGTGACAGATTGCGGGGTGGCGGGTATGGTCGGTTGTGGTTGAGGGTTACTCGTTGCTGTTGCCGTTGCCAAAGCAGGGACAGGTGTAGCAGGGTTACAAGCGCTAAGCAAACCGGCGATCAATCCTAATATTATCCACTGGGCTATGGTTATTCTCTTCATCTGCATTCTCCATCGTAAGATAAATTAATCATACCCGTTTTTAATAGATGAGTCCA
>DYKV01000434.1 GCA_020722415.1 Anaerolinea sp.
CTTATCTGAGCAACTGCAGAACTCCCTGGGGAATAGTGTTCGCCTGCGCCAGCATCGCCGTACCAGACTGGCTGATAATCTGGTTGCGGGTGAACTCGATCATTTCCATGGCAATGTCAGCATCTCTTATTCTGGATTCTGAAGAACTGAGATTGCTGTGAGTATTGCGCAGGTTATTGATCGCGTATTCAAGGCGATTCTGATAAGATCCCAACTTCGACCTTTCGGCCGATACCATATCAACCGCTTTGTTCAATATGCCAATCGCCTTGCTTGAGCCTGCGGCGGTCGTAAGATCAACACGATCTACTCCCAGAGCTTTGCTCGACATTTCAGCAATCGCAAGTTTCATTGTCTGCCCCTGATCAGCACCAATCTGATATTGAGGCATACTGTTAACTACATGCAGCTTGAAGTTTGCATCGCCACTGCCCTTGACTGTTCCCTCAGAAATTCCAAGCCTTTGAGTCATATAAAGATCAACCGGTATTGTCACACCACCGGCAGGAACGAAATTAACGCTTACCATGCTGGTATTAGCTGCCTGATTATCTAGATGTTCGGTTCCAACTCTCAGCGAAGTAAATACCATCGCTCCGCCGACCTGATCTACTCGAACTGCCACACTGTCTGTATCAGCAATGTCGTTGAAGTTCGCCTGGAAAGTTGAGAACAAAGCCATATCGGCCGTATTTGCCGCCGATGTAAGAGACAATACCACTGTGGTAACATTTATGCCGTCACCGACATTTATTTCCGCATCTCCTACGGCAGTAAATGCAAGGTATCTGCTGAAACCCCATGCAGTCATATTCTGATCTTTCTGGGCATCGACGAATCCGCTGAAGGTGCCTTCAAGGAAACCAATAGTCAAAGCACCGGTTGACTGAGCTGCAATGGTAATCGTATTGGCAACCGTTGCTGAAGCAGAAGCCGGGCGTTCATACGACAGTCTGACTTCACCCTCAACAATACTTGCCTGCAGACCAGGAATACCCGCGCCGGCATTTGCCGCATCGATCTGGGCATTGATGGTTCTTGAAAGACCTTCCATTGTCCAGTAACCCTGACCAACCGTAATGATTACCTGACTTTCACCGGCACTGATGGTGAAGTTGGCATTGGCACCCGATGAGATCAGCAGGCCTTTTTCAAGCCCCTGGGTTCCGGCAATCTGTGCCGATTGAGATGCAAACTGAATGTCTATGCCATTGAGCAGACCCGCTGCCCGATCGGTTTCGGTTTTGATCTGCCTGACATTGCCGAAATTGTCAGTAAGCACAAGCTGAACTCTACTGTCAACAGCTTCTCGGTTAATGCTCATACCTAGAGCATCCAGAACCTTCTGATCCGACGAAATCGATATTTCTCCCGCATCACCAAGGCTCCCGGAAACAATCTCAATATATCCACCCACTCCGGCAAGCTGAGACTGAATCGTGTTAATGGTGGCGACCCTGGTATTGCTTATATCAAGGCCACTTTTACTGACCAGCGAATTCTGCAGGGCTGCTGAAAGATTGTCGAGGGACATCTGACCGTCAATTGTGAGGCTGGTATTATTCCCGTTTCCACTCAGGGTCAAATCCTGGGGGGTGTCGAGAACAAAAACACCATTTGCATCATAGAACTGGGCAATACTCTGAAGCTGAGTGCTGCCGTTGGCCAGAGAACCAGAACCGTCATTCAACGTGAAAATCTGCGAGCGCTGCATCTGCGAAACGCCACCGGCCAGCAGATCGATTTGAACATCATAGTCACCACTGGCAAGATCCACTTCTCCAACAACCATGCCATTGATTGCGCCGGAATTCGAACTTATCAGTGCGCTCTGAGTACCATCGAGGAGCTTTTTGGTGTTGAACTCTGTACTTCGCGATATCCGGTTGATTTCATCTTTGAGCTGATTTACCTCTTTTTGAATCTCAAGCCGGTCATTACTGGTCAGCGTGTCATTCGACGACT
>DYKV01000052.1 GCA_020722415.1 Anaerolinea sp.
AAGCAATCCCCTCGCAAACCAGGAGACTGCTTCGCTTCGCTCGCAGTGACAGAAGGTATAGAGTTTTATAGAACAAATGTTTCATGTGACATTGTCAAATTACGCATGCAAAAAATCATTGGGGTGTTAAAATCCCCATTCGTTCTGCATCGCTTTCTTTTTGGACGCAGATTTACACTGATTTTTTTATCTGCCTCAACGCTCGTCCGCGTCTCATTTCCTCTATGTCTTTCTGCGCTCGTCCGTATCGTATCTTCTCCCTATACTTCCCTGCTCGTCACTGTCCCAATTTCTTCACGTGCCTCTGCGTACTTATCCTTCGCATTAATAACCTCATCAGCCATCTCTCTGCGGGCGGTGAATCGTGCTATACTCAAGCCAAGCAAGTATTACTGGGATATTATATGGAAAACATTACCCCAGCGCTGCATGACCTACCGCTCAATCATGAGTCAACTCAACCGGTTCTAATCGTTACCACCTTTCAAGACCCATTGAGCCATCTCTATTGAAAGGCTAAGGCAGGTGATTAATAACCCAACCCATGACTTCCATTGGGGTTTTCTAATTGTTGTCCTCTATCTGGTTAGCATGTTTATTGATCTATTTGGATGGATACAACCAACCTTGCAAAGAGGCTTCATAAATCGCTAAATTATTCGCATTTATATTGTAAGTGGATTAAAATACTTTTAAGATGGCTGAAGAAAATATAACCCGTAACCCAACTCAAGCCAGTTTGCAGCTCTTATACAACATCAGTCGAGAGCTGGCTGGCGCACTCGATTTACGCGCTGTTTTGCGTAGGGTATTATTTCTGTCCATGCAAAATGTAGGAGCAATCAGCGGCAGTATCATTGTTGTAGATAACCAAGGTGAACCAGTCGATTCGGCAATTATCACTGGTGAAGTAGTCCATGATCACACTACCCAGCAATTAAAAATCACTTATCAACATGGCTTAGCCGGCTGGGTAGCACAACACCGCCAAGCTGTCTTGATTCCCAACACACTCGAAGACCCTCGCTGGCTACGGCGGCCAGACGACGCCCCCGATAAAAGTGGGCCAAAATCAGCCGTCAGTGCGCCGTTACTTTCCCGCGATCAGCTAATCGGGGTGATGACATTGGTTCACCCTAAACCTGGCTTTTTCCATCAAGAGCATCTGAGTTTGGTTCAAGCCATTTCTGACCAGGCTGGCATTGCGGTACTCAACGCTCGGTTATACAACGAAAGTCAACGTCAGGCGCGGGTCATGACTGCTTTAGCGAACAGCGCAATCGCCATAACCGGATCTTTAGAATTGAATGAAGTATTACAACGTATCCTCCAGCAAACCAGCCAGGCTTTACAAGTTGATACCGTTTCGCTCGCCTTAATTGAACCTCACCCGCATGAGGTAGTATTTAAAGCTTCCACCGGAAAACAAAGCGATAAAGTGGTGGGGGTTCGTTTAAAAATCGGTCAAGGCATTGCCGGTTGGGTCGCCCAGCATGGCGAAGGGGCTATTGTCAACAACGTCAAGGAAGATAAACGGTTCTACAATGGCGTAGATAAGCATACCGGTTTCAAAACTAAAGCCATCGCTTGCGCCCCAATGCGTTGGCGTGGAGAGGTAATCGGGGTATTAGAAGCACTTAATCCCACCAGCGGCAGTTTTGATCCCGATGCGCTCAACGTATTGACCGGCATTGGCAGCCTAGCTGGTACCGCGATAAGGCATGCTCAGTTGTTCGAGGATTTACAGGCTGCCCATCAACGATATCATGAACTCTTTGAAGATAGCATTGATGCGATCTTTATCACCGATTGGGAAGGGCGAATTGTAGAAGCAAATCATCAAGCGGAACAAATCGCTTCCATTTCAGCGGTTAAATTACGAGATAGTTTCTTGCAATCCCTTTCGGTGGTCAATCAAGATGCATTAGGCGATAACTTTAGTGAGCTTTCCACCCGCAAAACAATTGATTATGAAGCCACCCTGCAAACTGAATTTGGACACACCATTCCCGTCCATGTTTACGTCCGCCAAGTAATGATTGATAATCTCTCCTATTTACAATGGATTTTACATGATATCACCGAACGAAAACGGTTGGAAACCCTCCGCAACGATCTTATCTCGATGATTTATCACGATCTCCGCTCCCCATTGGCAAATATCGTGTCAAGTTTGGATGTGCTTGAGACTATGCTCCCGTTAGAAGATGAACCGGCTTTGAAATCCTTACTGAATATTGCCGTTCGCTCAACAGAACGCATCCAACGTCTTACTAATTCCTTATTAGATATGCGCCGCCTTGAAAGCGGTCAACCGCTCAGTAATCCGCAAAGTGTCCCGTTGGAAAACCTTATTCGTGACGCCATTGAAGCGGTACAGACTACAGCCGAGACGAAAAATCAAATCATCAGCACGAATCTCGCCGAATCAATTTCCCCCGTCCTCGCCGATGCGGATATGATCCGGCGAGTCTTGATCAACTTGCTCGAGAACGCTATCAAATATTCACCCCAGGGCAGTCAGATAACCGTTGGCGCCCAGTCCGATGGAGAAATGGTACAGGTATGGGTGAAAGATACAGGCCCTGGTATACCCCCTTCAGAACATGAACGAATTTTTGATAAGTTTTCTCGCCTGCATAACGGCGAAAAAGTGCGTGGTTTCGGGTTGGGGTTAGCTTACTGCCGCTTAGCGGTTGAAGCACATGGCGGGCGAATTTGGGTGGAGAGCCAACCAGGACAAGGTGCGTGTTTTCGGTTCATCTTACCGAAAGCTGAGATCTACCCAAAAAACCAATAACGCCGCTATCATGATTGATTTCAGAAGGATACCGATAATATGGAACAAATTAAACCTGGTATATTTATAGAAGAAACCTATTTAGGGGTCATCGTCGGTGCACTGGTTTATCCCCATGGCACCATTTTTATTGATGCGCCTTTGCGGGCAGAAGATGCACGCGCATGGCGAACAACCTTACTAAACCATTCGAGCGGTTCGAACCGATTATTGATCACCCTTGATTCTCATATCGATCGGACACTAGGCGCCAAGGCGTTTGATTGCCCCATTATGGCTCACGAGAAAACCGCCCTAGTATTTCGCAGTCGTCCGAGTGTCTTCAAAGGACAAAATCTTGAGAACGGATCAGATTGGGAAGGCTACGTCGATTCAATCGGCACCCGCTGGGCGATCCCGGATATCACCTTTAGCCATCAAGTGACGCTCTACTGGGGCGGTCCAGAAGTGTTAGTGGAACATCATCCTGGACCCACACCTGGTTCCATCTGGGTGAGTATCCCCCTCGAAAAGGTGGTTTTTATTGGCGATTGCGTCCTCGTAAATCAACCACCTTTCCTCGCTTATGCGGATTTGGATGCCTGGCAAGAGTCTTTAGATGAACTACTTCAGAAATATCCCGATTATCTCATCCTCAGCAGCCGCAGTGGGGTGATCCAACCAGCGGATATCCATCATCAAAAAACATTCTTGAAAGATCTAAAATCTCGCCTTGAAAAAATCACCAAGAAGAATTCCACTCCGGATACTTTTAGTAAAATTATCCCCCCTCTCTTAAGCCACTTTGAAATGGATCAAACCAAAAAGGAGCAGTATGTCAAACGACTCCAAGTTGGATTATATGAATATTTCACTCGGCGAGACAATCCCCCTAAAGAGGAAATTGCTGAAATCGAACCGGCGAGTGATGAGGAAGAACTCTAATGTTCCCCTCTTTTATTTTGCGTTTTTATAAGGAGATATATTGATGGAATCCCATTTTCAGCCCATTTATGAACTCACCCGTGGTGATACGTTTCAAGAACTCCGCAATCAAATCGTTGAATCGATTCACTATGGCGCTATCGCCATAGTAGATGCAAAGGGGAATTTACTCGCATCCGCGGGGGATCCATATACCGTGACCTATTTACGGTCTACCGCCAAGCCATTCCAAGCCCTCCCTTTCCTCGAGGATGGCGGAAAGGAATTTTATCATTTGGAAGACAAAGATATCGCCCTAATTTGTTCCTCCCATTCTGGAACCGATGAACACTACCAAGCAGCAATCCAGCTCCAAACCAAAACAGGGGTATTGGAAAGCGACTTATTGTGCGGGGTGCATCCTCCATTGCACGAACCCACCGCACAAGCGCTAAGACAACGCGGTGAGCAGCCTACCCAGAATCGCCATAATTGTTCTGGAAAACATACCGGAATGGTTGCATACGCCCGGATGCGCAACTTAGATTACAAAGAATATATAAACCCCAATCATCCCATTCAGCAAACCATTCTGACAACCTTTGCCCAAATGTGTAATCTGCCAATTAATGAAATTGTGATAGGCACGGATGGCTGTTCAGCCCCCAACTTTGCAATTCCTTTGTATAATGCTGCCCTAGCTTATGCGCGCCTCTGTGACCCAACCATTGGCGGCGTTGAACCAACGGCGCGCGCTCAAGCCTGCCAACTGATTACCCAGGCGATGATTGCCCATCCCGAAATGGTGGGTGGACCGGGCCGATTTGACACCCGTTTGATGCAAGCAGCTAAGGGAAAACTCGTCTCCAAAGGCGGTGCAGAAGGTTACCAAGGATTAGGGATTATGCCCAATTCCATCGGAGAAGGTTCACCAGCTATCGGAATTGCCCTAAAAATTTCGGATGGGGATCCAAAGGGTCGGGCAGTGAGCGCAATCAGTTTAGAAGTACTGCGCCAGCTGCAAGTGCTCAACTCCACTGAATTGGAAGAATTAGCAGAGTTTGGACCCGTAGTCCCCATCCGCAACTTCCGCAGTTATACCGTTGGGGTTGGCAAGCCAAATTTAAAATTAGATTGGAAAAAGTAGTTTGGTGGCTGTCGGGCAAACCCCAAATGAGGCTACTCTTCAGCGGGCTAAGCGAATTCATCAATTGCTCGGAGAGTATTACGGAGAACCTACCTGGCGCAATCCCCTTCCGCCGGTAGATGAGTTAATATCCACGATCCTATCCCAAAATACAAATGATCAGAATCGTGATCGAGCATTTACCCAACTACGTCAGCGATTCCATTCTTGGGAGGCGGTGCGGGACGCGCCAACCGAAGAGGTCATCGAGGCAATCCGCTCGGCTGGCCTTGCCCGTCAAAAAGCGCCGCGTATTCAACATGTTTTACGGGCGATCACCGATCAACGCGGGCAGATAGAATTGGACTTCTTGCGTGAATTACCCGCCGAGCGCGCATTGCAATGGCTGCGCCAATTCAATGGGGTGGGTCCAAAAACTGCAGCAATCGTACTATTATTTTCCCTAGAAAAACCTGCATTTCCAGTAGATACACATATCCTGCGGGTAACGAAGCGTTTAGGATTGCTCCCCCCCTCCACCACCGCCGAACAAGCCCACACTATTTTAGCCGCTGCCTTCGAACCAGCTCACTATGATACAGATCATCTCAACATTATTCGATTGGGGAGAGAAATTTGCCAAGCTAGAAAACCTAAATGTGTAATTTGCCCATTACAAAGCGAATGCGAATTCTTTCAAAAGAACCCTACTCAACCATATAACACTCTCTCGCGTAAAAATTCTTCAACGGATTGATAAAAATGGGCAATCGTCTCACGCTTACGAAAACCATGTCCTTCACCCGGATAGACATGATAAATAAAAGGAATTCCGCGCTGGCGGAGTGAGTTGACTACGTTATCTGATTGGGAGCGTGGGACAACTTGATCCTCTTCGCCTTGATAGAGAGCAATGGCATCCTCGATTTTATCCACAAAATAAATTGGGGAACGCTGACGATAAACCTGAGCCGCTTCGGGTAATGGACCCAATAAGCTATCTAAATAGTGAGCCTCGAATTTATGAGTCTCTTGGGCGAGGGTAAAATGATTAGAGACCCCATATAGACACACACCAGCTTTGAAAAAATGAGGATAATCTTCTAAGGCTTTGAGGACCGTAAATCCACCCGCACTGCCCCCCATGATCACACACTTACTGCCATCTACCAGACCGTTCTCGATCAAATGTTTTGCGCCACTGACCGCATCCTGTACGTCATAAATACCCCAAGATTGGCGAAGTTTATTCCGATAAACCCGGCCATAGCCGGTTGAGCCGCGATAATTTACTTCCAAAAAGGCATACCCGCGCGTAGCAAAGTATTGTGCGCGTGGATTGAAACCATTTTTCACTTGGCTAGTTGGACCGCCATGGATGTGTACAATCAAGGGCGGCTTGCCATGTCCCTCTATTTCTGGATGATGGGGGGGATAATAGAGGCCATGCACTGTTTCACCATCCATTCCAGACCAGGTAAGTGACTGAGCGGCTGAGTAATTTTCAGAAGGAATATCCTCAGGGTATGCCCTCCCCCAAGTAGTTGTGGTTCCCTGAGGAGTAACGGTGATGATGCGCGGTGGAATTTGAGCAGCCGAAGCAATAAGCGCAATCAGTTCTTTTCCATCAATGGTAAGCATTCGGATTTGGGAAAGGCTGGTATACGGTTGATCAAGTTCAATGGGTGTCTCTTTTCCACTCGCTAGATCAACCTGCCACAAACTATCCCATCCATTTTGATTACGGATGAAATAGATGGTTTGGCTATCCGCGCTAAATTGATAGGTGCGCAACCCTTGCACCCAAGCTGGCACACCATCCTCTGCCTCTGAAAAAGTAAGTTGCCGATATGTATGGGCAGTTAGATCGTATAGATAAATTTGCCACCAACCATTCTGGTCAGAGATATAAGCCAAGGTCTTTCCATCGGGGGAGAAATTGGGTTGAAAAATTGATACATCAACCCCACCAGCAATGATTTGAGGAGATTGCACCTGCCAATTTCCGCCTTTCCAATCGAGATCAGCGAGACTCAAGCGGGTGCCATCCCAGGGCATGTTGGGATGATTCCAAGCGATCCAAGCCAATTTCTGCCCAGAGGGATGCCACACCGGTTGCATATAAAAATCATCCCCGCTTATTAAAATTTGCGGCCACTGGCTTCCATCTGAAGGTAGCAGCGCAATCACGTCTTTGCCTTCATAAGTATGGACATATATTAGACTACGCCCATCTGGAGAAATCGCCGGATGGGCCGCATTGCCAAAAGCAGGTGTAAGTGGAAATGCCTTGCCGGAAATTAATGACTGCCGATAAATCCGCCCTGATTCGGCTGCTACAAAGAAAACATCCTCGCCATGCACACTAAAGTCACCGCCGCCATAGCCCAAGCGTGCCCGAACAGATATCTCATTATTGAGGTCCCGTCGTCCTTCCCCGCTTAAAGGTTGCACAACGAGCACCCCAAAATCGGAACGGTATTCCAGCCAAACCAAATAGCCTTTGTCACTTAATCCAACTTCGGATAAAGTTAAACCGCCAGCCATTAACTTGGGTGTGATCGGACTAGGAAATAAACCGTGTGGTAAGGAACTTTTAGCCATAGGAACCTCTTTCAAGAAAATGATTCTGAAGTAACTTTTTGGCGATTTAATGGCGCAAAGGTTAAACGATGAAGTGAACAGGCGCCCAATTGTTTAATCCGATCTAAATGCCTCGCTGTGGCATATCCCTTATGTTCAGCAAACCCATAACCTGGATATTTTCGATCAAGCTCGCTCATCAATGCATCTCGACTAGTCTTCGCCATCACCGATGCAGCTGCTATGGAAAGCGAGCGGCAATCCCCCTTAACCAACGCGGTTTGTGGAAAGTTTATAAAGGATAGATCTAAATAATCAACTAGCAAGTGATCGGGGGGCGAGCTTAATTTTTCTAAGGCACGCCGGATCGCTAGATAGGTAGCTGGGACAATCCCGATTTGATCAATTTCTTCATTGGTAGCAAAACCAACTCCCCAATCCTCCGCAACGGATTTTATCTTCAAACTCCATTCAAAACGCTCCTCCACTGACATCTGCTTTGAATCGCGCACTCCAAAAAGGAGCAAGGAGAGATCCTCTCGGGGGGGTAAAATCACCACGCTTGCGGCAACCGGCCCAGCTAACGCACCCCGACCAGCTTCATCAATCCCAGCCACCCGGGATAATCCCTGCTGCCACAGGCGCGCCTCAAAAAAGAGATGAGGCGTGACTGGTAAGGGAAGCATCTTTTTCATCGGTAGAATCCTCGCCAGGCTTGCCAACGAATACGCAATAAGTCTAAGCCCATTTGGATTGAATCACGCAGAACATGAACTTTGCTTTCCGGATTGTAATACCAAGGAATGGGGATTTCGATAACCCGCAGCCCTAATTTACGAGCCAAAAAGAGGATTTCTACGTCAAATGTCCAACCTTGGATCGTTTGCCGGGGAAAGAGCAACTCGGCGGCTTGAGCGGTGAAACATTTAAACCCGCATTGAGTATCATCATATCCTGGCAAAGCGAGGGTACGAATCATTAAATTGAACACCCGTCCAATCAAATGGCGGAATGGTGGTTCATGGAATCGCTGCGCGCCCTTCGCTTCCCGCGAGGCAATTGCAATATCTACCTCTTCTAATAGAGGAGGTAAAAAACGGTTGATCTCACTGACCGGCATTGAAAAATCCACATCGCACATGAAACGGTATGCTCCTTTAGCGACCAGCATCCCTTTCCGTACCGCTAAACCCTTCCCGGGTTGATCTTCATGCAGGACAATTAATCCCGCATGTTGCTTTGCTAAAGCCTGTGCCAGCTCCAAGGTTCGGTCGTGACTGCCATTTTCGACTAAGATCACTTCCGATGAATAGGATTGCTGCGTAAGAAACTCGAATAGTGCAGCAATTGCTTTTGGCAATCGGCGCTCTTCATTATGAGCAGGAATGATGATGGAGAGATAAGGGTTGCCCTGCAATGATGTTTTCCAGTTAATTTTGAATGGATAAAACCACTATTACCAAGCTGATGAGGATGATGATATTGATAATAACCAAACCAGCCAACAAGAGCAGTTGCCGGGTCGTAAAAGGCACTTTATTGACGGTCTTTACGAATTGATCATCGTTGGGTAAAGGAATGTTGACATTGGGCAATTTAATCGGCTTTTTTGGTTTCTCTTCTTTGAATGAAAAATCATCATGAAGCTCCTTGATCGGCTCATCCTTTTCTGCTGTGAAAGGTGCTAATAATTGGACAACTTGCGGAATCTCAACCAGATTCATAGCGGGTATCGCCTGGGCAATAGAAGCAACGTAGCGCCTTAACCCATCGAAGGGCAATATTCGAATGGCTGGTTTCTCTGATTCTAAATGAAAGCCAGGGTGAGTGAAGACGATTACCGCCTGGACTGGGATGTGTTCCATACCATTTTGTCCTAAAAAACCCTCTACTTTTTGAGATAATTCTCTGGCACTCATGAGCGGATTAGGTGATTCAGAACGGAACTGTTTCCGCGTCTCATCAAATTTTTCCCAATTCATCCCCGCTGCCCGGTAAATACCGTGATTATTTTTGACAATAATAAGGGTTACCCCCAATGGACCAACCAACAATGAGGGAACTTCTTTTTCCCCGCCAAATAAGGGACAATTTTGGATCCAATAATGGTCATCATTGAGAACCAGTTGAAATAATTTCAAAATCGGCGAATCAACGGGTTTCGGCTTTTCTAAAGAAATCTGTGGCAAGGATAATCGGATTTTCTCTGCCGAACTCCCCTCTGTGGGGGCTGGAATTGCATGAAGTATTTTCATTTTATCGATTCTATTTTAGTCTAAATTATCTGATCGGTACTCGTTAATTGTCCTAGAAAGGCAAGTGTTTCTGTAACTAATTGTGAGCGAAACAAATTTAATCTCGCCGGTGATAAACGGCTGAAAATGACTTCTTGAAGGGCTTGTTCAGAGGAAAGGTAACGCTGAAATTCAGCGGGGGTTATGTGTTGGCGTGAAGCAAAAACCTCAACCGTCTCAATTTTTTGCCCAGGCTGTAATTGCCGGGCGATCTGATCGCGCCACTGGATGAGAGAATGGTCTTCCACAAATGGCAACCAATCGTCTGGTTCCGCCATTAAAAGGTGCTCTGCGATCTGCGGTTGAAGGGAAGGAAGTATCTGTTGATCGAGATGGGCACGTAAAACATTATGCCAGATTAACCGTTCTTGAAAAGTACCCCATGAACTTTGTAGACCGAAAATCGGTGTAAAGATCTGGCGGATCCATTGCCAATCAGCCAACAAATGGCTGAAATAACCCAGCAGAAAAGCCTTTTGATGTGGGTTGAGAATGGAGGAAAAGGTTAATTGAGGGTAAGCCCGCCAAAACGATTCCCAGGGTGTATGTAAATTCTGCTGTAAGGGTAAATCGAAAAAATGCGTCTCTACCCGCGGTTGTCCCGATACCACTTGTACATCTGGGGCTATATTGCCAAATAAAAACTCCGCTTGATGGTTAATCAATGCCTCTTGAATGGCTTTTGGTAAATTAGGTTGACCCATTACTTCTTGAGCGAGACTGAGATGATAAAACGGAGTTGGCATAATTATTCAAATAAGCGGAACATCCTCTAACTTATCATGGTTTGCCTGAGTGTTTTCAGTCAAAATCACCAAACTACCGCTATTTTGTTTGAGAATCACCGGGCGCGATAGTTCAAAAGTGCTCGCCATGAAGGGGATTCGTTTTCCCGCGAATACTTTTTGTCCATCGCGGAGACGCTTGACTAACTCTTCTCGACTAAGGATGATCAAGTCAGAAAAGGTGGGCCCGCGCCGTTCATACACTCGCACCCAATCCATCTCTCCATTGGGTTTATACCGCACTGTTTCGATCACAATATCGGCTTTTTGCTTTGCCATTTTCAACTCTCCATAAACGCATGATCTTCATTGAATATTATATTATAGCGCAGACATAAAAATACGGATTAATAAGGGCTTTTCCGATGTACATCTCATTTGTAAAATGCTGAGGTTATAGTGAAACGTCAAAGAAAAACCCCGCCCTATAAAATTGGGCGGGGTTTCTAAGTCTTCGGTCATTCGAGCTTAATGGCCTTCTACTTAACGCACAAAGGCTTTTCGACCTGCATAAATAGCTGCATCGCCCAGTTCTTCTTCGATGCGCATCAATTGGTTGTATTTTTCTACCCGTTCACCACGGCATGGAGCGCCGGTTTTAAGATGCCCGGTTCCCATCGCAACCGTGAAGTCAGCAATAAAGCTATCCACTGTTTCCCCAGAGCGATGAGAGACCATCGCGCCCCAGCCAGCTTTCCGAGCCATTTCAATTGTCGCGATAGTTTCGCTAAGCGTACCGATCTGATTCAGCTTGATCAAAACTGCATTTGCGGCGTTTTCTTGAATGCCGCGGGCTACCCGTTCTACGTTGGTGACAAATAAATCATCGCCAACCAATTCGATTTTATCACCGATGGTCTTGTTGAGCAGCTTCCAACCTTCCCAATCATCTTCCGCCAATCCATCTTCCAAGACCACAATGGGGTACTTCTTGATCCACGATTCATACATCGCCACCATCTCTGCAGAAGTGACCTTCTTTCCTTCGGTCCGTAGATTATAGTAACCATCCTCATAAAAACCACTCGATGCCGGATCGAGCGCGATGGCAATCTGATCACCTGGTTTATAGCCGGCTTTTTCGATGGCTTTGATGATCAATTCCACGGCTTCTGCGTTCGTTTTCAGAGCTGGGGCAAAACCACCTTCATCGCCAACACCGGTGGAATAACCGCTGCTCTTTAAAACGCTTTTGAGAGAATGATATACTTCGCTACCCCAGCGCAGCGCCTCGCGAAAATTTGGGGCGCCTACTGGTGCAATCATAAATTCTTGCAAGTCTGTACCTTGCCAGTTAGCATGCACCCCACCATTGAGGATATTAAACATGGGCACTGGCAATACTTTAGCTGTGACACCACCCAAATAGCGATAGAGGGGCAATCCTACTTCATCGGCAGCGGCTCGGGCTACCGCGAGGCTGACCCCAAGGATGGCATTAGCACCGAGCTTGCTCTTATTGGGGGTGCCATCTAGTTCAATCATTGCTTTATCTATGGCTGATTGATCGAGCGCGTCCATCCCAAAAATCGCTTCAGCAATGGTTTCATTAATATTTTCAACCGCTTTTAATACCCCTTTACCCATATAGCGGGTTTTATCCCCATCGCGCAATTCTAACGCTTCATGGACACCAGTAGATGCGCCAGAAGGTACTGCCGCCCGTCCAAAAGCGCCACTATCGAGGGTAACCTCGACCTCCACCGTGGGATTTCCACGTGAATCCAGTATTTCACGAGCATGAACCTGGTCAATGTAAGACATATTCAATCCTCCAAAATTAAAATATTCAGAATCACAAAAAACTTCTGTCCTGATATCTATGACAGAAGCCATTAGTCAAAAGTGGCGGTTCAAAATCAATTAAGTGAGCCTCATCACTTTTAATTCGTGGCATAGTCAGTCGGGGCGGGCGGACTCGAACCGCCGACCCCCGCGTCCCAAACGCGGTGCGCTACCGTACTGCGCCACACCCCGATGTATTAAAGTGAGTATAATGCGAAGTATACCAAACCGTCAAGGTAATTTATCTATGGAAGATTTCCCAACCCTTTATGAAGCCCATCACAGCATGTATCAGGAAGATATTCCTTTTTGGCTCAGCCTTGCGGCATGGGTGGGAGAACCGGTTTTGGAATTAGGCTGCGGTAGTGGGCGGGTCCTTCTCCCTATCCAGCAAGCCGGCAGGCTGGTATTCGGCTTTGACCGAAATAGAGGCATGTTGAAGCAATTGCAGCGCAAACAACCTGCGTTAGTTTTTTGCGCGGATATGGTCGCCATACCCCTCCGTCTTCTCTTTCGATTAATAATTCTGCCATGTAACACCTATTCGACCCTGATGGAGGATGAAAGAATGACTCTATTGATGCAAGTCACCCATTTATTACACCCTGAAGGAATTTTCGCCATCAGTTTACCGAATCCTTGGCTCATGCGGGCTATCCCCACTACAGCAGATACGGAGGTTGAAGAATTTATCACCCACCCATTTGACGGTTTACCAGTTCAGATATCAAACTCATGGCAGCGTACTGGAGCGCAACTGAAAATTATTTGGCACTATGATCATCTTTATCCTGATGGAACAGTCAATCGCCTTACAGTTGAACAAGTACACAGTTTGCAAACACCGCATGAGTATGAAGAAGAATTCAAACAAGCCGGTCTAGAAATAAAAGCGAAATATGGTAATTTTGACCGTTCGCAATTTCGCCGCACTTCACCCTACTTGATCTACTTGCTCCA
>DYKV01000435.1 GCA_020722415.1 Anaerolinea sp.
ATGGAGGAATACAGATTTATGGCTTAACCCGAGATATAGAATTTAATCCAACATTGGAGCAAGGGCCTGCAGAACAAAAGTATCCAACGGACATTTTAACTGCTGGTATAACAATCGCATATGGCACGATATACGGAACTGCTTTTGAGCAAAAGGGAACAGAAGGTTATAAAGGTCAAGCTATTGATTACGTGGGAGGATTAGGAATTTTATCAGTTGATCATTACGAAGGATTTAACCTTGAAACGGGGGAGGTCGATCCTACACTTTTGAGTGGTTATGATATTGGATTAAGTGCCGGTTTACCTTTATCCATTGGGCAAATGGCGACAAATGCACACGCACTTACACCAAGATTGGGGCCACAAATTCCTTAGCAAACATGTAGCATTACACAAGTATGGAATATGCCAATTGCGGAGATACATAATGAAAAAGAATTGGGTATTGAGATTGTTTGCCATCGGAGTATTATTAGCAGTAGCATTCTTCTTGACAAAAAATTTTATAACAATGTCATACAAGCAGAATAATTTCCCAGTAGATAAAAAGTGGTCTATCCGACTCGGCGCCCAAGTGGTGGGAATTTCCCTGATTGACGAACAAATCATCATGGCCAGAACTACTTCAGCGCTTTACGCGCTAGCTATAAACTCCGGAGATATATTATGGCGGAAAAACTTAGCGTGGCAGGTTGATCCTAAACCCGCGATTGCAAATAATGGTATCGTTTACATTGCCGATAGTAGTTCGCTGTTTGCATTAAGCCAAGAAAATGGATCAACTATCTGGGAGCAACATGTAACCGATGCGTCCGCTTGGGTCGTTGGCGTATCCAATGACATTGTTGTTGCTGAATTCGGGGGATACTTTATTGCCTTCGATGCTATTGAAGGCAATATGTTGTGGAAGGTATCTGATTGCCGAGGATATTATGCAAAGGCTTTTATTACCAAGACAAATGTGTATTTTCCATGTTCCGGGATTAAGGCTGTAGATATTCAAACCGGGAAAATTTTATGGCAAGAAACATTTGATGAGGGGATAGGATATGTGGGTTATGGAAATGGGGTAATGTATTACTCTAACGAGTCCTATGTTACAGCGTTCGATTTACAAAATCGGGTCAAATTATGGCAAGCACCTGTCCAAATAAACGGGATTGAGCGCCTCGAAGTAATCAATGAAATTTTGTTTTTTGCTGATTCAACTCATCTTTGTGCCTTGCAGAGGACAGATGGTGATATTGTTTGGTGTACAGATGTCATCCCATATCCGCAGAATCCCACATTGCTGGGGACCATTGTATACATTTTCAATGGGAAACAGGATGTCATTACTGCTCTTAAAATAAAAACTGGAGAAGAGATTGGTTCTTTGGAGTTTAACAGTTTCAAAATTTTTACGATTTATAGACAATTGATGGTTTCAGCAAATGACTTATTAGTATTCAGCAATGGCCGGGAAGTGTCGGCATTCGGGCATTAAGAAGCTATCCAGTATTCTTAGCTTGGTGGAGTATTTTTACCAGGTGATTGAGAGTCGATGAGATGAGGCTTATCCAGTATGTCGCGAACGAACAGACCTATACCCTGGCCTACGACGCCGAAAGCCGCCTCGTCTCTGTCTCCGGTGCGGCGACGGCAAACTTCTACTACGATGGCGACGGGAAACCGTTGGGCCGAGCCTGTCGAGACCAGGTCAAATCCGTAGAGGGCAGTGAGATGATCCTGGGAGCCTGCCCTGAGCTTGGCGAAGGGTCGGCGCGCACTACGAAGTCAATCTCACCAGCGGCGCAATCACCAAGTACTATTTCGCTGGAGCTTCAAGAATAGCCATGCGTCAATACACCATCCCCGTCTCGATGGAAGTGGAATACTTGCTGGGCGATCATTTAGGCTCGACCAGCCTGACCACCGATTCGAATGGGAACAAGGTCTCAGAGCTGCGCTATAGCG
>DYKV01000436.1 GCA_020722415.1 Anaerolinea sp.
CAAATGTTGTAGACATTGATGTCGCCGTTTGGTTGCGGCATGAATGCCGCGTTACAAGATTAGGAGAATTACTTAATAAGACGTTGAGATTTTGGGGTAATATCCACGTTCAATGACTAAGAGATAAAGGTTGACACTTTGGGCAGAAATGGGTGCTGCGTTGACTAACTCGAATTCTTTCAATGGGGGTTCCACAACGGTAGCAAGGCTCACCGGTGCGCTGATATACTGCAAAATAATTCTGGAAATCCCCCCCACGATAAACCCAATCAATGCTGGCGCCATTGCGTTGGATGCCTTCGGATAGCACGTCCTGGATTGAGGTCAACAAAGCAGTCGCTTGGTCAATAGTTAACTGATTCGAAATAACCAGTGGATGTAAACCCGCTCGGTGAAGCGCCTCGTCGGTATATATATTTCCTAAACCAGCTAAAAAGGATTGATCCATTAGAAGTGGTTTGAGTTGGCGTTTGACTTTGTGTAATAAAGAATGAAATTGGGTGACGGTGAGGTTTGGATCAAAAGGTTCTGGTCCTAAATCGGCAAACAGTTCTTCCGGCTGACGAACTAACCAGATTCTACCGAATTTGCGCGGATCAAGAAAAAGTAAGGCAAATCCATTATCTAATTCCAATGTTAATCGAACATGCCGCATGGCTGTATTCCGGTCAGCCTGTACCAGGAGATCGCCACTCATCCGCAGATGAAACAAGAGAGTATCTTCGGATAACTCAAAGGCGAGGAACTTTCCCCGCCGATAGATCTTTACAATCTCTTGTTGCTGGATTCGAGATAGAAACTGATCCCGATCGGGTGTAACTAAGCAGCGCTGCCAATGTAGGGTTGCCGTACTAATGCGTATGCCAAGCAAAGAGGGGCATTGGTCTACACCTTCACGCAGGCGTCTGGCAATTGATTCTACTTCGGGTAGTTCCGGCATAGATTATTCATCGAACATCTCGCCAACGCTGCGTCCTTGGTTTGCGCGGCGGATAACCTCCCCAATTAATGGGGCAACCGATAAAATAGTAATTTTATCTTTTAATAAACGATATTTCTGTTTAGCTAATGGAATGGTATCGGTGGTAATGAATTCGACTAAAGGCAAATTAGCGATTCTCTCTGCCGCGTTGTGGGAAAGGATTGGGTGCACACATACCAGATATACATCCTGTGCCCCTTTCGATTTTACTAAATTAACCGCTTGGGAAACCGAGTTGCCAGTATCAATCTCGTCATCTACAATGATCACGTCTCGTCCTTGCACATCCCCAATTAATGTTAGCGCTTCCGGAATATCTTCATTGCCACTGCGTCTTTTTTCAATAAAAGCAATGGGCACTTTCAATGTTGCGGCAAAGTTACGACCCTTTTTGGCAAAGCCTAGATCGGCGGCAACCACAACCGGATCTCTCATGTGGGCCTGTTTTTGTTGTATATAAGCGCTTAAAATATGGAATGCAGAAAGAACATCTCCTGGGATGGAAAAAAAGCCTTGTATTTGACCCGCATGCAGATCAAGGGTAATATATCGGTCTGCGCCGGCGATTTCGATCATATCGCACACTAACCTTGCTGTAATAGGTACCCGCGGTTTATCTTTCTTATCGGAACGGGAATAGCACAGGTAGGGTATCACTGCTGTTACCCGGCCGGCTGAATCTAAACGCATAGTTTGGAGCATAATTAAAAGCTCCATCAGGTTTCGATGAACTGGTGCAGAGGTGGTTTGAATCACGTAAACATCTTGCCCACGCACACTCTTATGCAACTTGATAAATAGATTATCGTTTGGAAAAAGGATAACATCCCTCCCACTGAGTGGGATGCCGAGATAATTGGAGATATCCGCAGCTAAATTTGGACAAGCGGTGCCGGCAAACAATTTGATATCTCCATAAAGATTCATGTCATGATGCGTATAAACATGCTGCATTTCTCTTCTCCTCTTTATC
>DYKV01000053.1 GCA_020722415.1 Anaerolinea sp.
TTGACATGGCTGAGCAGTTAAGATTTAATTTAATCTCTCCGAGACTATATAAATAACAACCTAGTTTCATCTTTTTCGGGCTGCAATGTTGGTTTGCGGAAATGGATAAGCCATTAAGTTCTTTAAGGGATGAATAATATTCTCTTCTCGGAAATGCCTTCTAAATAAAGAAGTGGATTGAATGGGGTAGTGTGTATTTTGGGTTCGCCCATTTAGCTTCTCTTTACGGATCTTTCATCCAGCCTTTACAGACAATTTAGCTTTTCCCGTTTATAAATAGGGCAATGGTTCAAATGGATACCCAATCTGGTGATCTGGCTGCCCGGAAAGCATTGGGCAAACGTTATTTTGACGCGAACCGTTTGGACGAAGCCATTCGGGTTTATGCGCAGATTTTGCGCGATAATCCTGCTGATGTAGAATCGTATTTGTTCTTAGGGGATTGTTATATGCTTGCCGGCGACGCCGAGATGGCATTGCTGTTCTATAATCAGGGGAAAAGTTTAACCGACCAGACCATGCAGGTGGAGCGACGCATTCAATTAGCAAAATTAAAAAAATTTATCTCTTATGATGAGAATAATTCCAAAATCAGCGATTGGATAAAAGACCAACCCACCCTACCGACCCAACCTCAGGCTGTGGCAGAAATTCTGCAGCAATTGACCAGCACCACTACAACGGTAAGCGAGGAAGAAGTGCTCAATGCGGCTAAGTTACTAAAAGAAATTATTTATAATCCCCATCCGGCGCTAATGGTTGCGGAAAGATTGGATGAAATTAATGAGCTGATCCCGGCCTTGTTGGAGTTGAATATCCGCCAAGCTCAGGCAGATGGACGTTTAGATTTAGTGGAAGGCCTTCAAAACTTGCTGCAAAACATCCAATTACAAAAACAAAATGAGGTTGAAGGGACGGAAACATCTCTGAACGGAAAAAGGTCTCTCCTGAACGACCGACCACTGCGGTTATTGTATTTAGATGGCGATCCTAAAATTCCCATTTTGCGTTCGCAGTTTCCTCTCCCTGAATTGCAGCAAATGGGCAATGAAGTGACGATTTTTGAGTCATCTTCGGCGATCCAGTTAGATCAATTTGATGTCCTTGTCGCCGTTCACCCGCATCTGAATCCATCTATTATGGAAATATTAGCCCAAGCCCACGTGGCTAAACAACCTATTATTGTCTATTTAGAAGTTGATTTTGAACAAATGCCGTTGACCCATCCAGCATTTGCAACCGCTGGCTTAGGGTCGCCAGCTCGAGCAAAGGCTTATTCGGCTGCCTGTTTATTAGCCGACCTCATTTGTGTGCCCAGCGAATCTTTTGCCAATGCATTACGGCAATCAGGTTTTCCGGTTGCTGTGTTACCACCGGCCTGGGACGGAAATAGCTTACCGCATACCCGACCAAATCAAATCCGCCATACGATCAATCTAGGCTGGATTGGTTCTGGTGATGAGTTGGAAGATGTTTTTCAAGTAAAACGGATGATTGTACGGGTGATGCGAGAATTTCAGCAAACCCAACTAATCATTGCCGGCGATACAGAGGTATATCAGTTATTCGACAACCTGCCTGAGGGACGACGATTATTCATCCCCATCTTACAAAATGAAGATATTGGTTATGCTATCAACCAAATGGATATTTTATTGTTACCGTTGCGTAACAATCCCTTTCATCAATCTCTTTCGGACTTACGTTTACTTGCCGCTGGGGCACGCGGCATTCCTTGGATCGCTTCTCCTATCCCGACTGTTAAGAGTTGGGGAGAAGGAGGGTTGATGGTCAATTCCATTGATGAATGGCACACGTACTTACGGCAGTTAGCGCTTGATGATGACTTGCGCTGTTCTTTAGGAGAAGCCGGCAAGCGTTTAGCCGAATTGCGTACCCCAACTTATCAGAGTAAATTGTGGCATAAACTCTTATTGAAGGTAGCCAGCGAGAAAAAATAATGAAAGTCGTATTTGTTTATGCAGATAGTAAAGAAGAATGGAACAGTAGTGAATGGCGTTGCGCTGTGCCATGTCGGGCGATCAACCGCAGTGGGCGTCACCAAGCCAGTTTATTGAGCGTGGTTGACTTCGCCAATCATACACCGCAGGCGGTTGCGCTTTGCAATGCTGCTGATGTTATTATTGTGGAACGCAATCTCTTCGCTGGGGTCCTTTCGGCAATTCAATATTGGAAAGCCCGCGATAAAGCGATCATCGCCAATTTCGATGATGCCTATTCCTTGATGCCGCCGAGCAATGTGAATTATTCTTTTTGGCGGGAGGGTGTTTCACGAGTAACTAACGAAAAGATTGAGCCTCCACCACTTACCCAATTTAAATGGGGCTTACGGATGGTGCACGCTGCTATTGTACCTTCTCGGCGTCTCGTTGAAGATTGGCAGAATTACACCAACATGCTCTACTTGCCAAACTATATTGAACTAAGTAATTACCAAAATGTTCGTTCGGAGCAGCATGAGGGCATTATTATTGGTTGGGGAGGTAGTGTTTCCCATTTTCAGAGTTTTGTAGAGAGTGGTTTGATCAAGGCGTTACGATATGTGTGCAAAGCGCGTCCCCAGGTGAAAGTAATGATTTGCGGAAATGATTTTCGCATCCCCAAAGTGTTGGGATTACCCGCTCGGCAATTGATTTTACAACCATGGGTGAGTTATCGTGAATGGCCAGCAATATTGAGCCGTTTTGATATCGGATTAGCGCCATTAGCCGGCGAGTACGATGAAAGGCGCAGTTGGATAAAGGTGCTGGAGTATCTGGTGATGAAAATACCATGGATCGCCAGTGAGGGGAGTCCATATCAGGAGTTTCGTTCCTATGGTTGGTTAGTGAAAAACACAACCCCCGCTTGGGAACGAGTCTTGTTAGACGTAGTGGATCATCTGTCGAAATATAAAGAAGAAGCGGGTCGAGAGGCTTATTTAACCGGAATTAGTCAAGCTATTGACGATAATGTTGATTCAATTTTGAATACATTTGCAATGGTTGCTCAACTTGCGGTTGGAAAGCCACTCTCGGTGATGGCTGTTTAAGAAGGAGTAGTTTTGATGGTGCTAGCTGGGAAGAAACCAATAAAAACAACCAATGGGGGAATAAAAGCCATCCAACCGGAACTTATTACAATTCCCGAAGGGGATTATATAATTGGGATCAGTGATGATCAGGTAAATCACTTATACCGCACGGAGATTTGGGCAGAAGAATGGGTTGAGAAAGACCTCTTCGCGATCGAACAACCTCAGCATATTGTTCATCTAGCAGCATTTCAAATTGGGCGTGCACCGGTTACCAATGCGGAATATTTTGCCTTTATCTGGGCAACCGGTTATCGGGTGCCGAAAGATTGGATTGGTTTCCGTTATTCAGAAGGGGCAGATGGTCATCCGGTTGTAGGGGTGTCTCGCCATGATGCATTAGCCTATTGTGAGTGGCTGAATGAAAGCCTGAACGGTGGATTCCGCTTGCTGAGCGAATATGAATGGGAGGCTGCGGCGCGGGGCGGAGACGATCGAATTTACCCATGGGGGGATGATTTTGATCCCTGGCGTTGTAATACATTGGAGAGTGGCAAGCGGGGGACGACTGCTGTGGGTGAGTATTCTCCAAGTGGGGATAGTCCGTTTGGAGTTGTAGATATGTGCGGAAATGTCTGGGAATGGACCGACAGCGTTTTGGGACCTTATCCATCCCATCAGGAAGAAAATCAAAAAGCAAAGAACGCCATGACCCGCTATGTCATCCGCGGAGGTTCATGGTATTACAGTCACAAACTTGCCCGGACGACAACCCGAGAAGCAGCCGTCTCTACATTTGTTTCCCCTGCATTAGGGTTCCGGATAGGACGTAGTCTAAAAATCTAAGCTTTTGCTGCGCTTGTGCCTCGTGATTTCAAGTATTCGATGACTCCCGGTGTCACTGAGAGGAGAATGATTGCCAAAACGACAAAGGAAAAGTTTTCTTTGACAAATTTGATATTGCCAAAGAAATAACCTCCGTAAGTAAATAGAGCCACCCACGACAATCCACCGATAATATTGTAAGAGATAAATTTCCAGTAAGTCATTTCTCCCACACCAGCTACAAATGGCGCAAACGTACGGATAATGGGTATAAATCGGGCAAGGATAATAGTCTTCCCGCCATGTTTTTCGTAGAACGCATGAGTGCGATCGAGATATTCTTTTTTTAGAAATCGGATATTGCTATTGAAGGCGCGTGGTCCGATGAAGTATCCAATCCAATAATTAGCGGTATCTCCAAGTATGGCTGCACTGGCAATCAACAAGAATAAGAGATGGACATCCAGAGCACCGAGAGCGGCAAAGGTGCCAGCTGCAAAGATAAGCGAATCGCCCGGTAAGAACGGCGTGACCACCAAACCGGTCTCCATAAAAATGATCAGAAAGAGAAGGAGGTAAGTCCAGAGGCCATAAGTTTGAATCACCACGTGGAGGTATTTATCTAAATGGAGAAATATTTCAACGAGATATAAGACGACATTCATGAGAGATCCTCATTCATTAAGTTTTATTTTGCTTGAAAGGATATTTTACTTGATTGTTTGAGAATAATGTTCCTGAAAAACCACAGAGAGCCAGATACATATAGGAAAAGAAACAAGAGAAGAAGAGGGGCGTAAGTCGCCAAGTTATGGATAAAGGGATTTTGCCAAATCCCTTGCCTATCTCCGGATATTATTTGGAGGGTATAAAGCATCGCTAATCCGTTCCAACTCCCATGGAAAAAGACACTGCAGCCATAGGCTAAACCAAGACGGAGATATTTTTTATCCGACCAGACTTGAGCTATTGCCGATCCCATCAAAGCGCTGGTAAAAATATGGATCACAGCCGTAGCGCTGCGGGAAAGAATCGCTTGTGTCCAATCATTCCCATTGCTAGAAAACAGAAAACTTTCTAGCAGAGCGTATCCACCACCGCTCAAGGCGCCGATAATAAATCCAGCTAATTCGCCCTGAATTTTTCCATATAGAAAATAAACCCCAATCGGTTTAATGGCTTCTTCGATAATCGGGATCACAATAGCTGAAAAAATAAGGATAGTTGTCACAACCATTGGTTGGGAAAGGTAAGGTTGAATGAGTTTTAAGGTAGCATCGGCTGTAGGGCGAGACTGCTTAAGTAAGCTAATTAATTGGCTTATTTCCTTAATCAAATCTGGATGGATGGAAATCCAAAACCCAATTAGAAGGAGAAAGCCAATTAATGCCAAACTCTCAAAAATGAGGATGAAGACTGGCGCCAGCCCTAACCCGCTGTTAAAGGCTCCCCAACTACGTTGTAAGGATTGGGCGGGAAGTTGATTTAACCCCAAGCGGAGGAAAAAAACCACCGGAAGGCTAATGCCTAGTACATGAACTAATGGGAGGAGCAATAGAAGAGCAGAGGAGGATTGAGATAATTGATGCCCTATGATAACTACAACGAGGAAAATAGCCAGAAGGATTAAAGAGGATGGAAATTTCATCATCTGTTTTTCGGGGATTGGCAAACCAAACCAGTGTGCCAAGCCGAAAACTACCGAGGGTAGAAATAACAACCCTAAAAACAAAAAGGAGCTGGCTGGCAACCAATTCGATAGGATTAGATTAGCGTCAAACGAGTTGGATCTCGCTGCGATTAACCCGTACAGAAAAAGGCTGCTGCCCAATAAGAATAAGCCCAGGAATGCAAACCCGGCTGCGCCAGCCTGAAGGAGCGAATACCACGAACGCCTCGCTGGGGTTTGATTGGAGAAGGAGGGTTGGCCATTTTGATTCAATGGATTTTCCTGATTAAAATTTATTGTTCGGCGATAGTTATAGAAATAATCCGATCACCTGGTGGGGGCGGAGGGTAATCTGAGGGATTGCGTAAGGTGAGTCTTTGGAGGATATCCATTCCATTTGTCACCTGTCCGAAGATCGTATATTCACCGTTGAGTTGGGGCGTAACAGCTAATGTGATGAAAAATTGACTGCCGTTAGTATCTTTTCCGGAGTTTGCCATCGCCACTCGGCCGGGTTTATCAAATTTGAGGGCAGGTGTACTTTCATTGACAAACGTGTATCCAGGACCACCATATCCGCTATTGCTTGGGTCGCCAGTTTGGGCAATATAGTCTTTGATCACCCGGTGAAACGTTATTCCATTGTACCAGCCTTGGCGGGCAAGAAAAACAAAATTGTTGACGGTGATCGGGGCTTCGGCGGCGAAAAGTTGCATCAGAATATCTCCTTTTTCGGTGTGGATAGTGGCTTGATAAGATTTGGATTCGTCAATAACTGGTGGAGGACAGCTCTCGAACTGCCGCTTTTCCAATAATTCTAAGCTGATGTAATCCTTCAAAGTGAAGTAAGTGAGCGGGAGATCGGCCGGCCAGATTTTACTGTCCAATAAGATGAAAGGTACACCCGGCATCCCGATCGCAGCGTTATGTTGCCAAGCTTCTGTGGCGATGTCATGGATATCCTTTGATTGGAATGTTAGCTCAAATTGCGTCTTGTTTAATCCCAATTTGGCTGCTTGTTCTATTAGCCAATCTTGAAACTGGCTCGGAGAAAGCTTTGCCCATTCGGATTGTTGATTATAGAGCAAATCCTGCATATTCCAAAACAGCCCTTGTTTTCCGGCGGCTTCAGCAGCTTGAACCGCTAAGATTGCCTTGTCATTTATTTTGGATAATGGATAGTGACGGTAAACCCAGAGCAACTGTTTAGGATATTCCTGCAGGAGCTGCTTCATGACGATACTGAATTGAGCGCAAGGCTGGGCTTGGAAATCACAATAGGAAATGATGGTAACCGCAGCTTTGTCATCGCCTAGCTTCCAATCCGTCTCACTCACTAGTGGAAAAAGCGATTGTTCGGTAGGCCCAGGCGTTGGGTGTGGGCTAATGGCAGTGCAGCCCGCGGCGATACGTTGAGCGAGACCTGATATTTTAAGGGTTGATTGGGCTTGAATTGGGGATGGATGATAGGTTACTGAAGGAGAAGCCAAACTGAATGGTGTAGAGTTATTGGGGGATGATCTATTCTGGCAACCCGTGCTCGTTAATCCTAAAATAATCATTAACACCAGAAATATTCGTCTATCCATGTACTGCATCCATCAATTGTTGGGGGGACCACATCCAGGAGATCTGCTTGAGAAAGTCTGCTAACGAAGTGGATTGAGCCCTCAATAGTCTTACTGCATTTCCGATCGGATCTTCACCAGCTGCGCCTTGGGGTTCGTCGGCATACGCCCCATAAAAAGCGAAATAGGCTTGGTTAAGTTTGCGGATGTGATAGCCATGATTCCAAAATATAACCCGTTGCTCCTCCATATATGCCTCTGCCTCATCAATTCTTCCCTCTGCCAGCAATTGATCGACGCGAACGCGGGTGAGATGCATTTCGTGGTTGAAATTGAATTGTTCTTTATCGGGTGTGGAGTTTGACGGGACGGTAGAATTCTCGCTGACCGGCGGGGGGAGAAATTCCGGGTAATATTGCGCGATCAACATCCTTCCCAATTCTTTCCCGGAAATAGACGCTACAGTTTCGTTCATCGTGCGTAAGGCTGGAGAAGTGTCGTAATTGATCCCTAAAGGTCGAAATGCGAGGTAATTGTGCGTCCATTCATGCGCCACAACTTCTGCCATCCAATTGATATTGGTGGTTTGCATGACCATCGTTGGATATATTCCAATCCCTCCAATAGGAACAACCAGAGAAGAGACGTTAAAAGCTTGGTCGACTTCTTCTTCCAATTTAACCTTTTGATCCATGGTTAAATCCGTTTTTAAAGAGATATTAGCAATTTGGCGGATCACATTGCGCGGTGAAACAATCAATGAAGAAGGAATTGGGCTTACATGAAAGGAGAGCGGGGGCAATGGTTGCCCACCAGTAGTCAATCCAGCATCGGCGATGATAGAAGATAGCTGCGTTTCGAAAATCCCTTCCGCGATGGGGGCAACTTTGGCGAGTTGATGGTGAATGTTTTCCAGATTAGCGCGAATAGGCAGCGCAGCCTCTTCTACATTTTCGGTATAAGGGTCGGAGTATATTTCGTTCAATTGCGCGTCTGCCTGTTCTGATTGTTTGATTAGGTTTAAATAAAGCTGGATTAGCTGGTGCTGTTCCTCTGGTGTTAAATACAAAGCGGTTCGGCTTGCTGATTGGCTGAATTTTACTTCAGCTGCTTCAAGTATCCAATCCACATAATTGAATTCAATTTGACGGGTAAATGTGCGTATCCGTTCAATCTGATTAGCTGGTGGTAAAACGCTTGCACCTAAGAGAAGGATGAAAACGAAGATAAAACCGATAAAGGAAAGTAGACGTTGCCAGCTCATGTACGGGATGATACTTCTTTAATGGTTTCATGTCAAATCATGGTTAATGCTCTAGTTCACTTTATGCTATAATCGTTTTTACAATGAATTATCTCATTACCGGTGCAGCCGGTTTTCTCGGTTCTGCTTTAGCCAACCAATTAGCCCGCGAAGGACATCAGGTGCGTGGTTTAGATGATCTTTCAACCGGAGATCCAGCTACGCTTTCCCCGGATGTTCATTTTACGCGCGGCGATGTCAACGATCGGCCGAAACTTTGGACTTTGCTGCAAGATGTGGATTGTGTCTATCATCTAGCCGCCCGCGTTTCGGTACCCGAATCGGTCTTATATCCCCGCGAATACAATGCTGTTAATGTTGGAGGGACGGTCAGTTTGATGGAAGCCATGCGCGATGTGGGGGTTCGGCGGGTAGTTTTGATCTCTTCTGGAGCCGTTTATGGAGACCAACAAGGCCAACCTTTACGCGAAACGGCAGAACCAAACCCTCGTTCACCTTATGCGGTATCCAAGCTTGCCGCAGAATATTATCTACGTACTATTGGGGATTTATGGGGGATCGAAACCGTTAGTTTACGTGTTTTCAACGCCTATGGTCCTGGGCAACGCTTACCTGCTTCGCATCCACCGGTCATTCCCTATTTCTTACGTCAAGCGGTTCGGAATGGCACATTAGTGATTCATGGGCATGGAGAGCAGACCCGTGACTATGTCTATGTTGACGATGTGGTCCGGGCAATGATAGCCGCTTCTACTGCAGCAAACATTAATCATTTAGTTATTAATGTTGGAAGTGGACGGGAAACCAGTGTGCGCGAGTTAGTGCGCCAGATTTTTGAATTGGTTGAGTCGGATGCGGAAATTATTTACAATCAACGGAATGACCCAGGTGTTTCCCGTATGTGTGCCGATATCAGCTTGGCAAAAGAAAAATTGAATTATCAACCACGCTTCTCGTTAGCCGAAGGGTTACACATGACATTGGAACGCGGCCCATTGTATAAACGGGAGCCAGCCTTGCGGACAGGCGGTTAACCTCGATTTAAATGGAGCCGTTTTGTAGATTGGAACGCGCATTTTTTAACCGTCTAACCATAGATGTGGCTCGGGATTTGATTGGGATGCGCTTGGTGCGAATTGATGGAGATCGCCGAATTAGTGGAATTATTATTGAAGCAGAGGCGTATCGTGGTGAGGAAGATTTAGGCTGTCATGCAAAAGCTGGTCTAACACCCCGCACCAGAGTTATGTATGGCCCACCCGGCCATGCGTATATCTATTTTACGTACGGCATGCATTGGATGCTGAACATCGTCACCGAAGAGGAAGGATTTGCGGCGGCAGTGCTAATTCGGGCAATTCAAGTGGTAGAAGGTCATGATATTGTAGCCCAGCGCCGAAATCATCAACCCCCTCACCTTTGGACGAATGGACCGGCAAAACTGTGCCAGGCTTTGAATATAGACGGAAGCTTAAATGGCTATGATATTTGTCAACCAGAGGCAGTTTTATTTGTGGAAGGCAATCCAGATAATAGACCAATTTTGCCTTTAAGCGTGACTTCTACCGCCAGGGTGGGGTTAAACAATGTGCCAGAACCTTGGCGCAGCATTCCGTGGCGGTTTGTTGGAGCATTTAAAACCCAAACCGATACAGAGCGGAATGTGGGAACATAGTTTAGGAGGATGAAATGGGATTGCTAGACAATAAAATCGCGATGATTTTTGGTTTGGCTAATGAGCGTTCGATTGCCTGGGGAATTACAAAAGCCTTTTATCAACAAGGTGCAACCATAGGTATCAGTTACGCTGGTGAATTATTGGAAAAGCGAGTGAAGCCCCTAGCAGAACAAATTGGTTGCACTTTTGTGGAAGCATGCGATGTTGCCAGTGATGAGCAGATTGCAGACATTACCCATAAAGCCCAACAACACTTTGGCGGGGTGGACATATTGGTGCATGCGATTGCGTTTGCTAACCGAGATGAATTAAATGGCCCTTATTACCAAACCTCGCGCAGCGGTTTCCATCTAGCGATGGATATCAGTGTTTATTCTTTTACCGCTTTAGCTCGTGCGTTCCAACCGATCTTACGCCCCGGCGGGGCATTATTAACCCTCACGTATTATGGCGCAGAAAAGGTTGCCCCTCATTACAATGTGATGGGTGTGGCAAAAGCAGCTTTAGAAGCATCGGTGCGTTATTTGGCGTTCGATTTTGGACCTCAAAACGTGCGCGTCAATGCTATTTCGGCGGGTCCCATTCGTACTTTGGCGGCTGCCGGCGTTTCCGGTTTCAAAAGTATGTACCAAAAATACGCCGAGATAGCTCCTTTACATTCCAATATCACCATCGAAGATGTTGGGAATGCAGCAGTCTTTTTATGCTCCGACCTAGCCGCGAAAACAACCGGGGAAGTCTTATTTGTTGATGCGGGGTACAATATCCTTGGTATTATAGAGGAAGTGGATTAAAGAATGTTCCGCAAGCGTGAAGAGCCCTCCTTAGCTGCCCTGCAACCCCAAACTCCGCAATCCCTGATTAACTCCGTTCTTGGTCCGGGCATTACCTGGAAGGGTAACCTCAGCGGTTCTGGAGGTATCCGTATAGAAGGAGCCTTTGAAGGCGAGATTACCCTCCGTGGAGTCCTAGTGGTTGCGGAAACTGGTCGCGTGACCTGTGAGAATCTGCGGGCGAATACGGTGATCATCGCCGGAATGGTCAAAGGCAATATCACCGCTGAGAAAGTCGAAATTCGGGCAAGTGGAAGGGTATGGGGGGACGTTGTAACCGCTGCATTTGCCACCGAAGAGGGCGCTTTTTTGCGTGGTCAAATCCGGATGGAAGAAAAGGTAGAGATTGGGTTAGAAAAGGTAGCTGATCCGACCCGCATTGCGGAAGAAAACTTGCCAGCAGAAAGCGGAACAATAGATTAATAACGAACGCTCTCAGGGGTTTCGCCTCTTGATCACCTAACCTTGCTTACCGGAAAGGGAAGATTTGGAATACCAGATCATTCGATCGGATCATCCTTTTATAAAAATTCCCCAAACCGCGAAACGATACTTGGTACATGGTTGGCAATCATGGTCACTCGCTAGCTGGACCGATTTAATTCCTTTTCCCATTCCCTGCCCGCAAATTCTTCACCCCATGCAGTATGATCCGCTATATATTCAGGAGCGGAAATTGCACGGTTCGTGGTACGGCGCGGTGGAGCTTGATGATGGCAGCATCTTATTTCTTGGGGCGTTGGGATTAGAGACCCATGTGCGCATGAATGGCGAAACCTTGGAAGGATTGTCGGAGGCTGGCGCTAAGGATTGGCTGGTGGCAAAAGGGGATGAAAGCGCTGTTTTTGATTTATATAGCCAACTTTTAAACCACCGTTTTGGTTCGGCACAACAGAAGAGATCACAACGGGTATGGTGCTCTTGGTATAGTTTGTATACCGCTATTGACGAGAAAATATTAATTCAGATATCTGGGCTATTGCAGGGACTACCGTTTGATGTGATTCAAATAGATGATGGCTGGCAGCAAAAAGTGGGGGATTGGCAGCCTAATCTAAAATTTCCTTCTGGGATGAAATCCTTAGCAGAGGCAATTCGTTCCCAAGGGAAGCAAGCTGGATTATGGCTGGCACCTCTGTTGGCAGTGAAATCATCGCGCTTATTTGGCGAACATCCTGAGTGGTTCCTGAAAGATCAACAGGGACGTTTTGTCTCGGCTGGTTTCAACTGGGGAGAACAGCTCTATGCTCTCGATACCACTCATCCGCAGGTTTTGGAATGGTTGCAGGGTTTGATGCGAATGGTCCGTGAGTGGGGTTATGATTATGTGAAATTAGACTTCCTTTATGCAGCAGCATTACCGGGTAAGCGTTATCAAGATTTGCCGCGCGAGACTGCCTACCGGCAGGGATTAAAGATCATGCGCCAATCTCTGGGTGAGGATGCATACCTGCTGGCATGCGGTGCACCAATCTTTCCATCATTAGGGTTATGTGATGCATTAAGGGTTGGTCCTGATGTCGGCGGTGAGTGGGAGAATAGCCGAGATGCAGTCTTGCTTACCAACCCAGCCATACCAGGAGTTCGCAATGCAATTCGGACAACTTTGCATCGTTTGTGGTTGAATAAAATTGTCCAAATTGACCCAGATGTAGCTTATTTTACTCGCCAAGGAAATCATCTCACAAATAAACAAAAGCAGCTCTTACAGGATTTGGCTCAAATATGCCATTATCGAGCCACTTCCGATTTGCCACACTGGTTCACCGAAGAAGAATTATTTTCCCTTAAGCAATTTTTAGAAGAAGAAGTGGATGTCCAATGGGTGGGGAGATATGCTTTTCGATTGAATGGCCGGTTGGTGGATTTTTCCTCGGCAGTTCCTTTAGTCCGGCCGCTGGCTGGTATCAAAGGGTTGGCTAGGAACTTGTTCTGTTGGCTGGCAAATCATCCATGGGCTCTGAAGCTAAATGATTGGCAATCTAAAAGTGCCGCTGAGCGGATAAGACGGAGTTTAGGGGAATAACGGAAAGAAAAAAAGAAACGAAAAGACCGCGAAAAATCTACGATGCAGGTGCGGAAGGAAAGCTTTTCTGGAATTATCCTTGCGAACGCAAGGGAGCTATCTCCTACAGGAGAATTTATCCAAGCGAGGTTGTTGCCCAACCTCTATGTTGGATTATAGATAGCCGCAATAGCAACGGACACTACCTGGGAATAGCCATTCTCAATTTGCTTTGAAATCGGCTTAAAGGTTTAGATAAGCTGCCAATTTCGGCGGGCTAAAGCCCTGCCTC
>DYKV01000437.1 GCA_020722415.1 Anaerolinea sp.
AATGCAAGAGAGAAATTTAATCGCTATTGGCGTAGGTACTGACGGAAAAATATGGCCTGGGCATTTTGGCATATCCCCCTTTTACTATATTTATGACCGACAGGGGAATTTGCTGGAGAAACGGCCCAATCCCTACGCGAAACTTAAACATCATGACAATCCCCGGTTGATTGTAGATTTGCTGCCGGAGTGCAGCATCTTTATCGCCCGTCGCATGGGGCAAGAGAGTAAACAAACTCTGATCAAAAATTTGGGGATTGAAGCAATTACCACTTCAGAAGAAATGCCGGAGACAGCATTAAAAGACTATTTGGCAACCAAAAACCTTTAATCAAATAAGAGACTTTGAATGTGAATAAGCGCATTTCGTAATCTTTGCCAGAAAGGTTTTGTCGCAATGCCATAGTTTCACCAAACTGACATTCGAAAAGTTAAGGATCATGGAACTTGCGGGAGCGAATCTCGCTGGCAATGAAGGCGATAGGTGGTTCTATAGCAATCGAGCACAGGATCGTCATACGCAGGGGAAAAGAGGGGTGTTTAAAGAATGGAGATTTCTAGACTGGTATAAACGGGTTTAACTCGCCAGTAGGAACTCCATTAAAACGACTGAAGTTTGTTATAATTAGGCAAATCTCTTCAAGTCTGTCTTGTTTTAAGGGAAAAATTATCAAGGAGAATAGCAATGAGTTTATATTCAATAACCCCGCCGCAGGGCGGAGAGAAAATAATTATGAAAAATAATATTTTACATGTGCCGGATTATCCCATCCTTCCTTTTGTGGAAGGGGATGGAACCGGAAGGGATATCTGGCGTGCGTCTCAACGCGTGTTCGATGCCGCGGTGGAAAAAGCTTATGGCAGCAAGCGGAAGATTATGTGGGTAGAAGTGTTGGCTGGAGAAAAAGCTTATAAGCAGCTCGGCACTTGGCTGCCGGATGAGACGGCGCAGGCATTTCGTGATTATTTAGTGGGTATTAAGGGCCCTCTGACCACTCCAATTGGGGGTGGCTTCCGCTCGTTGAATGTCGCTTTGCGTAAGGCGTTAGATCTATATGTGTGTTTGCGTCCGGTACGCTATTTCAATGGTGTGCCATCACCAGTAAAGCATCCCCAAGATGTGGATATGGTGATTTTCCGCGAGAACACAGAGGACATTTACACTGGTATCGAGTTTGAATATGGTACAGAAGAGAACCGTAAATTGAAACAATTACTGAAAGAGAATTTTCCCCAAGAATATGCCAAGATGCGCTTTCCAGAAACAGCCGGCATAGGAATAAAACCGGTTTCTAAAGAAGGGACAATCCGATTGGTGCGAGCGGCAATTAAATATGCCTTGGAAAATCGGCGACGCAGTGTCACCCTGGTGCATAAAGGAAATATCATGAAATATACTGAAGGTGCATTTCGCAATTGGGGTTATGAAGTGGCAGAAGCAGAATTTAGTGAGCGGGTGTACACCTGGTCGCAATGGGAGCGCACGAAATCCGCCAAAGGAGAAGAAGCAGCTAACCTCGAGCAAGAAGCAGCTTTGAAAGAAGGTAGGTTATTGGTCAAGGATGTTATCGCTGATATTGTTTTCCAGCAGACGATCACTCGGCCTAAGGAGTTCGATGTGCTGGCGACAATGAACTTGAACGGCGATTATCTCTCGGACGCACTGGCGGCTCAGGTGGGGGGCCTCGGTATTGCCCCAGGTGGGAATATAAACTATGAAACCGGTCACGCGATTTTTGAAGCAACCCATGGTACGGCGCCTAAATATGCTGATAAAGATATGGTGAACCCCGGTTCGGTGATTCTCTCCGGCGAGATGATGTTGCGTTATATGGGCTGGAAAGAAGCCGCGGATTTAATCGTTAAGGGAATGGAAGGCGCTATCGCGGCTAAAACGGTAACCTATGATTTTCATCGGTTAATGGAGGGGGCTACGTTGCTGAAATGCTC
>DYKV01000054.1 GCA_020722415.1 Anaerolinea sp.
GCCCGCGATGTTGGTGATTCTTATCACAGTTGGCATCGGCTGCAGTTTCATTGGATCTACACCGTCCCAAAAAGAGGTTATTGCGGCAGCAGTGCAAACCCTTTCCCTTCAGCAAACCATAAACAGCCTTTCCCCGTCAATCTTGATTACCTCATCGCCAACACCAGAAGCCCTGACCGAAACTCCAACGCCACCGATTGAACCTACCCAATCTCTTACCCCCGCTATTTCCCATTCGTTACAACCGGGAGATGTACCAACTACCTCAAATACCGTAACCGATTTATCCTCAAAAGCGTATGCCCTTGAACGTCGCTCGATTGGGGATAATTTCACTAAAAATTTGTACGAACGCCCGTTTACTTCGCAGGTGATGGATTACCAGCCATATCTTGATATCACCAAATCCAGTCTAGCTTATGCTGCACCATGGTACTACATGACTATTTTGGTAGAAGGAGAAATTCCAGCCGATTCCACTGCAACTTATGCGGCAGAGCTGGATGCAGACCTCGATGGGCGCGGGGATTTTTATGTACGCGTCCAAGCACCCTTATCCACTGCTTGGAGCACCGATCGGGTACAGGTTTATCGGGATACAAATAATGATGTGGGCGGGGGTATACCGATAACTGCCGAAAACAATAATCCCCTATGGAATGGATATGATGAGCTAATGTTTGATAGTGGCAAGGGAGCTGACCCTGACCTGGCTTGGGCACGCCAAGACCCAGTTAATGGGCAACAAATTCAAATAGCATTTAAATCAACTCTGCTTGGGGTAGGGGAGTTCGTCTGGGGTGCATGGAGTGACGAAGGCGTGCAACAACCAGCCTGGTTGGATTACAACGATCATTTCACCATAGCTCAAGCTGGACATCCATCTACGAACAGTAGCGATTATCCACTCAAAGAAATGGCGTCTCTAGATAATACCTGCCGCTGGGCATTTGGTTTCAAACCAATCAAGATGATACCTGGCTTGTGCTTGATTCCAGTAACGCCAACTCCAGTAGTTCGCCCGACGAGAACGCCATGTCAACCTCCACCGAATGGTTGTCCGGTGTTTGGCTCCTTTGCCAGCCATTGGAATCCCAAGACTTGCCAATGTGAAGTACCCCCAACGGTGTGTCAACCGCCACCGAATGGTTGTCCGGTCACAGCGCCTTATGTCTGGGATCCAGTGAAGTGTAAGTGTGTGTTGAGATAAAAAGTGTTGAAAAAGTCATATTTGACGGTTGCTTTTTATATTTGTCTATAAAAATCTCTAAATGTAGGGGTGTGCTTGAGTTTTTCAACGCTCTCTAATTTGTTTTCCAACACACTCTCCATATTGGGCTTGATGCCTGAGAGACGATGAACGAACCGTTTTATGGGGGGCAGCACACGATCTAGGAAGGTGTGCTCGCCTTGATCTACCTTCGCCATGAATAAACCAAGCTGCTTTACCAGAAGAAACAAAATCACGATATAGAAAATGAGTTGAAACCAACTCTATATGTTTATCCAAACACTCAGGGTTCAGTAACGCCAGAAAAAGGCAGACAAACAGGATCAGTGTGATGACACCGTTACTACGGATAACTCGTTCATGATTTGTTCTCCATCAGCTGCTTACAGACCGCGATGAATATATATGTGATGGCAAAGAAAAGCACATTAAGTACGAGATATAGCAAACTTTTCATATTTGCCTCTATTTAGACCTGGGTATATGTAATTGTAGGTCAAAAAGGGGGCGAGAAGGAAAATAGTCAGGAATTAATAAAAATTCTGCCGGCCGCCTGAGGAGTGACATGTTTATCTGAGTTTCTCGTAGCTGAGAAAATAGTGGTTAAGGCTATGTCCCTTCTTCCCATTATTGACATTCATTCTGGTAAATTATGGCTTTGAATCAGGCATTTAAGACACTCCACATACTATCTTTCATAGTGTGTGCTGCGTGTGGGACGAGCAGTGCAGTCAATCAGCGCACTATGATGTCGCCCATCCAAGTTTTGTTTATGCGCCTGTGAGGGAAATTTTCTTTCTTGTGTAAAATTCTACATATTATAAAATGGCGTAAACCATTCAAAAGCTCAACGGAATTTTGAAATTCAGGCGCCCCCGGCGAGATTCGAACTCACAACCATCTGATCCGAAGTCAGGCGCTCTGTCCATTGAGCTACGGGGGCATTATTACTGTATTACGCAGGGTTTATTCCACGATAAAACTCTTTTCTGATGGGTTGATTTTTTATAACCGATAATAAACAATCAGTTATTCTAACACCACTCGCCAGATTACCCACTTAGTGTATAACTAACTTTCTGTAATTACAAGATACAAATGTTCTACCCTTTGTTCCAGATTAGGGTTATTATTCATAATATTATCGCGGGATGTTGTAATAATTATAAACCGCTCGGGACAAATCGGCGATTAACTTCGAGGCATTTTCCCAGATCAGTTGATCAGGGTGGTGCAGGAAAACTACCAGCACGTAATTTCCGCCGGGTGTGTAAACGATGCCGGCATCGCCAATTGTATTGATGATTCCGTTTACCGCGACCCAGCCATGTTTGTGAGCGACCCGAGTGCCATCTGGCACGCCTGCTTCAATCAGGACCCCGATTTTATTATTTACCAGCAAATCAATCATTTGGCGGCATTCATTTTGGGTGATTTGCCCAGGAAAAACCGCCGGTAGGGTTCCTCCGCCAGTTTCGGCGCAGAGATAAATATCCTCCAACAGCATGCCAATGTCCGAAGGGGTGGTTTGGCTATATGGGTCTGGATCGGTGTTGACATCGGTGCGTTGGTTGGCTGGCGTTTTAACGTCTTCGAGCAATGGCGCACCAGCGTAGAAGTAACCGGCTAGAAAAGTATTATCAAGCCCCAGCGCTTTCATATCATCGCGGATAACTAACGGGCTGCGATTATCGCCAATAACCCGATCCATTAACCAGTCCGCTGCTTCATTGCCGGATTTATCTATCATATCCGCTAGCAATTTGAGTGTTTCTTCATCTGGTTGTTCTCCCAAACGGCGAAAAACAGAGACCATAATGGGGATTTTGATGATGCTGGAGGCGGTGAAGGCAATATCCGGTTCAACCGAAATGTTTTGAGGTTGTTGATAAGCGAAATGGATTTCCTGCATGTTTTGCAAGTCGAGCATAAATAGCCCAACTAATCCATCAAAACCAGATAAATCAATGGTTTGTTTGAGTAGGATTTCCAAGTTTTCAAACGCTGGTCGGCTGGCTGAAGTGTTTTTCAGCGGCAGCAGAACAGAACGATTAGTTAAGGAATTCAATGCTTTGCCTATGATGGGGATTGCGCTGTCAATATCTAATGTACTGCCGGCTTGACCGGGTGTAAAGTTGACCGTTCCAACAATTGGTTTGGCTGGAATGGGTGGTTTATCATACCGAGTAGCGATCTCTTGTTCAAGAAAGGTGCGCAACCGATTTTCTGAAAAAGTCGCCCGTAAGGGGATTTCTGGTGGTAGTGTTGAGCGATTCCAGAGATAATCCCAAAAACCACCCCAAAAAGGCTGTTGGCTGCGTTGCATCTCGGCTGCTGCCAGCATCCCTTCTAAATCTAGTTGAAAATCAACCACCGCAGGATCAAGGTGGATGATCCCATCGCCATAGTGAATTTCTACCGGGACGTGGTATGCCTCGATGATTCGCTGGGCGGCTTGATCTCGATTTAATCCTCCCACTGGAACGCCGGCGATGACCTGGTCAGGTGCATATACAGAGCGTTGCCGGCTATAAGAGACCAGTTGGATGCTGGTTAGGACTACTGCAGCAATCAGGAAAAATACCGAAAACCATCTTAATGGCGAAAATATACCCTGGTCCTTCATCGCCGCTATCATACCACAACCAGAGGAGATTGACTGGTTTGAGAAATTTAGAAAAGTTTAATCTAGGGAAAGGTAAACGAGATATATTATCCGAGATCCATTCTGCCATCCGATGAAAAACCCAATTCAATCCATAAAGGTGATCATTTCGAGATGGAAAGTTTGACTAATTTCCCGCTTGCATCCAAAGTCATCCGGGCGTATTGGGTATAAGTATAGTTTTGCCAATGGTTTTCTTTTTTAAGGATGACGATTCTGCGCTCGGAGAGATCGTTTTCTTTGGCTTTGGCGTGTTGATTTTGGGTTTTTAGGGAGAAATGTTTTAGAGCGCAATTAATGGCGCAATTTTCACAAACCCCATGGCACTCACTGCCATTTCCTAAAACAGATAATTGCGCTTGCTCCATTCCCGGGAGATATTTCTCTACCATTTTCTTGATAGCAGTTTCGATCTTAGGAGATAGCTCATCGGGCTGATATGGACGCATGCCCCGATCACAAATGGTATTGAGTGCCGATTGAATGGTCTTCGTATGCCGAATTACTTTCGGCGCGGAGGTATCGTAGCTGGATTGGGTAAGGGGATCGCCCAATAAAATAAACGAAAGAATGGTCTTTTGATCCTCTGCATCGAGGGTTGGTTGTGTTTTCCCAACCGGTGCAGCTAGAGCTAATTTCGCCTGGCGGAGGGCTTCCCCAGCGGGAAGTCCACTGCGAATGTTTTTCCAAAATGCTTGGGCTAAGAAGTCCGCAGCAATGAGAGGAGTGCTGTTTGAACCATAAGCAGTGGCGGTTGAGCCCACGAATGCTCGACACCCCTTGCTTAAAAAAGATAAAGCAATCGAATCGGTGATCTGTTTTTTGGTTATGTTTGCCCCAAAACAGGCTTCGCTAAGCACGATGTTGAATGCATTCGTGTTATTAAGCAAGATATCTCCTGGTTGCAGGGCAATCGGATGATCGCTTTGGGTAGGGTCATAATATCCCGCTTCAGTTGGATCGCTTTGTCCAAACCATTCTGCCGAATCGATCAACCCATGCAAGTTGAAGTAACCATTTTTAGCTTGCGGTAATTGAACATTCGGTGTTCGGACGAGACTCGTCATCATTGGGTTAGCGATAAGTGTTTCTTTGTTTTGCGCGGAACCGTGGCGCACCAAACGTCGTTTTGCTGCTTGGGCGGGTTTTATTTTGGATGAATTCTGGGGAGATATGAGCATGGTTTGCGGGTTGCCTAATTCTTGAAAAACAGCAAACGAAGCAAATCGCCAGGCGGCTGCGGTGTAACCAAAGCTAGATGGTAGGGGATTGCGATGATTGAATAACGCAGTTAAGAAACTGATCCAGGAAAAGAACCATTCTATGGAGGGATATTTTAGTTTTGATTTAATAGATTTTGAGATTTTGTTTTGATGTGCCAGGGTAATTTGATCCAAGAGATCTAAGATGAATTGGGGATCTTGTGGTGGAGTTGGTATTCGCCCTAATGGCCAATCTAGAGCCAAGTAGTTTTCATCCCGCGAGCCATAAGGATTATCGCTCAAAATTTCTTCATCGCCATCTTCAACCGGGTTAGGCAAACGATGGAAAGGGATAATTTCGTTTCCGCCTACGATTAATAATGCTCCGATCATTTCACCCTGGCTGGCTAATTTGTGATCGAGGTCAGTTAAGCAATGTTTTATCTGCCAAGGATCACTGGGTTTGTCACAAGATCGGGGGTTGGTTTTCATTGCGGCAGGCAGGGTTTTTCCTTCATCTACGTAATAGATAAATCCCTGCCAACCGTAATGATTCTGTACCGCGTTGATCAAGTTTAGTAGGGCGCCTTCAATCTGTTTTTGGACGCTAGTCCCTAATGCTGCTTGCAGGGGTTGGTTTGCGGTCAGGATCACATAAACTGGCTGACGACCATCCAAATTGGCAAGTTGGGGCTGTTTGAGTCGTTGACTGATTTGGTTATAGGTTTCGAGGATGTTGTCAACGACCGGCGATAAGCCCGATTTTAGAGCTTCATTTCCTTGCCCGTCTTTTGCCGCCAGGCTCGGCTGAGCGAGGGAATCAGTAGCCAGAATGGGATTATCTTGCATTGTTTGGGGTTGGAGGGGGGAGGATTCGGTCAACTCGGAAAGGATATTCCCAGGTAGTTGATTTAGTCCGAGATAAGCGGCAATCCCAGCTGGTATAGGGATTTTAAGGTTTGTATAGAGTGTTTTGGGCCAAATGGTGAAAAATGATTTATCAGTACCCCAAACTCTTTTTGCTACTTGGGCGGAGATGTCTTTTGCAGCTAAACTGTGCAAAAGTGCAACAGCTTTTTCTTCTTTACTGGTTTCCATCAAACAATCAACCAGTACATAATTGAGGTATAAACACTGAGGAAAATCGTCTAAGTAGTGCTCGACAAGTTGCCGTAGGGCTTGTACTGGATAATTTCTATCTAGATATTGTTGGTATAAAGCGCGAGTATGCGTGATGGCAATCAGGGGGTGATCTGACTTTGCCGCAATCAAATCATGCATGGAAAGTTCAAGGCTTTGAAGCGCCTCGGGAGTCTCTTTTGACCGCAAACCTGATAAGCTCTTTTGTAGATAGTGAAGTTCTTCGCCCCAACGGAAAGCAAGATCTTCATAAGGGCGTTTTGGCAACCCTATTGTCTCACCGCTGAGGGCAATTAACCATTCTTGGAATTCAAACAGATCAGGGGAATGGGTGGAAGTTTGAAGAGAGGCAACTGATTTGCGGGTATCGTTTTGGATTTGTTGTTCGACGACAATCCGCGCCTTGAGTGCTTCAAGGTATTCAGGATCGAGCTGAAGCAGCTCGTCCAAAATTGAAGCAGCTAAATGTAAATGGCCTTCTTTTGACCGCGAAAGACCATACCAATATTTCACATTCAGATCTCCCGGGTATTCGGTTAACCAATCCAACGCGAGCTGACTGGCGAAGCGATATTCCCGTTGATTAATAGCAATTTTGATCAAACGGAGAATTTCATGACGCTCAAGAGGACGGGTTATGTTTAGGCGGATTTGATTGGATGTCATAATTATTTTTTCTCTGGCGTTTTTCTGTAGTGTAGGAGATTTAGTGCAACAACTGCGCCAAGTTGACGCTGAAAGGTCAAGTTGTTTGGTTCGATTTTCGCTGCCTGGCGGAACATCTGCTCTGCATTAGGATAATCTTTTGCGTCTTTGTAGAGCAATCCGGCTTTGAAGTAGGCTTTGGCAGAATTGGGATCAATTTGGATTGCTTGTAAATAATTGTTCAAAGAGCGGTTATAGTCACTCCGCGCGGTATAAACTTCTCCAAGCAGATAAAAGCTTTCCGCATCATTCGGGTTTAATTGAGCCGCCTCGATCAGATGGTGCACCGCTTGATCAAGATGTCCACTCTCACTAAAAAGCTTGCCTAAGATTTGATGACAAAGCGCATGATCGCGAAAGCCGTAACCCGAAGAGGGCTGATGGCAGATCCGGAGGGCAGTTTGAGCAGTTGAGATCGCCTCGTCATGGTTACCTATTTCTGCCAAGTAGCTGGCATACAGCCGTTGCAGATTTGCTGAATTAGGGATTTTTTCGATGATATCTTGTAAAAGGGAATAAGCTTTTTCAGTGCCCTTGGTTTGACGGGTTAAAGTTACCCGCTCGATTAGCTCGTTTTCGAATTGGCGGTCAATTGGGAAAGATTCCTCGTAAATATGCAGAGCCTCTTCATAATTACCCTGAAGCATAGCAAGTTTTGCGCGGAGCTGGTTTATCTTTGCATCGCTTTGCAGAATTTCCTGTGCCCGGCTGATGAACTCCTGCGCCAAAGTTGCATCTTTCATTGCGAGAGCCAGCTCAGTTCGCCAACATAGGGCAGGATAATTGGTTGGCTCTTGATTAATAGCAAGATCAGCAAATTGCACTGCTGTTGATAGATTGTGAGCGGAAAAATAAGCTTGGGATAATAATAGTTTTAAGTCAATATTATCCGGAAATAGCTGATGAGCAGTAAGTAATGTATCAATGGCTTGGTTGATCTGATCTAATTCGATTTGCAGTTTTGCCAGCATGAGTTGGCTTTCCAGCCGGCGTGGTTCATTGGTGATGGCTTTTTCGAGAGCCTGACTGGCTTGAATCAGGTTGATGCGTTGGACGGGATTCGCCAGTAATATTTTAGCGTGAATCATATTCCAATGCGGTTCGTCCGGGTAATAATCTAAGGCAGTCTGAATGGAATTCAATGCCAGTCCGAGTTTTTCACCGAAACGATCAGAAAGGCGAATGTATTGTTCGAATACTAATTTGGCATAAAGCGCGGCGGTTAAGATTTTCAGTTGTTGCGGAGAAGTCAACCAAGTATCTTGGCTGAGTGATTGGTCGGATTGATCTTCCCCATCATTTTGCAGCAAACTCTCCAGGATATGGATTGCCTTTAAGGGAGAATTTGACTGGATACAATTCGATAGAGTAAATTGGATGAAGGCATTATTTTGGTATGGATAACTAGCTTGAACTAAATCCAGATCGGCGGATTGGCTAGCCAACCAATTGAGCTTGGCGGCAGTTAAACCGAGAGTAGGATTTTGGGTGGTGAAGGAGTCCAGGCTTATCGAATCTGGTTCAAAGACACACATTCCACGTAATTCAAGTTCCTCGATTCTGGAAAGGATCGGCTTGGGAATTATGTCCGCCGCGGCGAGTTTGGTTTTGAGCCATTTTAATGAACTGTGTAATAGGGTATGGCTGGTCTCATTGAGAGCAGATTCTCCAGGAGAGTGGAGCAGCAAATCAACCCCTTTACACACATTCTGATATTCAGCCCTACTGATGATACTGAACAATCTGCTGTAATGCGCCAATGCTTCATTGGGAGATGCATCAATTATCTTATTGAGCAATTCTAATGCGACGTTCCAATCTCTGTTTTGCAGGGCTATTTCAGCGAAAGAATAGAGGGTGGTTATTTGTTCAAAAGCGGCAAGCAGCCAATTTACTGCTGCGGAGAATGCGGAGGAAGGATTATTGGCGATGGGCCGCCCGATGGATTGTATGGCAGTTTCGAACAAATTATTGGCGGATGTTTTATCTCCATTATAGAGTTTGATCTTTATCGCAATAGCTTGGAGATGTAAATCTTGGGGCGCGATCTCACATAGTTTTTGATACGTAATGAGAGAATTATCGCCACTAGAGAGAGTGTGCTCAATCCAGTCACACCATAATTTAAAGATTGGTCCAATTGTTTGCGGTTCTGGATTGGCGATTTGGGAAGTTGCTTCCTGAAGAGCTTCTTTTGTCAAAGAAGGTTGCAGGTTGACTTGATAGATCCGGGCTAATTGAAGTTGTACTTCGGCGATCCAATCAGACTTTGTTTCATTTTCCAATTCAAGGTTTGCAGGGATGAGTTTTCGGGAGAGATATTGTAAAAGGGAAATTGCTTCGCTCTGTTTTCCAAGTATGCGATAGATCAAGGCTAATGCGAGGGCAAGGTCGGGAACTTCTGGATGTGCCTGTAATGCGCGTTCGAGGATTTCTTGCAGATTATTTAGTTTGTCTGGCTGATGAGCGAGCGCATTAATGGTTTTTGTGGAAAGTAAAACAGCTTCAAGATAACTGAGGATATATTGCGGATCATCAGGAACATACTCTAATGCCTGTTGATAACAAGATTGCATTTGGAGGTAATCATTTTGGTGTCGAAAAATAGATGCCAGAGTTGCCAACACCGCTGCAGCCTCACTTGGGTTTTGTTGAGGAGATTTCTGGATTTGGGATAAACGATATTTCCAGCAGGTGATGGCATCATCAAAGTCACCTAGATTGATGAGGGTTTGGGCGAGATGCTCCACTTTATATGGTTCTATCTCTCCATCTTGATTGGTAAGGCGGTTAAGGACAAAATCTTGATAGATTTGTAAAGCTTTAACCGCTTGGCCGAGGTCATAATAAGTATCCCCTAATAATAAAAGCAAGTCATCCCGTCTCGGGTCTTTTTCCAAGGCGGTTTCGAGTGCTTTGATGGTCATGGCTTGTCTTGCTTGCAGGTCTTCACCGGCTGTTTTCGGTAATTGACTTAGGAAAACTGCATACCAAGATAAATTCTCGACATCCTTTGGATCTTTCTCTAAGGCTAAATTTGCGTATTTAATTGCCTCGTTCATGAGGCTGGTTTTCGCATAGGTTTGAGCAATCAATTTAAGTACACTGATATTAGCTGGGTTACATTCTAGTAAGGTGGCTAATGCCAATTCATATTCACCAGCCTGCAATGCGGCTTGACTTAAACCTATTTTCAGTTTTTCTACTGAAGAAGCGTCGTGAGCTTGGGGAAATTGGAAGATTTGGTCATAAACTCTCAGCGCAGCCTGAGCATCTCCACTTCGGAGTAAGAAATCTGCTAAGAGTGGGTAAGCGGCAAAATAATCTGATTTGAGCTGAATAGCTTTGTTCAAGCTTTCAATTGCCAAGCTGTCTGAATCCAATTCCTGTTTAAACCATAGACAGCGTGCATAATCCACTAATGCGTCCGCACGGGAAACAAACGGCAATATTTTTTCCTTCAATAGGTCCTCTGCGGCTTGGTAATCGCCCTTTTGGAGATACGTTTTAGCAAGTTGATAGGCAATAGAAGGGTTGTCTGGATATTGAGTGACTTGAGTCATCAATAGATCTTGGGCTTCCTCTAAATGTCCTAATTGCCGTAAAGTATGTCCGAGATATTCAATCAGAATTGCCATCAATTGATCATAAGTAATATCCGTACTACCATAATCACTAGAATAGCGAATTCCGATCTGCGTGGTAAAATCGGGGATCTCATTAATATGATTGAAGAGGCTAGTGGGTGAAAAAACCAGGGGAGCAGGAACATTTTTATTCAAGATTTGTTCGGCAGCTCTAAGATGAGTTAAAGCTAAGCTGGGTTGATCGTCGTCTGCATAAAATATCCCCAAAGCGAGTTGGATTTCTGCAGATTGGGGTAAGGTTTGGGCAGCACCTTTTAGGATATCGAGTGATTTTGTGGGTTGGTTAAAAGTCCTCAGAAAACGTGCGTACGCCAGCCATGGATATGGATGAGAAGGGTTGAGCTGGATGGCTTGTTCAAATTTTTTCTCGCGTTGTTCATAACTGATTTCATCGCTCGCTTCGGCATAGAGCGCCAAAGCAATTCCATCATCCGGTGATTGTTCGAGGAGATTTTTACATACGTTTTGGGATAGCCCTTTCGAATTAGCATGCAATGCAGTGCTGGCAAATTCATAACCCCATTGTGGAAATTCATTGCTTTGATTGAGTTTTTCCAGGGCGGTTAGTGCCTCACCGAATTTTTTGTTTGCCACTCGGCTTTGATATAAGAACCACAGAAATGCCTGGTTTGGATGGACTAAGCATTCACAATACTCTAAATTATCGTTGCCAATTTGATGTTGTGCTGATCGGTGATTCAGGTATGCGGAAATTATATATAGTGGAATGTTATTGGGTTGATGGATCAGCAAAATTGAGGTGCATTTCTCAGCTTCAGGGTATAGGTTGACTTGAATCAGCAGCGAGGTAAGCTGCGCCAACAAAAAAAGGTAGATATCTTTTTGGGGGGATTCGTCATTTAATTGAGCCGAAATTTCCTGCAGCTCTCTGATAGCGGTCGCAGCTATTTTGGACAATCCTTCATTTGATAATGTAGAAGGCGAAGTAATACCCTTGAATAGTTCGATCAATAATTCGATTAGCGCATCATTTTTCCCATCAAAATGGTTGAGGATGTTTGTATATTTTTCATTGTAATTAGCTGGTTTTTCATTCCATAATGCGATCCAATAACTGCTCGCGATGATACTGGAATGCGGCATCAGTTGAAAAGCTTTTTCTAAGTAAGTCAGAGTCTCCTTAGATAGACTTTGCCGGGCGGAAATGATGGCTAGTTTGGTGAGATGGTAAGCCTGGGTAATAGCCAAGTCCTGTATTTGGTTTTGAAGTTGTGCAGCGAATGCATTCTGCTGAAAGTCGGTATGTAGTTCCAGAACAGACAACCCATTTTTGGGTTCGTGAATGGAATTTCTTTTATCAGAAACGCTGTGATTAATTGTGGCCGAATCGGTTAGTTCACCGGAAAAATAGTTTGCCAAGGCGGGGTTTTTAGCGAATAAACGAAGGATAAATGCTGTTCGTTGATCTGGAGTAAGAGCTTCGAGCAGCACCCGAATTAACTCAACTTTGCTCGCTAATGGTTGGGGATTGCTGGTGAGAATATGGATTAATAAATCATATTCTTTTGACCGAGCAAGCCAGGAGCAAGATTCAACCGAATCGTAAGGTAGTAAGGCGCATAAAAAATCAATTTGATCAGGGATCATGCCAAATAGACATGTCAATACTGTCGGTGAGGTTTGGGCGAGTAAACTGGTCCAGTCATTCCAGGAACCTGTAGACATGCGTTTATTGCGCAGATTTAAAGCGGACAAGCCCGCTTCCGCTAGCGATTGAACTGTTAAAAGGGCGGCATTATCAACCCGGTTGTCAAATGAAGGATGAACTGCGATTAAAGGTAAAGTTCGTAATTCTTCCACAGAGTTGGGATAAGAGAGCGCCTTGAGCGATAAATTTGCTGGTGTGCAATCGTTCGTAGATTGAATGATCTCTTCTAGAGAGGGTCCCTGAAATGATTGTTGCGGAGTGAGAATTGCCTTCCAGACTAGATCATCCGTGCGCAGGGCAGGGATGACCCATTCCCAGGTCTCGATAGGAAGAATTCGTTTTAAATGGCTAACCACCTGATAACTATTTAGATCTGTCATGAATTTCACCGTAGCAGTTGGAATGCGATTAACACGGCAAGGATGTTGAGGATGATCCCAAAAATGATGAGAGTCACACCCACACCAGCCATACTGCGGATAAGATCATTCAATGAATTAAGCAGGGTAGAGGCTTGACCAACTAATCCAGCAACCTCTTCGGCGATCCCTTTCTGGATCAATCGGTTTGTCTGAGTGGTGATGGCTTTCATCTCCTTGCTGGTAATGCGGCTGATGAGAATAATGATACCGGCAAGGATGGCGAGATTGCCCAAGACAAAAAATGAGAGGATGATTGCCATAACTAACATTTGGGGTGTGATCGTATTCATCCGGAAACTCCTCAAATAACTTTTCGGAAAGAGTTAATGGGTTTAGATGCAAGAAATGTGCCTAAATATTTGAGCGATGCTCTTTTGAGTTCGGGGGGTAAATCGTCATAGTACCCTCACCCTTACCCTCTCCCAAAGGGAGAGGGTAACGGACACGAAAACGGATTTTTGCTCCCCTCACC
>DYKV01000438.1 GCA_020722415.1 Anaerolinea sp.
GCGGGGATGAATAATAATCCGGTCAGGTATAATGATCCCAGCGGACATATCGTTGGAATTCTCGGCGTGTTAGCCTACGGTGCTCTCATATATGGCGGACTTGCTTTGTGGGGGTTGGTCATTGCGCCAGCCCTTTCAGCAAAGGCATCTCCAACCCCAACCCCGACTCCAACATCAACTCCTCAACCAACAGCTACACTAAATCCAACAGTATCATCCATGCTTACTGCTACCCCAACTGGCACTCCTCCTACTCCTCAAACCGTACTAAAAGCTGGACCTATCGCAACTGCAATGCCAAATTGCACACTTCCTCCGGTGCGAACTCAAAAACCTGACAAATCTCCTCGTAACCAGGGAAGCTATTCTGCGATGGACCTTTTTGATGACATAGCTGGTCCCGGATTGCCATCAGACCCAAGCCCATTAAATGAGCTCGGAAATGTCGTCACTGGGCCAGGAACTGGTCAGTATTGGCAATTTGGCGGAACTGTTGCCTGGATGATAAAGGAAGGTATCGTAAATCTTCCTCCAGGTTCGCGAACAACACCTTACCCCACAGGCACATCCTTGCCCACAATGACATCTTCACCCACATCAACACCGACTTCGACCTCAACACCTCCATTTTCTACTCCAACGAATACACCAATATTGCTAACACCAACTCCGCGCTAGATGATTTTCTTACTTTCTGAGTCGAGATATGGTCAATTGGTAACATCGGTATGCCCAAGCACCCTTTTCTATAAACACTGCCAGGAACTTATCTATGAGACATAAAGTAGGTTTTTCTCTAACTTTAGTGGTCTTGGGTGTTGCTTATTTGTCCCCCTTCATTAGCTGGTCTCCCGATTCGGCTTTTGATAACTATTGGAAATATGGCACTTTATTGGTTTCTATCTTCACCCTCACTTTGTTAATATTTTTAGAATTTAACAATCTCGACGATTTTTTTATAGACCAAGCGTCACTTGTGATATTTATATTTTTTTGTTTTTTTCGCAGGAGGTTAGGAACCGAAGGAGAAATATATTTCATTTCCCTTATTGCACTATTTGGATTTTCTATTCTCGTATTTACCATATATAAAAGGGCAAAAACTGCAAGACCGACAATACCATTACTGCTATTCAGTACTCTTTTAGCAGGAATAACGACTATCTTGTTCACCTTAACAGAGTCTATACGCTCACTTAATTGGTATGCCCCTTATTACTTTAGTAACCCTATAATACTAATCATACGGGAACTAGTATATCAACTTTCCTTCGTTACAATTATTGAAGAATTGTTATTCCGGGGATTCCTGGTAGGGTATCTTATAAAATTTGGTTGGCGAGAACAATCTGCTTTTATTGTGCAAGCTTTATTATTCTGGCTCGTTCATTACCCTTATCTGATTCTCGGAAATCCGATCACATTTTTTCTAAGCATACCAATACTTACTTTCTCTACTAGCTATATTGTAAAACGCCATAAACAAGTATTTCCATCAATTTTGATCCATACGATAGTTAATGTTTTTGTTCCCATTTTGTTAAGTATGCTGTTTTGATCTTGACCATTCCCTTTGCCAGCATCCACCTTCCCAGCAGGGACCGTTTGCCAACAGCGGCGAAAATCGGCGGGGCGGCATCAGGTGACAGCCACTTTCCGGGAGTGACTGTCTCTTTTTAGCGACGGGAAACGGGTCAAAGCCGTCATGGATGGTGAGACGATCCTGGGAGCCTGCCCTGAGCTTGGCGAAGGGTCGGCGCGCACTACGAAGTCAATCTCACCAGCGGCGCAATCACCAAGTACTATTTCGCTGGAGCTTCAAGAATAGCCATGCGTCAATACACCATCCCCCAGAACATGACGGTGGAATACTTCCTCACCGACCACCTCGGCTCGACCAGCCTGACCACCGATTCGAATGGGAACAAGATATCAGAATTACGTT
>DYKV01000439.1 GCA_020722415.1 Anaerolinea sp.
ATAACTATTATGTCCGTTGTGTTTCGTCCGGACCGTGATTTGACCTTTTTATGTAGAGACGCCCGGCCTCGTTTCGCTTCGCTACGACAAAAGCCCTCCGGGACGGCCACCGTAGGCGTTCGTCTCTACAATATGGTTTAATATGCAATGGCAAAATATGAACATCTTCCCATTTACAAGACGGCCATGGATTTGGCTGTACTTATGGAAAAGCAGGTCCGCAACATGGGCCGCTACCATAAGTATTCTCTGGGAAGTGAGTTCAGAAAGCGGAGTGTGGAAATTCTGGAGCTGGTGGTGCGGGCAAATACCACAAGCCAGAAAATTCCTGTTTTGGAGGAGTTGCGCATCCAGTTGGAGCAGCTCAAGCATAAAAATCGCGTCGCCCGATAACGCGTGGAATGTCAACTTTAACAATGGCAACGTGAACAACAACAATAAGACAAATAACAATTATGTCCGTTGTGTTTCGTCCGGAGCGTGGCCATGATTGCAATGTCGCAAAATGCCTTCAGCATGGAAAACCTTCACGAGGCGTATATCAAAGCCAGAAAAGGGAAACGGGGTTCCGTGAATACCCGTGGTTTTGAAGTGAATCTATATGCAGAACTTCAATATCTCTCCTTCTCCCTCCGAAATGGTAGCTATTCGCCCTCTCGTTCTGTCTGTTTTTATGTGCAGAAACCCAAATTGCGGGAAATTTTTGCCGCCAATTTTCGCGACCGGGTGGTACACCGGCTTTTAGTGGATATTCTGGAACCGGAGTTTGAGAAAACTTTTATTTATGATTCCTGGGCCAACCGTTCAGGGAAGGGAACCCACTCTGCGGTGGGACGTCTCAAGGAATTTGTTAAGAGGGGCACGTCAGATGGAAGCTTGCCTTTTTATTATCTGCAACTGGATATTAAAGGCTATTTTATGTCTCTGGATAAAAAAATTTTGATGCGTCTTTTGGAAAGAAAAGTACAATCCAAAGAGTTGCTGCATCTGTCCCGAACGATTGTAATGCACGATCCCACGCAAAATTTTGTCTTTAAGGGAAAAATTCCTCCAGCGGGAATTCTACCGCCACATAAAACCCTGTTCCACGATAATCCAGGAAAGGGAATACCCATTGTACGCCGTCGCGTGGTGAAAAATTTTTTTGCTGCAATGCACGAATCCCTTCCCCCCAAACCCCAGGAAAACGGTGCTTTTTTGCGAACGCAGTATCTCCCGGAATGGAAAAACTGGCAGACTGCCCAGTCCAGAATCAATTCCTATCTGGCACATACCAAATTTGCAAACTCAAAGCATCTGGAAAAAAAGGTAGCACAGATTTTGCAACCTTTTTCCGGAATGGTTACAATGGAGGATGGATATGTCCGGTTGTTCCGTCCGCACCGCTTTCCGTATTTTCACACGCAGGTGGCCTTTTACAGGGGGAAATATCCGGAGGATCTTTTGATTATGCAGTTGGGGAACTATACCCTTTTTCTGGGAAAGGATGTGGAGCGTCTCTCTGAATGTGTGGGGATTCCTCTGGAAATATGGGATAGAAAAATACAGTATTTTAAAATCCGATTTAAAAATCAGTATATGGTACAAAAAATAAAAAAGTGTATAAAAAAATACGCCATATCCTATGTGGTGATCAGGGAAACCGGTGAAATATCCGACCGGATAAAACTGCGCATTCCCGTTCGCAGGGTAAAGCGGATCCATGCGGTACAGTTGGCCTTATTTTGAATGGAAGTAAAAAAAAGGAGAACATTATGCCCCTCGGCAAGCTCGGGGGGACAATTTTGAAAGGAGAACACTATGAAGAATAAAACAATAAGGAAAATTTTGGCAGGAATGTTCCTGCTGACCCTGCCACTGTTTGCAGCGTCGTATACCAACAACGGCAATGGTACCGTTACGGATTCTGCCACCAATCTGGTGTGGCAACAATGCAG
>DYKV01000440.1 GCA_020722415.1 Anaerolinea sp.
TAGGCACATGTTAAGGCATAATCAATGAAATTACCGTTAGTTATGATGGAGCAAAAAAGGTGGCGTGTGCCTATGTATCAGTAGTGTGGGAAGTAATATCCAATACAACTTTAGGCAGAGGAATTTCGAGAGATTTTAGGGTGGCAAGCAGATTTTTGCTGGGTTCATTCCGCTGAAAAAAGCGATGGTCCGGGGTATGAAATTCCGTTGCTTGGAGAGAGCTCAAGTCTTCTTTGATCCGCGGCCAGGGGAGGTTGCATTTCAATTCTGCCGCTCTCGCCAGCAGCAGGGCCAAAACACAAATCTTGATATGGGCTTCGATGCGCTGGGGAAGCCAATGATACATGGGCTCCACCTCAATTTGAGCAGATTTGATGGTTCGGAAGCAACGCTCGATAACCAGCAGGCCCTTATAGCCGGAAGCGGCGTCATCCAGGGTGATGGTGTCGTCATTCGTGATGAGCACCCACTTGCCGTCATACCGGGCAACATCTTGAATGGCTTGATAATTTAAACAGATAGAGTTATTGACGATATGCAGGTAACGCTTGTATCGACCTGAAGCCATGAGATTGATGGCCCATTTGGCCGTGGCCTGGCGGTGGGGATGCTGGCTCAATGCTAACTCCAATTCCTGAATAACCTGCTGGCGATGTCGGCGCTGTCGCTTCGCCTCCTGGGGATTATAGCAGAGGATATAACGGCGCCGCCTTTCGCCATCCCCCATCACAATTTCTTGGGCATGCAAATTGTCGGCGATGATCTTATAGCGGCCGGCCTGACGCAGCACTGCTTCTTTGACCTCTTTGACGCTGGCCAGGCGCACCGCCAGGAGAAATTTGCCGCACGCCTTGGCTAGTTCCTGGCGGTTATCCTGTGAATTCATGCCGGAGTCAGCCACAAAGAGCGTTCGCCCTAAATTCCAGTCCCGTAAATCAGCCTTCACTTTTTTTACGGTATTGATATCAGAGGTATTGCCAGGGAATATCCAACTTCTCACGGGCAGTCCTTCCCGCGTCACGGCCAAGGCGATTACTACCTGGGGACTCCAGACGCCGTTTTTGGGATGACCATATCGCCGTAAACCAGGGCCATCTTCTCCCTCCCCATCCTCCTCGTCAATGGAAAACGCCGCGGTGGTGGTGTCATAAAAAATCAGGTCGACATCCAGGTTGAAGAGGTGAGCCGTGCGGAAAAAGACTGCCTCCTCGACCTTGCCGCTATGGGCGTGTAAAAAATCCATGGCCTCGTACATCTGGTCAAGCTTGAGGTTACGACAAGAGGGAAGGTACACCTTCCTGAGCCAACGATCCCACACTCCCAGTTTTGATTCCGGCTCACACAATCGGTTGACGGTCATGGCCAGCAGCGCCCGTTCATATGTTTCCCGATAACCATTCTGCTTAATAATTTTCTTCAATGCCGGACCGATTCCCAGTCGATCCCAGAGCACTTCCAAGGCCATTGCCGCACCCAGTTCCTGGGTGCGGATCATTTTAACCTCATGGGGAAGAAGATCGTTATCTTGGCGCACCAACCTTTGCTCATGGTCCGCCCCGCCTTCATTCACCTCTAATCCGCACACCCGGGCTATGGACTTGCACAATCGGACCAGACTGTTTCGATCCAGGTTGTCAGCTCGCCCAAAATTATGGATGATCTTGGCCACGGCTTGATTGGTTTCCTTGTTCCAAATATTGTGGGCCAATTGGTAGTATTCTACCTCTGATCCATCTTTATTTTTCCGTTTGGTGGTCCGTAAATACATGCCTATTATATAAGCATATACTATCTTAGAATGTCAATAGTAAAATGATATATCGTGTGCCTATGATATTTGGCCCAAATTTAGCTTACATTGCACCTAACTACTTGAAAATACATCACTGGGTAGTATTAAATCGCCCTAAATATGACTATGAATCCGAAATGCAGGT
>DYKV01000441.1 GCA_020722415.1 Anaerolinea sp.
AAATGACGCACGCCTGTCATTTCAACGAACGCAGTAAGGAGAAATCTTATCGCAGCTAGTACATAGATTTCTCAATCGCTGACGCTCGAAATGACAGAACAGGCATTTGAATTCCATCAAATTTGACATGGCTGAGTAGTTACTCGTATTTTTTCGTAACTGAATAACGGATGAGAATTGAGATCCTAGAGTTTAATGGGCGATCTTCTCGACATAAGGGATAGCTGATTTACAAGGATCAGTCAGATTTTGGATGATATTGTCCCAACTCAAAGCAGAGCCAGCGTTCCAGGTTTTAAACACTGCGTAAGATAAACACCCTGGGCCAACATGATAATTCGCAACGGTCATCTTCCACAAGTCCTCGTAGCTAGCAACCGAGCCGGGCATTTGTTTGGTGGCGTTAAAGACAATTTGGGCGACCTGGTCACAGTTAGATTTGATCGTGTTAGCGAAAAGGGAAATGCTGAAAGAAGCATCTGTGAGGTCTATGCCGGCTGGGCAATCAGCACAATCAGCTTGCGCTTGGACGGCTAATGCACCGCGAAGCATAGACTGGTATTCTGGATTGAGATGGAGATACCCTTGATCACATGTCTCTTGGGCGAGAATGAGGGGACAAAACTGCTGATAAAAACTGTCATTCCAAAGCAGTAAAGTGTCTGCACCTCGATCAGTGATTTGACCAAGACCGTACTCATAGGGAATGCGGAAAATCCCTGGCCAGAATTGACTTTCCTGGGCAAAGATGTTTTTCAATAATTGGGCGGGAACTCCACTTTCCGATGAGACTTGTAAAATTTTTGCATCGAATTGATTTTGCCAGCTCTGGATATATGGGCGAGCAATTTCTAACCCGCATGCATCTGCATACCCATTAGGCAGCAATCCTTTTGTCGGGCAGGTAGATGCGTCTACTACTCCTTGGCTAATCAAACGTCCGGCAAGATAGTAATAAGGTTGATCGGATGCCATTAGGTCAGGTGTTGACGGAGAACTCAACCATAGCGGAGGACCACCGATTGGTTGAAAAGCCTGCCAGGTTTCGGCACATGAAGCTAAAGGATTACCCTGCCATTGTGAGCTCAAGACATCTACATACCAACCACTACCGGTAGGATTTTGAGTCACTCCGCTATCAACCACTCGGACTTCGGCTTTATAGTGGGCGCTGGTATCGCCAAAGCTAGATACTGCCCAAAATTCCACTTCAACGCCATTCATAGGTGTCGGGCGAAGGGGAATGGAACAAACCGGGCCATTACACGTGAAAGGTTCGCGGTCATACAAGCCTTCAATAGAAGTAATTTGTTCATTAGGCAATGGTTCAAATCCGGTAATCAGCAAATTCGGTAAAGTCGGACAACGGTTCTCGGGGATGCTTGGTTGACAACCATCAAGACTGATGGTTGCACTAGCAACCGGCAAATCAACCTTCAACTCTTTCTGAGAGGGTTGGCTGGCAATAAAGTGCAAATAAAGACCTTTGCAGCCAAATGTATCAAAACTATTTGCTTGGGCAGGAGCACAAGGAGGGGTAGATGCCCAGGTTTGATAAACATCTATTCCGCATTGTTGGTAGACTTCGTCTTGAGTTGGCAAACCTTCATGGTCTATATGAATTCGACAAACAATGGAACTATCTTTCCAGGTAAGCAGCCACCATTCATAATCGGTATAGGAAATTTGGATCGTTGTTTGGCGGGGAGGGGGTGAATCTTCTCCAGCGACCGGCTTTATTCGTTGAGAAATAACCCCCAAAAAGGTGAGAATCAAAAATAAAAAACCAACGACGCCCGTCGCACGTTTCATTCTATTGCATAAGATAACATGGATGAAGTGGCTTGTCAACTAAAATTCATATAAATTGTATTCGGATAAAGAATGCTTTGAACGAGGCTGTAGAAAGTGTTTATTACCCGATAATTCTA
>DYKV01000442.1 GCA_020722415.1 Anaerolinea sp.
GCTATCATCCACCGCGTAACTATACACCGGATAGAACAATGGCAAAGCCGGCAGTTCCATCATGAAACGGACTTGAAAATTGCGGTAGAGTTTGGCTCGTTCTCCCCAATCGGAGGTCACCCGCGCTTTTTCTAAATACTCACTGGCTACCCGATCATCCCATTGCGAATAATTTTGCCCGTCGTTAATCATCGCCTGGTCCCAGAAAGGATATGGATCCGGATCGGGCGAACGGGCAAAGTCCAACTCCACCAGCGCTGCCTGAAAAGTATGTTTTTCCAAATATTGGCTGAGGAGTTGGTCAAACGGAACGGCTTTCAGCGTAACTTGAATGCCTAGCTTTGACCAAGACTCGGCGATTTGCTGGGCTAATTCGGCAAAACCCGGAGCATCAGCATAAGCTAGCTCAAAGCTGAAGGGAACTCCGTCTTTCGCCCGTACTTGTCCCCCCTCGGCCGGAAATGTGTAGCCGGCTTTTTTGATGGTCTCGAGCGCCCGTTCGGGATTGTAGCCTATTTTCGCGGTCTCTTCGTAATATGCCCAAGTGCCGGGGAAGATAACCCCATCGGCAACAATGGCTTGTCCATTGCGTAAGCTATCAATCATGCGCTGCCGATTGAGTGCCATTAATAACGCTTTGCGAATTTGGGCATCCTGAAAAAAGGGGAGCTTTTTATCATTCAGGTTTAGGAGGATAATGCTTAAGGAGGGCAAACGCCCGGTATAGAGATTCAATGCTGGTTCTTTGAGTGCCTCTGCCAGGTTTGCCTCATCAATATGGCTGATGCCCAACACCTCTTTCGACCGATAGGCTGCCATCGCGCTGGTTACATCAGGATAGTAACGAAATACCACCTCATCAAGATAGGGACGTCCACTGTAATATTGTTCAAAGGCACTCAGTTCAACCCCGGCGACCACACCGTTCTCGATGAAAAATTGCTTAAATTGAAAAGGGCCACTTCCAACAGGCTGCGCATTAAATGGGGCATCCACCATTGCCTCTATGCTCGTCCCACCCAAGAGGTGTTTGGGTAATACACCAAAAGTTAAATAATCTAAAAACGGCGCAAAAGGCTCTGGCAAGTGAAATTGGAGAGTCTTTGCATCCAGTGAGTTTAACTGCACCTGTTTCCACATTTCTTTAATATCTTTTGGATAAGGAGAAGCCTCACTGCGCAGTGCATCCACCGTGAAAATGACATCATCACTGGTTACCGGCGAGCCATCCTGCCAGACCGCATTGGGACGGATGGAGAAGTTATAAGTTTTCCCATCTGCTGAGATCCCCCAAGATTCGGCTAGATCTGGTTGAGGAAAGCCACGATCATCAAATTTAATTAATCCAGAATAGAGCAAACGGTCTACGTCTCGGTCAACTTGATTGGTGTAATCTAAAAGCGGATTAAGCCGCTTAAAGGAACCAATCAATGCTTCGCTGTAGGTGCCGCCGCTCACTGGTTGCACCGCCCCTAGCTGGGGCGCAGTCTGTTGTTGGCTGACCAACAATAATGCAATGGCAATCAGTGCCACCCCTAATATAATTAATTGCCAACGAAATCGTCTCATGGGATATATCAACGAAGTCAAAATAGGCGCGCAAACGCCTATTCTCTCAAATAATGGTGAATGCAGCTATCCAGCAACGATAACTGTTGCAATGGAAAGCAGAACGAAGATAACACTTAATACCATAGTAAGGCGAAAGAGTGTTTTCTCAACGCCCCGCCGTGCAGTAAAGAATCCCCCCGTATCCGCTCCGGTTAAACCGCCTAATCCTGCCCCTTTACTTTGCAGGATTACACTTATAATCAACACCACAGAGGTGATAATTAACGCTATATCCAGATATGTTTCCACAAAAACCTCCAGCCTTAATAATCGAGAAACAGATTATACCTTTGCAATTGGAATCCGTCAAACCAGC
>DYKV01000055.1 GCA_020722415.1 Anaerolinea sp.
TGGCTGAATGGTTAGTTCATATTGAGAATTGCTGCTTGTTCCTTCCCAATATTGACCCCGAACGATGAGGGGATTAAAATCGAGGTCAAAGGAGTTGTTAATGAGCTAATGCTCACTATCGGCGGATGAAAATGGCTCATAGAAGCCAGAACATTTTCAAGGGAAACATTCATGCCTATTTACGAATATGTCTGTGAAGATTGCCATAACAAATTTGATAGTCTGCGTTCCTTCAAAGACGCTGATGCTCCTATTGTTTGCCACTATTGCCAGAGCATCAATACCAAACGGGTTTTGTCGGTTTTCTTTGCCCAAAGCGGCGGTAAACCGATAACAAGCCGCGGAGCTAGCGGCTGTTCTTCTTGTGGTGGGGGAAATTGCGCCAGTTGTGGTTAGCAGCGAATATCGAGAGGGATGACCAAACCGGCGAGTATTCTCCCTTAGCGAGACATTTCCAATGAAAAAAAGGGTGATCCTTTGTTGTGGTATTGGTCTTCTGGTAATATTTCTTGCACTGTTGATTTGGGCGTGGTTGTTTTCTGACCTGCCCCAGGTTAATAAACTCGACCAAGTTCAAAATTTCCCAAGTCTACGAATTGTAGATCGGAATGGTCATCTGCTCTATGAGGATCTAGGCGCACATAGTATCCGTTTTCATCCACTCACTTTTCAGGAAATCCCTGATTGTGTAAAACAAGCTACAATTGCCACAGAAGATGCCAGTTTTTATCGGAACCCTGGATTTGATCTCAAAGCGATGCTGCGAGCACTTTGGATCAACCTGCGTGGGGGAGAGACCATTGCGGGAGGTTCTACTATCACTCAACAATTGGTGCGCAATCTCCTCCTCGAAAAAGGCGAAAGCAATCAACGAACCCTAAAAAGAAAATTGCGGGAAATTTATCTGGCATGGAAAATCACCCGACGTTATTCCAAAGAGGAAATCCTAACGCTTTATCTCAACCATACATATTATGGTAGTTTTGCTTATGGAATCGAAGCAGCTTCCTTAACTTATTTTGGAATACCTTCGAAGAACCTCGATCTTGCGCAATGTGCATTATTGGTCGGTTTGCCTCAAGCTCCATCCGCTTATAATCCTTTTATCTTCCCAGAGAATGCTAAAAAACGCCAGCAAATCGTTTTAGCACGCCTGGCAAAATTACAACTCATCTCCGCAAGACAACTTCAGGAAGCGCTCGAAGAGGAGTTGACTTTCAATGAAGCACCATACCCAATGGAAGCGCCTCATTTTGTCATGTATGTTCGAAATCAGGTTGACCAGCTTATTTCCTCTGGAATACTTCACCCCAGCGACAGGCTGAAAGACCTGACCATTTACACCACTCTGGATCTGAATCTAGAAAAAATTGCCGAAAAGGCGGTTCAAGACCACCTTACAAAGCTAAAAATAGATCGCGGCGGATTAGGTCATAATGTCCATAATGCTGCGCTGGTAGCAATAAACCCAAGCACTGGAGAAATTTTAGCGATGGTGGGCAGCGCTGATTACCATAACAACAGCATATACGGCGCCATCAATATGGCGATCGCCCCTCGTCAACCTGGATCAGCTCTTAAACCATTTCTCTATGCACTGGCAATGGACCCCAATCAACCCCATCCCTTAATGCCTGGCACCATCATCTGGGATAAACAAACCAACTTTCTAACCCGAAACGGAAAAATCTATACCCCTGCTAATTACGATGGTAAGGAACATGGATTGGTCACTGTTCGGGAAGCTCTCGGTTCTTCATTAAACATACCGGCTGTAATCGTTTTAGATCAAATTGGCTTACAAAGATTTTCGGCTTTTGCCCAAACCATTGGATTAACCTCCCTCCGCAACCCGGAAACGTATGATCTGACCATAGCACTGGGCGGAGGAGGGGTGAGTTTGCTGGAATTGACTGGCGCTTATGGTGTCCTGGCTGCCCAAGGCAAAAAAGCACAACCTTTTGCCATATTATCCATTCAAGACAAATTTGCAAACGTCCTTTATCAGCAGAAGAGGGAAGCGAGGCAAGTAATTGACCCTCGAATCGCATGGTTAATCAGTGATATTCTCCAAGACGATGATGCCCGTACGATTGGATTTGGTAAACATAGCATTCTCAACATTGATCGTCCAGCAGCGGTAAAGACCGGAACAACCACCAATTTTCATGATAACTGGGCGGTCGGTTACACCCCTCAAATTGTTGTCGGCGTCTGGGTTGGAAATGCGGATTACACACCGATGATTGAGGTGACAGGATTGACTGGAGCTGCCCCTATTTGGCATGAATTTATCCGTCAAGCACTCAATAATCGAGTGAAAGAATGGTATCCGCGAATTCCCGAAATTAGATCTGTCCAATTATGCAAACCGGTTAGTCCCTTCACCGACCGGTGTGGATCGTATTTTCAAGATTGGATGATTGGGGAAACCAAGCCTCTCAAATGGCTTAACTTGAGCTTTCATTCAGGTCTTTCAAGTCAATCTCATGCTTTTGAAATAATCTCCCCCCGTCCAAACGGGGAATATATCCAAGCTCAAAATCAAGCGACCAGACTTCCATTAACTATCCGAAATATTAATGGGGTTGATTTGTTCAAGATATTTTTAAACCAAAAACAAATTGCCACCCTTAATGGTGATCCTGATCAACTTTGGCTAGATCTTCAATTAGGGGTTTCAGTAATCACCATCGAAGGATGGCAAAATAATCAGCTTATCGAAACGCAAACGTTCTCGATTACACTTAGACCTCCATTACGGTAACACGCGGAATACCGTCCCAGCTCCTCGTCCAAACACTTCTGGGAAGTAGAATTCAAATGCTAGAGTTGGGATGGTTTGAAAATCACCCACTGTGGCTGCGCGGGCTATATAGGTATAGGAGTAAGTTCCGGCTGGCAAATATTCAGCCGACAAGACGACCTTTTCATCACGCAGCTCCACATGGTCGAAATTCCACCATCCCCATCCTTTAATTTGCAAGTCTTGCCAAGTAAATTTTTGTGGCTGTTCACTCTGCGAACTGGTCAAAAGCGACTGATCTATTGCTTCTAATCCGGCTGGCAAAGCATCCTCCACCACGAGATAATATACATCATTAGGAACTACAACAGTCACTCGAACATAGACCACCTCACCCTGATGGGCTTCACTAATTGAGGTGGTTGGATTTTCGGCTTTGAAATACTGTCTGGTTACGATGACGCCGCGATCAAGTGGTTCGATCTCGTTAACCTGCTTTTGTAGCTTCAAATGAATGGTGTAATACAGAGCGCCAGTGTCATTGTCTTTAGCGAAAATCAGTCTATTTGCGGTGCTTTTCAATAGATCACCCACCGCAATTTGCACCTCGCTCGCTTGGCTGCTGATATTTGGTTCGCTTTTCCAGGTGCCAAGAACTTTATTATTTACCGTCAATGTATAGTTGAAATTGCCCTTTAGTTCTCCACTTCTTTCCAACCAACCTGATAACGCCATCAAAGCCCAAGCATCTTCTTGGGTGCTTGCCCAATGATCTTCGTTCCGAGTCTGCATAAGCCAGCGGACGATGTTTTCATTGAGGGGATTATTGGGATCAATGTCATTTAACATAGCCAGGATAATCGCGGTTGAGCGTGTATCGGTGTTCCATCCAAAATAATCAGGATTCTTCTCATGCCAAGAAACACCTGTTGCATAGCTCACCGCCTGATTTTGAAGGTCCGAAAGCAGGGTATTCACCCGAGTGTCTTTGGGGTTGGCTTGATAAAGGGCATGGGCAAGAAAAGCTTTCGCATAAAGCGAGAGCTGCTCGCGATAATCGTAAAGTTTGCCTAACATAGCGCTGCTATTGACGTTAGCTAGATCTAACACATACATTACAAATGCTTGTTGATTGAACAAATATAGTTGATGGATTGAAGCGGGATCCTTTAAATTACTTTTGAGGAAGTCAATCCCATGATTGTAGACATCCTGATCTATGGTGTAGCCGGCTTTATTTGCCTCGGCTAAACCGAGGAGGACATAGGCGCTCGTTTGGACATCACTCTTTTCGGAATCCCACCAGCCCCATCCGCCATCTGGATTTTGATTTTTATAGATGCGCTGCAAAGCTGTCTCAACCAAATTATCCAACTTAGCTTGTTTTTCTGGATCATTTATTCCAGCCTGGCGAAATGTTTCTAGGGTTAAGATATTCGGCAAGAATCGGGAAACAGTTTGTTCCATACAGTTGTATGGATAATATTCTAGATAGGTCAAGCCTTCCAGCATTCCTGCAGCGAGAGAAGGTTCCATTCGGATTGATAAAGTTCCACCAGGAGTGATGGAATCCTTCGGTAAGACAATCAATTCCTCGACTGCCCCCTTTTCTTTGAGTCTTCCCGCTGTAGCAACAGTCTCAGGACTGGTGTAGTGCAAAACCATAATGCCCTGATTGGGTAAAGTTGCCAAAGTTGGTTTCGATGCATCGCTTAAGTCACCAGACTTAGCGCTGAAGATCAAATCAACCCTCTCTGATTCAAGAGGCACCTTCCCATTCCAGGACACATACGTTTGTTGTCCGGCCGGGATATGGATAGTTTTCAAATTCTCATCCAACACATCCATTCCGGTAGATTGTAACTCTACCTGAACATCGAGGGCATTTTCGGTATTATTATGCACCACGGCACCAAGTGTCACCAGATCTCCAGCAACAAAGAAACGGGGCGTCTTTGGCTCAACCATTAATGGTTTGGTGGCTACCAAATCCAAGGTGGCTTGACCAAGGTAAGTCTCTTTGGTAACCGCCCGAGCGTCTAGTCGCCAGGTGGTTAAGTTATCCGGTAATTTAACCGTAACAGTTGCCTTGCCATCCGCATCGGTAATCACGTCTGCTTTCCAAAATGCGGTGTCGGGAAATTCCCGCCGTACGGTTACCACACCTAACTCGCCTCCGCCTTTTCCCCCACCGCTGCCCATACCAGCACCAGTGACTAGTGAAGCCTGAGTCAGCGCGTTATAATCATCCATACTGAAAAGCAATGGAGTGGATGTTAATACTCCTAATGACCGGCGGTTATAGAAATAATCATGAATTGGTAAGGAATTTGGATCCACTAGTGATAAAGTTGCTAGATCGCTCAACCCTAGGGATAGCTCTGCTTGAGTCGGGTTTCCATTGCTATCCTTCACAGTTACGTTAAATGTAACCGTATCTCCCGGTTTCGCTTGTTTTGGTTGAGCTTCCAGGGTTATATTCAATTCTGTTTTTTGTGAAGATACATTTATCTCGGCTAACCCAATCCTAAAAGAAGGGCGGGGATTAGATTCATCTACACCTTTCACAATGATTACCGAAACATATATATTCGGTGCCATATCGTCTTCAATTGGCAGACGATATATCATGCTATTGGAAGTAATATTAATTACCTCTGACTGACGAATATGGCCACGTTCAACGGTGACCAATCCATAGGCTGATCCCTGGTAGGGTGAGGCAATTAACAACTCTGCGACATCACCAGGTTGATATTCTTTCTTATCAGTCACTAAGCGGAAGGAATGATCATTGCTAATTAGCCAAGGGATATATTCACCTCCGGAAACCCAGATATAGTTGGTGGAACAATGTTGATGTTGGGTATCATCTTTCACACACGCTTTCGCCCGGAAAACTCCTCCGTTGGCGGGCGTAAAACTTACATTGGCGATCCCTTTCGGGTCAGTTTTAACATCACTAAACGAAGTCACCGGAATATCTTCAACTTTAGACGACCATAAAACACTCCCGTCCGGTTGTTGTTCTTGAACACTATGCCATCTTCGCTCGACGATATCAACCTGGATGGCCTGGTTTCCCTGAGGTTTTCCGTTCCAATCTAAAACCACCAGGCGAAAACTCTGTTCCCGGCCGCTTACTCCTATGTAAACTAATGGTTTAATTCCTACGTAAATCTTGCTTTGATGAACAACATAAGTTGTCCTGCTGCTGACGACATTACCGCCCACATCTGTAATATCGGCTTCGAACTCCATCCGCCGGCTTTTCATTTGCGGTCCTAAATCGTTGGGTAATACGATGGTTGCCTTCCCATTAGCATCCAATTTGAAGTCGCCTTCCGCGACCATCTCCGAGGGCGAAGGACTGGGCAATCCGGATTCGACTGCATCTACATCTTCATCACGGAAGGAGTAATCTTGATACTCACCGCCTGGATTAAACACAAAGGGATTAGCGAAGACTGTGTAATGCCCGGCGCCGTTGGTGACATTGCCACCAGAGTAATAAGCAGCAGAAACTGTTCCTTTTACTGTCTCTCCCTCGACCAATTCAAGCGGTTCTACTGTGGTAATAACTTTAAATTCCGGTCGTCGGTATTCCGCAACATTAAAAACCAGATCTCCAATCGGGTTTTCCGTATCAGGCAGGTAAACTGAAATGTTATATCCACCAAGCGCAGCATCCTCTGCGAGATTGTATTTTCCATTGATCGTGCCATAGTCAGAAATGGTCAGAGTATCTTCCCAAACTTTCTTGCCATCATAACTGGTGATGACCACTTTAGCATTTTTGACTTGAGCAGTAGGAAGGCGATATTTCAAATCATCATCACTACGAATGACCGCTTTAAAATACACCGGTTGTCCCGGGCGGTAAATTGGCCGCTCAGTATAGATATACGCCCGCCATTGCCCTGGAATAGCATAATATTGGCTCCACAAAGCCATATCATATTCGCTCGAACCGCTACCCCAATTATTCCCAGCAAAAGAAAATACTCGCCCTTCTGGAACATAAGCGAAGGTAGTATTGTCTAAATAGGTTGCCGAGTATTGTATCCGCGCTAAGCCATCTTGATTGGTTTTCGCCTTCCCCAATTCAACCCGGTTCAAGCCTAATAATACTACTGGAACGTCCGCCAATGGTTTGCCGCTTTCCAAATCGGTCATCCAAATTAATGCCTCGGTCGGGGTGGTTTTAAGCGTTAGATTTGCGTTGGCAACGAGAAATAAACGCGTATCGAGGAAAATGGAGCCCGCATGAGGGATCTCGGGGCTATCCAACCCGATAAAATAATAACCATTTTCTAACCCTTTTCCATCAACGGTTGTCAAATTTACTTTGATCATTTCTTGTTCGTTGATTGGTTTTGTGTTTTTTATGGTAAATTCCTTGATTAGCGCATCGCTTGGCGGTGTGAAATCGTAAGCGCTTTTTTGATAACTGCTCAGATCCACGAAATCTTCCAAATTCAACCGATAAAGCTTTAATGTAGCGTTCTTTGCATTCAGTAAATTCACATAGAGATATTGATCCTCTTTATTTTGACGGAAGAGCGCCACCTGATATGGCATGTTTAAATACGCTTGAGGTGGTAAAGCAGCAGTTTTGAAGTGGATCTTTATCCCCTTGGTGATTTTGTTTCCGTAAATATCCTCCATACCGGGTTGGATTTCCACTTGGTATTCTGTTGATGGCTTTAAACTATAGGTATGGATGCTGTAATCCCACTCGTTGTACCACCACTCGAGTGTCTCCGTTGGCTGGGGAGTGATAATGATCTTATCCTTAACCGAGTCAATCCGCATGGGTGAAGAAAATTGAATTGCAAACTCGGAGGAGTAATTAGATTGAGTAATGTTATCTGCTGGGGTGATAGACACGATCGAAGGCAAAGGCAGGGTACGAAAACTCCACTGCAACCCTTTCGCTAGAGGACTACCGTCTAAAGTCTTAGCATCTTGATCAATAACAAGTTGGTAGGTAGTATCCACTTTTAATCTTTGGGTAGGTGTAATTACTACGGTAGTTGAATCCTCGTTCCATTGTGTGCTCAATAAGGTTCTTGAGCCATCCTCAGCAGTTAATTTAATGGCTTGGTCGGTTACTTGTTCATCCATCGGCTGCAAAAAATCAACGGTAAAGGTCTCATCCAACAAAACCTGGTCTTGTCCATCGGGTGGGTTAATCACCCCGCTTTTCAACCTGAGCGCGCTGACAGCCGCAGGACGGATAGTAAAACTCCATTGAAAATCATTTTTTAATTCATTCGTCTGAGTGACATCTTTCAGCCCCCTTTTTATGCGCACTCGATATGTTTGCCCACTATGCAATGGCTTAGTAGGCTGTAGAGTAAATACCGAAGTAGATATCCATTCTGCGTTCCCTTCAACGGTTGGGGTGATCACTAATGGGTTGGGCAATTTTGATTGGTCTTTTAATGTAGACAATGGCACAACTGCTTGATTGAATATCACTGTAATTAATGCGTTCGGTTCAATATTTTCGCTCTGATCGGCTGGAAAAGCGTTCACGATCGCTAACGGTGCTTTAATAGCCTCTGTCTCTGTTGGAGTGAGAGGATATACCACAGCCGGTGTACCCTTTACTGGTTGGACGAATTTCTGTATCCCACTATTTGACACCAAAATAACGCTTACCCCGATAATGATTATCAAGATCACCAACCCGATAAATAATTGCGTACGGGGAATAACGGGAGTAGATGTATCACTAGCTTTTGGTGGTGGAGTAGATGAACTCATAAAAGCCTCTCCTCTTGATCAGAAATGGGTTTAATCATTAAAACAAACGATTGGGATAGTTAGAAAGTTCCTCAGAACTAAAAGCAAATAATAAAAAACAACTGTTTTATTTAACGATGATCGTCGGATCCCCTAGCAAAGTATATGTTGCCAATACATCGCGAATACCTTGACTGTTCAAAGCTACATCGCTAAGGGTGTGCATCCAAATATTTCCTATTCTATCATGATTTCCATTTTGGAAATTTGCGACAAAAGATTTGGTTAAGAAGCTTTGGTCATTTGGTAGAGTTAAACTAGAAGGCGCAATGATTGCCAGTGCTCCCCCATTCGGGTTCCAAAGCAGAGCTTCACTTAATGATTCGATTTTAGGATGAATATAATATCCTGTAAGGCAAGTTAATTGGATCACTAGAGGGAAGGAAGGAGAATTGGTCAATTTTGCTGCTTCAGCGCTGGTGAAAAGCCGATCTTTCCCCCACATTTCAATGCTGCCATGTCCAAAATAACCTAAAACGGTTGTCCCGTTTTGAAAATAGCGATTAATTGCACTGGCTGTTGTTGTAGAACCTGCAGGTGGTGCAAAAAGTTCCTTTGTGGTAGATTCCCCCCAAAAATCTAAAAAGGTTTTCGCTTCGGCAGCAAACATATCCCCTTGCGGATCAGCCACCGCAACCACTTTAATCGGTGAAGCAGGGCGTTGCAAATTTGTATACGCCAGCAGCTTTTGAACATAATTGGTAACCTGCTGGCTATTTTGAGCTGGTAAGCGGCCCACCGCCAGTTTTATTGGATAATGGTCACTTTCGTTCATGAAATTTAACCCATTTGGTCCTAAAACTGCAAAGGGCAACTCAGTGGAGGTTTGCCCGCCATAAAGTGTTTGAATGAAAAATGTTGGTAAACGGTTGATCGTGGTATCGTTTTCGAATCCTTTTGGATCATAGGTGGAATCGCCGATCAGCAATACATATTCCAATCGGGGATTTAGGGATGATATATCCTGCAAGTAATGCCGAATCGCTTGCGGTTCGGGGTAACCACCGTATTGGGCATAAATTGAATTGACATCTTGCGTCTCAACCGTTAATCCTTCCCTGCGTCTAAGTTCGATGAGCGGATTTAGCGGGGAAAGTAAATCGGGTGGACCAATAATCAAAAATTGCGCATTTTGATGGGCAAATGGTAGATCCTTCTCTTCGAAAGTCGCAGTTTCAATGCGATTTACGCTTTGAATGGCAGTGGATTTTGCTGCTAGATAGACATAGCCAGGGTTTTCAATTGATGAGGCGTCATTAGCCAAAGTGGGACTTAACGGGTTGGTAATATCCAACAACCAATCTGGATTGAACAGGTGACGAAGATCTATAATTGCACTCGAATCAGACACACCAAAAACCAATACTTGATCTTTCTCCAAAATGGGTTTTTGCCAGGTGTAGAGTTCAATCGAATCCAAATAGACGACATCCACTATAATCTTTGGAGGAAGAATGCCAACAATGGAAAGGCGATTTATCCCTTTTTGAAAAAAAGTAGCGGGGATTATCGCTTCGAGCTGATGATAACCCGTTCCATCCCAAGATTCATCTGCAGCCAGATTTTTATTTAAATAAATTTGATAATGGTGGTCAGGAGTGAGCGCTGCTTCGGTGCTTGCCCATAGATTCACCCGCAAGAGCGCCTTACCCTGCACCGCTTGTTTTAATGAGAAGGTAATCTCTTGTTCGCTGGGAGATACCAGACGACGCCAAAACCAAGGGTCTCCGCCAGCTAACGGTTGGTACAACACATCCTCCCCAATTACGGTTGGAACGAGAATGTAGCCTTTTAGCCCATTAGAGAGTTTTTGAATGATTGATCTTAAATCAAGGGTTTTTAGGCTGGTATAAACTTCGTTGTCTTTTTCTGGAATTGGTGAAGATCGTGGAGAGAGAACAAAATAGGCATCTTTGCTATACTCACTTTGGGTGGGCGGAGCATAAAAAACCAGTTCTGCCGCAGCGGATGAATTCGTGAGCCAAAATGGAATTTCTACACCTCGGTAGGTTAATCGCCAGTTTTGGACTTCTTGTGGCTGAAAGCCAATCGAGCGTAATAGCTTTTGAGGAATTTTAACCAATCCCGAATCGGTTACCCGCACTAACCCGCTCCTTTTCTGTATCGTTAGATTGTTAGTAATGGGATTGTATCGGGTCAGATAGTGGTTATTGAGGTACAACCAACTAGCAAAGGAGATTAAGATCAAACCGAATGACCCCAAAATGCCTAGCAGATAGGTTCGTTTCGATCTCATTAGCATTTAATGTCTATTCGATTTTCTTTAAAACTATAAAGAAGCCGCCCGCTAAGATCACCCAAATCGAGATAATCAAACCGATGACGGTGATCCGCCGGGGAGTGAACCAGCCCGAATTATTGGAAGGCGTACTAACAACGGAGGCGCTTGGGTAACTTGTTTGTGACGCGGGCTCCGTCGGAAAAATTATGGTAACGCTTGGAAGACCTAGGGTGGGAATCACGATAACCGCTTGGCTTGGTGTTGGAGTATTTGATAGGGCAGTCGGGGTGGGGGTAAGATTAGCTGGCTGGGGGTTCACCGTTGGGGAAATCGGATGATAAGTCGCGGTCGGTGGAAGTGGAGTATTGGTGGCTGTATTGGAGGGGGATTTGGTTTTGCGAGGGGTCGAAGTGGTCCGTTTAACAGTTGCGGTTGGTGTGCTTGTATGTGGTGGATTGTATACGGATGTAGGTGTTATATATTCCAAGTTATTATTTAGATCAACAGCAACTAATCTATAGGAATAAACAACCCCATTAATCAGATGTTTATCATATACGGTATAACTCCCACCACTTACTGAATCTCCTTTTGGAAGAATAAAATTCGATTCAGTATTATTTTCAGGATTGAATATTGAGATTCTTGTAAAATTTCCACTTTCAGCATCCCTACGTTCAATAAAGAATAAAGCATTGTCGGGTTCGGTTGCCGTATTCCAATTTAATTTCACTTGATTTTCCTCATAGGTTACCGTGAAATCAATTAGAGTAACAGCAGCTAATCCTGTTTCCATTCGTGTCATAAATAGATCAAAAATAATAGAAACGAAAAGAAGATTAATTACTATTTTGGGATTCAGAAATCTACTTATACTATTCATTTCGATAATATTCTTATTCTGATTATGATTAGAACCGTATAATTCCTTTTGAATTAAGAGCAATGATAAAATTTGTAACATCCCTCTCAATATCATCCATGGAAGCATCATAAAGTGATTGAATCCGATTTATTATATTTCTTAGGGAGTTTTTTCCATCAATCAATTCTAATACTATTAATCCAACTTCGTTTATTACTTTTACCTCACCTTTGTCAGGCAAGATAATGATTGCTTCCATTTGTCCGGTTTTTGAATCACGGATTTTTTCAATCAAAATGTTATCATTTTTAACCGGGATATTTAATAAATTAATGTTCTCTTCATCCACCAATCAAAATCCTTTCAATTAAGCCAATCCCTATATGGATGACATTAAATAATTTTATTTCTATTTTTCTTTGAAGGGGACTGGAAAATGTATTAAATAAAAACAAATCAAATAAACCAATCACTCGTTGTAAATAACCGATTATCAAATTAATAACCGCAAATTTTCCTTGTTCCATATTTAGATTTTTATTATTTCTAAATATTATTATAACCTTCCCAATTAGAGAATCTTTGTCCATTAACTTATCCGGTAAACTTAAGTAATCTCCTTTGGTTAATATTCGATTATCAATTATTCCGATAATCCGATGAGTGATTAGCTCATTCCCAGTCTTATAGGTAACTAGATCCCCACATCGGAGGTTCTCAACTTTTTCAAATCTTACCAATACCTTGTTCCCATCAACTAGAAATGGAACCATACTTGTCCCAACAATAGTAAACCATACACTACCCCCAGAATATATATTTTTTAATACGATATCATAGATATCCCCTTTAATGTTTTGATGGCTTAAGATATTATTTTCGGTGCTCAATTCTTGTGACTTGTAATTGCTTATTATTGCTTGGGTGGTATTGGAGCAGTCCATAATGCGGGATCACCAAAAATCGTATAGGTGAACACTAAATCTATATCTCTTTGATCCTTATTATACAAATTTAATTTCGCGTTCAAAGCAGCCATCCCTAATCGCCAATTTTCTCCATTAGTTGAGGTAATATAATCATAAAAACCACGCGCAAGGTAATCATGCCCGGTCGAGACACCTAACCCGGTTGGAGAAAATGCTCCCACAATACCTTTTCCTGGACTTCTTAGCAATTCCTCAATTAACGATTGTCCTCGTTTATTAGTAAT
>DYKV01000443.1 GCA_020722415.1 Anaerolinea sp.
ATGGTGCAGTTGGACAAGGTGGACTGCCTGGGCGTTAACAATCGCCGCTAGATGGCCGGCTGCTAGCAGGGTGAGTTTGTTCTGATAAATTTGGTCTTCAGCTTTAGATTGGGCTGTTTTAATAGGACACTATCTTAAATTAACTTGGCAAGGGCGGTTTTACAAACGCAGTTTAGTTTAATTTGGCAAGCTCAAGAATACACACAATTGAAGGATAGTATTTGGCTGTTGCAGAGAAAGTAAAACCATCTGGGGAAATGGTTAAAAAAACAATTATTGTAACTACACAGGTATTGTTGTTTCAAGCGAAAGCGAGAAACCTTAAACTGTTGGCTAAGATTTCTCAGTCGCTTACGCTACTCATAACATAATTATGAAACCTCGAAAATGGGCTCTAACGCACCAGTTGGTGCCGGTCTTGACTGCATGGAGGTATGACTACATTGTACAATGTTATTTCATCTCGAAACAACAATACCTGGGTAGTTTGACAATGTCACATTTTCGTATAGTTGTCATTGCGAGGAGCGTTCTTTGCGACGAAGCAATCCCCTCGCAAACCAAAAGACTGCTTCGCTTCGCTCGCAGTGACAGAAAGCATAGAGTTTTATAGAACAATTGTTTAATGTGACATTGTCAAATTATTTAGGTCACAATCTGGCTGGCTGCCCGCTTTAAACGGTCTCTAATCGCCAGCCCAATCCCCTGCCCACCAAAATCGCGGACGAGAATTAAATCTACTCTGGCTTGGTCAAGCGCTCGCATTCCATCGTAAAGGCGAGCTGCTGCTACAGCCGGGTCTTTCCCCTCCCCAAGGCTAAAGAGTACTGCGGCTAACTCCTCGAAAAAGGGGCGGTCTTCCTCCATCAACATGATGCCTACTTGCTGATGACGGTCTTTCGCCTGCCTCGCCATGGAAATCATGCTTTCTACCGCTTTCTCCACGTCCGGGTTGGTAAAAAAAATCAGCTTAGCTCGCGGCGCATAGTGCTTTTCCAATTGTCCCGGCGAACGGAATGCTCCTAGCTGATCGTTTAGAGCAGGGGTTGGGGTATAGCCAACTTCCCCAAGTATTGCTGTAAGTTGTTCCAAGGTGACGCCGCCTGGGCGTAATATCCTCGGCGGATGCTTGGTGATATCCAGCACAGTCGACTCAACCCCGATAATAGTAGCGCCTCCGTCCAGGATCAGATCAATCTCTCCGGCCAAGTCATCATAGACATGTTGAGCAGTGGTTGGGCTGGTGTGACCAAAGCGGTTAGCGGATGGAGCTGCTATAGGTAATTGACACTTTTTTAACAAAGCTAATGCGACCGGATGAGCCGGAACACGCACCGCCACTGTGTTCAATCCCGCCGTAATTTCGAGCGGGATTTGTCCTGATTTGGGGAGCACCAAAGTCAAAGGACCAGGCCAAAACTTTTCTGCCAATTTCCAGGCGATTTCCGGCGCGCCTTTTGTCACTAAACGGAGATCATCTTTACTAGCCAAATGGACGATCAATGGATCTGCGCTGGGACGACCTTTCGCCTTGAATATCCGCAAAACTGCTTCGGAATCAAACGCATTCGCGCCTAGCCCATATACCGTTTCGGTGGGGAATGCCACCAATTTACCGCTTCTGATGACCAGAGCGGCAAATGCAATTGCTTCCTCCTCTGGATGATGGGGGTTAACCGGAATAATTTGCGTTCTGATTCTCAAGATATTTCCCTTTATCCAGCTCAATATTCACACTTCATTAACTATGCAATATTTCATAGAAAAAGAAATTATACACTAGTAGCGGACACCAGTGCGTTGGAGCGGAAGATTGATCAGTTGGTCTATCAGTTGTACGGACTGACGGATGAAGAGATCAAGATTATGGAAGGGGAGTGACCCCCACCGTCTTACGGACACCTT
>DYKV01000444.1 GCA_020722415.1 Anaerolinea sp.
CTAGATGCCCCTAGATGCCCCTAGATGCCCCTAGATGCCCCTAGATGCCCCTAGATGCCCCGCCACTAGACACCCCGCCACTAGGCGTCCCTAGGCGTCCCTAGGCGTCCCTAGGCGTCCCTAGGCGTCCCTAGATGCCCATAGACCTTCTTTGGGGGGACCCGTTATATACGCTAATTGCTTTTTAAGGCTCTCTCTCAAAAAGTTCTCTTTTTCTTCCCATCCTAAAATTAACTAAGCGCTTTTTCAAAACCGAGATTACTTATTTAATGATTTCAGGTTTTTTAATTTGACCCTCCCACTATTACCCTTTTAGTGGTAACGAGTTTGTCGATTAGAAATAAAAAAGGCTACGCTTTCCACGACGTAGCCTGCAAAGGGGGCGCCAGTGCTAGTAACGACGCAACCGTCAATCTCGGTTTACCGAGTCAGGTTGCGCCAATTAAAAAGTCCGATTATATCGATTATACTAACTTTAACGACCCAAAAACGGAATTTTGAACGAAAAAAAATCAGTAGGGGGCTTTTTTTTGAACAGGAGGACTCGGCGCGCGGTTTGCGCCACACCTTCTCTCTATCTCTATCCAAGTATACACTTGCCAAAACGATTTGTCAAGTGCGTTTTTTCAGTATGTCGCACGCGCGGCGCACAATTGCATTGTTAAATTTTGCACATTTATACGCGCGCCGCAATTGCGGTGTATCCCGTCCATCTCGCAAATGCGCTTGAATCTGCTCAAGGGCCGCAAGCTCTCGAATGAGCGCAACCCTTGCGAGCTTAGCGATTGGATCGGACTCCCAGATACGGGCGACCCGTAACGCTGACTCAACTAACCTAATCATTTGTGCTACCTTATCCATTTGTATCTCCACAAAAATTAAGGGATCGTTGGTGGTAATAATCCACCAAATCGTGACAACCGGCATCTTGCCAAATATCGGCTAGCACCTTCCAGCGATCGTCGGTGTCTAGCGCATTTTTTACACCATCCCAACCGGCATTTGCTGCCCAATCCATAAAAACAGCATGTGCCGTAACCCAATTAACAATCTCTTTGCCGTCAATACTTCCCGGATGTAGCCTAACCTCAAAGCTCCCATGACGACAAAATGCGTGAAAATTGATCCATTCGTGCCGATCTTGATGACTGGAAAAATTATCCCAATTCTCAATTTCGGCAATATCGTCAATTGTCGCACGACAAGGCTTACAGTAAGTACTAGCCCGTCGCACAGGATCAACAAAACTGGCCCAGACCTCATAGGTCAATAAATAGGCCAGCGCGATAGCCTGCATACGATCGCTAGGCTCATCCCACATATCCAAATGGATATGTAGTCCACAACGACGATCGACAGACCATCCATGTTTTTGTGCAAAATCGCAAATCCGATATATTTCGATTAGCCCATCGTCTCCGAATAAAATATCGGACACAAACTCTAGACCCGTAATTGATGCATCGGATTTGCACCCCCAAACCGCATCGTCGGTCAAATCCTCATAATCGGGACAACGTGCGGTTTCAATCTCGACTCCGAAACGGCGTCGAGAGGGAAAATTAAAATAGACCTGCCGGCCCTTAAAACCCGTCGGGTGCCACCAAGCATCATCGGTTGCGGCAGCATAGCAACAACAACACAACCACGCGTCTTGGTAACACTGCATACCAGCGCGATAGCAAAGAGCGCCACAGTGTTCACACAGGGCGAATATTTCTCCCCAGCATTCAGGGCAATACAACACCCTGTTCAACCCTAGGTGAAGAGATTTGGCGGGAAGCAATCGTCCACAATCCGAGCAACACAGCATGTGATTTTCTCCTAGGGCAGTACAACCCCCTAGTTAATTATGACCTATCGCCGCAAAAAATCAAGCAACTATTATACCCCCTCTTTTGGGGG
>DYKV01000445.1 GCA_020722415.1 Anaerolinea sp.
TTCGGGCTGTCCAGCCAGTCGGCTTTAGCCGACTTCCATGAACTAAGGCGGGGATTTATCCCGCCGAATATAACCAGTAAACAATCTAGCTGAATGGTTACTACCTATTGAGAATTGCTGATTCATGTGCGTTCGTGGTTATTTCATCGTGCTATAATTTTATATATGGACAATCTAGCTCCCGATCAACATCGCCAAGAACAAGCCCATCAATATGCCCGCATCAGCCGCAGATTGATGATAGGCAACCTATTGATCAGCGCTCTATATGCTATCCTGTGGATCATCTGTGGTTGGTCTGCATCATTAACAAATTACATCCAAAGCGTCATCCCTAACGTTTGGCTACAAATAGCCGTTTATCTACTCATCTTCGGCGGAGGTTTATACCTCATTGATCTTCCCCTGACATATTATGAATCATTCATCCTACCGCACCGCTTTGAAATCTCTACCCAAACTAGGCTTGGTTGGATTAGCGACCAGATAAAAATCCTTCTTCTAGGAGGAATTATCGGTCTATTGATAATCGAGATCATTTACCTCATCCTCCGTCATTACCCACAAACTTGGTGGATTTGGGTGAGTGGATTTCTATTGATCTTTAATGTCCTTTTTGCCTATTTAGCGCCAGTGCTTCTTTTTCCCATCTTTAACAAATTCACCCCATTAGGGAATGAATATCAAGAACTAATTGAGCGACTAAAAAACTTAGCCAACAAAGCCGGCGCACATGTAGAAGGGATATATGCCATAGACATGAGCCGCCGTACCAAAGCTGCCAATGCGGCATTAACCGGATTAGGTAAAACCCGGCGCATCATCATTGGCGACACCCTATTAAATTCATTTACCTTTGATGAAATCGAAACAGTATTCGCCCATGAATTAGGCCATCATGTCCATAAAGATATTTTCTACCTCTTATTGATCTCTGCAATCAGTACCGTCTTTGGTATGTATGCAGTATCCCTTGGACTAACTTGGAGTATCCATCGCTTTAACCTAGGCTTTATCAGCAATATTGCTGCGTTTCCTCTCTTATTAATCCTATTAGGAGCATATCAATTAATAACCATGCCTTTAGTCAACGCTTTCTCACGCTGGCGCGAGAGTTTAGCGGATGAATACGCTTTACAAATCACCAAAAAAGGTTCTGCTTATGCATCAGCCCTAGTAAGATTAGCAGATCAGAACCTAGCTGAAGCCGAGCCTGAGGCTTGGGTAGAATTACTGCTCTACTCTCATCCTGCACTGAGCAAACGCATCGCCAAAGCCCATTTATACGATCAACAAACACCAAAAGAGATCGCCCTAAAAAATATCTAACCCCCAAAAACCTTCACTTGTAAGGAGCATAACCATGGATGCAATAGAAATAGTCGCCCAAATGATGGAAATTTCAGCAATCACTGCCCCAAAAACAAAAGGTGAAAATTTCATTTTAGTCAAGACTCTCAAAGGTGAGGAATTAACTCAATTAGCGAGTGCTATGATCGCTTTTGGTGAACGCAAGCATAAATCCAACTTTGATCGCGACGCGCGCAATGTCATGAAATCTGCTGCAGTAGTCTTAATTGGGATCAAAGACGCCGAAACCGCGGGACTGAATTGTGGCGCTTGTGGCTATTCAACCTGTGCTGAATTGGAGACTACGCGACAAGAGGATGAAGAATTCCGTGGTCCAACCTGTGCTTACCGTTTGCTTGATATGGGAATTGCGCTCGGATCCGCGGTAAAAACCGCCAGCTTATTCAATGTAGACAACCGAATCATGTACCGAGTGGGTGCCGTTGCCCGCGATACGGGCTTGGTAGATTGGGATTTCGTCATGGGTATCCCTCTCTCTGTCAGTGGAAAGAACATCTACTTTGATCGCTAAATAATCCCCTTTATTACAATC
>DYKV01000446.1 GCA_020722415.1 Anaerolinea sp.
CCATTTATCGTCCGAATCCAAAAAAGCAACCAGCGAATTTCGCGCTTCCAAAACACCCCTATTGCGCGCGGCACCAGCCCGCCCCCTTGTTGTCTTGACGCATATAGCGGATGCTCCCTGCAAGCGCGCGTAACACTGCTGCAGTATCATCTGTGAATCCATCATCAACAACAACAATTTCATCTTTGCTGGAAAGCAGAGAGATAACGGAAGAAAGTGCGCGTAAGATGAGATGTGAACGGTTGTATGTCGGCACAACAACCGTTATGTCAGATTCACGCATTCTTATATTTTGCCATAAGATCGCGGTAATATTCTACAGAACGCCTCGCCAATGGGAGAGTCTTCAAAAGATATCGAACCTTATCCATTAACCGATATATATTCGGCTTAATACCTCGCTGGAAGATCCGCACCTTGTAATAAGAGCGCTTAGAGACCATCCAATTAGCATGCCATGGCATATCTGTCACAAAGTCGATCATGTCAATCTCATCTGACGCGTATTCCTTTTTGATAAGCTCCTCGAGCAGGATATTTCCCGGGGCACATTTGGAATACTCGGCATCATAGCCAATCTTCCATAATACTAAAGTACGATTAAATCGTATCGCCATATGACCAGCGATTGTATTCCCATCAGCCTCGAGAAAATGCCATTCAAGCCAGTCAGCCTCAGAAAGCCGCTTTGTCAAACAACCATAAAAGGCCATAAGCTTAGTGGAGAGCAGGATGGCAGTGCCAGCATCACGTTTCCAGCTTTGGGCTTCGACCGTGGCAAATCGCACAAAACTGTCCATGGCGGCATCGGGCCCGGCGAGAAAGATCGGCTTAACACCAGATAATTTTTCAAGCTTATTCCGCGCCTTTCTTAAATTGCGCCTAAAGTTTCCGCTAAGGTTTTTATAATAGCTGTCAAAATGACCATGTATAGGCAAAAAACTCCCATAGCCAGAAGGGCTGGATAAAAAAGACAGGCCTCGGGGTAGCGCATCTTGATATTGCAAGATAGGAGAACATTCAGAAACATGATTAAACTGAATATACAAAAAACGGGGATAATACTGGGCTGCAGCCACAAGGAGATAAGGGATAACTTTTAGCTCTTTACCAGGTGCGGCGAGAAGATCTCCACAAAACGTATGATCGTCATGAGGGCAGCGCAGAATAATGCCAGAAAAACCGACAAAAGAATATGGACAAGCAATCAAAGGGAGAATGCCAACAAGCTCTTCTCCTTCAAAAGCTGCAACAACAAACCATTGCTCACAAGAGCTCAAGGAATGCTCGAAATATGACGATACCCATGCATATGACAAAAAAGGCGAAGAATGAGTTGCTTGCAGAGCAAGAGAATTCCATAAATTAGACAGACATGTCAATTTACCAAAGTTATCAATTATATCTGTACAGATCAATATTTACACCGATTAAAAAAATTATCTTAACTTATCCTTGTAATACTCTGAAAGATGTTCCTTCAGTTGCTCACAAATATAAGCGCGATGTGGTGACATTAAGTAACTTTCCATATTGGCATCAGGATGCAGATTCGGTGGTTTTTGATCATTCCAAATCTTAATACATTTTTCCTTATACTTTGCAACAGATCCGAAAACTCTTGCAGGAACACCCATGACAATAGAATTTGGAGGAACATCTGTTATAACTACTGATCCTGCGGCGACAATTGAATTTTCCCCAATGGTAACATTTGGAAGTATTTGCGCATTTTCGCCAATTAAGCAATTGTCTTCTATGATTATCGGCCCGAAAACACGCAAACTAGGATATTCACGCCTAAATATCCATGTTCCTCCGTCATGTGTATGTAAATGCACACCGTTATTTATAACGACATGATTGCCAATCTTGACAAGGTAAGGCTCTGTTCCCAAA
>DYKV01000447.1 GCA_020722415.1 Anaerolinea sp.
CCAGCAATAAACGAACTCATTGAATTATGGCGGTATCGTGATTTATTACAGCTTCTAATTGCGAATAGAATAAAGACCCGCTATAAACGTTCTGTTCTCGGGGTGGTGTGGACTTTACTCAACCCATTGCTGAACACTCTTGTTTTGACCATCGCTTTCTCGCAAATCTTTCGCTTCAATGTTCCTAATTATGCTATTTATATCTTATCCGGTCTTTTGTTCTGGAATTTCTTTTCCCAATCCACTAATGATGCCATGGATACCTTGGTTTGGGGGAGTAGTTTGATAAAGCGAATTTATGTTCCCCGCACAATTTTTGCTGTATCGGTGGTGGGTAATGGGCTGATCAACTACCTATTAGCCTTAATACCACTTGGCTTGATTATGGTTTTTATGCGTCACCCTTATTCCCTTTCACTGGTAACCTTACCGTTAGCGATTTTGATCTTGGCGATGTTTACCTTAGGAATGGGCTTGTTGGTTTCCACCGTGGCGGTTTTTTTTGTGGATTTTGTCTATATCTTCAATGTTTTGCTTTCGGTGTGGTTCTATCTTACCCCAATCATTTATCCGCTAAGCATTATCCCCTCTCGATATTTACCCTTCATTCGCCTTAACCCGCTGCTGCATTTGTTAGAACTCTTTCACACCTTGATCTACGCTGCAAAAATGCCACCGATTAGTTTATGGCTGTTTACGTTCATGATGGCTTTAATCACCTTAATAGCGGGCTGGCTGATATTTACCCGTAAGGTGGATGAATTTGCATACCGCATTTGAATCAATCAAAGTGATAAACGAATCTCGGCCGGTTATTCAGCTGGCTGATGTTGGCGTTCGCTATCGCATGCCCAGCGAAAAGATTCCGACTTTGAAAGAATATATTATCCGCACATTGCGGGGTCAGATTAGCCATCAAACTTTCTGGGCTTTGCAAAACATTAATCTAAATGTGTATCCTGGCGAAGTGTTTGGGATCATTGGCCCTAACGGGGCGGGGAAAAGCACTTTATTAAAAGTTGTCTCGCGCGTCTTGAGACCTACCAAGGGGCGAGTTAGAGTAAAGGGTAAAGTTGCTCCTTTGTTGGAATTAGGCGCCGGCTTCGATTTTGAGCTGACCGGGCGTGAAAACATTTTCCTAAATGGAGCAATTTTGGGTTTTTCAAAAAAAGAAATGGAAAAGCGGGTTGATCGCATCGTGGAGTTTGCTGGTCTGCAAGAATTTATTGATGCACCCTTGCGCACCTATTCATCGGGCATGGTTGCCCGACTCGGTTTTGCGGTGGCAACCGATGAGCGTCCGGAGATTCTGATTGTGGATGAAATCCTGAGTGTGGGCGACACAGAATTCCAGACGCGCTCCTTTGAACGTATACAGAGTTTTCAAGCTCAGGGGACGACGATCTTATTGGTAACTCATGATATCAATCGAGTAGAAACTATGTGCCAGCGGGCGATTTTTCTAAGCCATGGCCAAATTGTAGCGGAAGGGAATGCTGCCAAAGTGGCAGACCGCTACTTAGGTAGAATCCGCCAGCAAGAAGAACAACATTTGACAGAAGAACAACCTGATCGGGAAGATTGGCGCTGGGGTAATCGAAAGATCGAGATTACGAACGTGGAATTTTTAGATGAGAACGGCAACCCAAAAAACATCTTTCAGACCGGTGAAACTTTTATTTTGCGGATTGAATATGAAGCCCATGAACCAATCGATTCTCCTGTCTTTGGCATGGCGATTCACCACAACGATGGCACACATATTACGGGACCGAATACGAAATTTGCGGGTATAGACTTGGGGCGGGTAGAGGGTAAGGGTTGGATGTTGTACGAGGTTGAAAGGTTGCCCCTGTTGGAGGGTTTGTATCACGTGAGTGTGGCAGTGCA
>DYKV01000448.1 GCA_020722415.1 Anaerolinea sp.
GCTTCGTTTATCATGACAATTGGTTGCACAATCTCATGGTTTCGACTTCTATGTCTGGTGTCAGCCGTTAACCACAAATTCCGGCAGAGTCAGGTACTTTTCAACTTACGCACCCAACGGTTTGCGTTAGCGGCAGGGCGGACGGGCAAGACGCCTTCGCACACCAAAACGACTGCCAGCCAAGCCGCCCCGTACCCGCAGGGCGAAGCCCTGTCCGCTGCACCCGGTCATGATGGCGGCCATCATTTTTCCTGTGGGAAACAGGGGAGCAAGCCGTCAACGGACCCGTGACACCGGAACACGTAAAAGAAAGCCGCCAAACTTGGCTTCCAACTCGCCCCAGCCTGAAATCGAGCTGTTTCCCAGGACGCTGTGTTAGGCGTTTTTCTTTCATAAGACTCGCTGTTCTATTCAAAATGGAGATAGTGGCGGAATGTTAATACCGACTTTCTCTAATTTTTTGATTAATCCAATCCAATTTGAATTAGACCAATCCCATCCTTTTTCAACATACCATGAATGATGCGGAGCAAGAAAATCAAACAATTCTTTCCATGCGTTTCGACTTATGTTGATTTGTTTAATTGTGCCATCAAAGAGCTCTTCAAGAATTGTGGGAGTTCCAGCGGCGTCCCATATTTGACCATTTTTCTTTACAACTTCAAGAATTTTTATCACATCATTCCCCGAAAAATACCGAATCATGGGGATTATTACTGACGTACCTAAGCTTTCGGCTCCCCGAAAACTTGAAGCACTTGAATATATTTGAATTGCTCTATCGGCAAATTCGGGTCGTGGGGTAGATGCAATTACTCCGATTTGACTTTCAGGTGTTAAGGAGTTGAAGGCATTGACAATCAGCGGCTTTAATTCTTCGACATTAACCGCTCTGAAGATAATATTTCGCGTTGCAGGTTGTGACACTCCAACACTCACAAATGTCTTGATGCGTATTCTTGTTGGTTCACCAATCCAACCCCAACATCTAGGGTCTGCGCCAAGTAATTGAAATAGGTTGGGTAAAAGACTGTCGGATAAACTCTCCGCTATTGATGGCAACCTTTCACTCATACGCGCTTCGTACAAATTAGGATGCCTTAAAGCAATTGCTTGGAGAGTTAATGCAACTTGACTTGAAAATGCTGGCGGTAAGTCTGGGTCATCACCGTGAAGTAAAGCCTTTAATAACGCGACAACTAAATTTTGGACTAAAGCGGTTTTCGCACGGTCTAAATATTTTGAATTTAAGAACACAGACGCAGTTTCTATTTCATTTGGGAACGAAATACTCTTTATATCTGCAACTAATCTTGTTAAGGCTGATTTGCCTTGAACTGGTTGGTGTTGCAAGAGGTATTTTATAGCATGGACAATATGCAATCTAACACGTTCAGGTTCTGGCTGAAAAAGTACATCTTCTGTTACAAACGCAGGATGAGCGCAAAGGTTTCTGTCATCCTTTAGACGTGAGAGGTCTATAAACTCTTGCGAAGACAAAAATTCAAAATCAACATGTGCTTTATTCAAAAAGTCATCTTCAAGAGCTTGAAGTTTACGAAAATCTTTTGCTGAAATTGCTTTATCAAGGTCTTGCGCAATTTTTTTAGCGGCACTATCCCCTTGTGATGCGAGTTCACGAATTTTTGAAATAATATCAAAGGTGACAGCAATCCATGTCGAAACAATAGCCGCACGATAAGCACCGCCACGATAAGCGTCAATCGCTTCTGTAATATACGATTTCGCTTTTGTTTCCCTGACTGTAAGAGCCAGTTCATCCAAATCGGTGAGTCTAATATGATTCATGTGTAATGACTTTCAAAGACAAACGCCTAACGGTTGGTTTTAGCGGCAGCGGCGGGGCAGGCAAAGACTCCTTTGCCCAA
>DYKV01000449.1 GCA_020722415.1 Anaerolinea sp.
CCTAGATTATTCATAAATTTAAAAACCGGCCCCAAAAGGGAACGAGGTGGCCATTATCGGGAAAAAATTTGCCTTATCCTGGAAATCGGCCGGTCGAATGAGTTTTTCCTATGAATTTGTTGGTTGTTAAACTCGATTTAAAGTAAAACATAGGGATATTTATTGGGTAAAATCGCAATTTATTGCGTTTATACTAAGTTTAGGGCAAACTCCTCCCCCGCCCCCTCAAAAATGACCTGAAATTTTTAGCCTCCCCCTGCTTTTCCTCGGTTAACCGGTTGGGGGCAAGGCCGCAAACAGTTGAAAACTACGGCGCATGACAGCCTGGAGTGGAAAGGCGGTGGGCAGTTCAACCTTGATGCGTGTTTTCAGTTCCCGAATGCGGGCGCCGATTTTAAACAAGCGTAAACGCAAGGTTTGCATGCTGGCGTTGGCCCAGGCGGTGTATTGGAGCACATTGGCGCGCAGGGCATGGATTAAAACGTAGGCCGCGGAATGCAAAAAGAGCCGAAATTGATTGGCCTCAAAGCGGCGACAGGAGGTGCGATCGGATTTTAAATATAATTTGTGTTCTTTGATATACAGTTCCATCTGCCCCCGCCCACAATAGACCTGTTGGTACCGCACTTGCGCTTTGGCCTGGTGCAGGTCAGTGATGATGTAACGCAGGTTGCGGCCGGCCGCGCTAATTTCGACTTTCAGGATCACCCGCCGGTACTGTGGCCAACTTTGCGCCCGATAATAAAACGAATGGTAGAGCCGCACCTGAAGCGTATCGCCCGACTCCCCTTGTTCGCGCGCCTGCGTGCGTTGGGCACGATATTTTTGTACGGCGCGTTCCAACAACGCCTGGCTCTGTTTCCCTAAAACAGCATTGCCGGTGAGACCTAACACATAGTGCACCCGTTCCTGGGTTTCACACCAGGACATGACTTCATTATAGGCGAAATGGGAATCGCCACAAAAGACAATGATCGTGTTCGGCCAGGCCTGACGTAAATAGGTCACCAGGCGTTTCACAATGCCCAGCATCTGACGTCCCGTCGCCCGTTGGCCGGGCTTCAGAATGGTGGTAATCAGTTTACCCGAGAGGCCTTCATAAATATGTAAGGGCAGATAGCAGTAATTTTGATAATAATTATTGAACAGCGTGGCTTGTTGGTCGCCATAAACGGGGTCCTCGGTATCATCCGCATCAATGACAATCACTTTGGGCTCGTTTTCAAAACTGGCGATAAATTGGTCGGCGAAAAGATAAGCCAGGCGTAACAGGGTCGTACGGCGGATGCTGTTCTCAAAGCGGCTCATGCTGGGTTGGCTGGCTAACGGGGGGGCACTTTCGGGCAAACGTTCGGCTAACATTTTAAAAATCGGGTCATGGCGCAAGGTTTGACAATCGTTGCCATCTTCGTAGCCGGCTGCAATTTGCATGACCCGCTGGGTCAATAAATCCGCGATGGAATGCTGCACATACCGGGCATCGCGGGGATCATCCAACAACGACGCCATCGCCTGCAACAGGTGGATTTGGGCTTCCGTTTCGCGGAGCAGCAATAGCCCGGCATCAGAACTCATTTCGCCCCCATTAAAATCCAACGCCACGGGCGTGTCCTGGAGCGCACTTAAGGTAACTTGGGAGGCCGTTGGAGTGCGGCTATCCCGTTGGTGGGTGGCAATTTCAGCAGTCATGGAATTTTCTCCGGTGATTGATTCTAACTTATTTAGAATATAATAAGTTAATTTGAAAATTTCCAGCCTTTTTTGTTAATTTTATACCAATTTTTTATCGTAAAGTTTTTAAATTGAATTTTTATGGGCAATATCATATAACCCATTATTTTATAAATACTTATATGTTTTTGTGTGTTGATTTATGAATAATCCAGGTT
>DYKV01000450.1 GCA_020722415.1 Anaerolinea sp.
GATGTGCCCATTTCCTCCTGCACTTTTTTATCCATTGCGGCCTCAAACTGAGTGTTGAGCGATGTTTTTAGTCGAGCGGCAGACCAATTCAATTGGATGACGGGCAGAGACCATAAAATCGGCTCACCAGATGTAAGCATCTTCGTAACGAGCCCGTTCAGGGATAAAGTGGGAATCAAAAGGCCGAACTGCTCCAGCCACCAGGAGCGCGCCGCGGCAGGAAATTCATCGAGAAGGAGAATTAGATATGTATAACTGAGATCAGGCGGCCTAACTTTTAGCCATGAAAGCAGGACAGCATCTTGCGGGAAATGCGCTGAAGAAAATCCGCTTTGGAACTGTTCGATTTTGCGAATAAGCAAGGTGCCGCCCTTATCAGACTTTATTCCCACACGTTTAAGTAAATCAATTACCGTATTGCCTGAACCAAAAGCCCAAAATAGTAATTCGAGTAATGCGTCTTGTTTGGCGGGTGGAAGATCAAGCATGGCGTCAGGCGAAAAAGGAAGGATATCCAGCCATGTCCGCGCTGCCGACTTAGCCAATGTAATCAGCGGCACTTCCAAAGGCGCTGATTGTTGAAGCACAATCCAAACAGGAAAAACCTGTTTCCCAAAATCAACCATTGCCTTACCTTGAGCATCTGTCTTTCTTGTTGGAAGACATTCGGAACGCATGAGAAATGCCAATGCCCTCGTATCTTCCGGCGTGGGGCATTGTGCACCCTGGGGAAAGGGATCTAAAAATTCTTCCCAGTTGTGAGGGTGTGCAAAACCTTCAGGGTAAAAGGGATGATTCTTCAAATCATTCGGGCCAAAAGGATTAGAAACAAGGGAGTGTAGTTTCAGCCAATCAAGAATTTTTGGATTATCCAAGCGACGCGGCAAATGTCGCCAGATCGCATCATATTCAGCAGGTGGGAAATAACCTAACTGTGGAAATAGCGCCCTGATTTCAGTCTCCCGTAAAAGACGGCGTCTGTGAGCTGTTTGAAAGACTTGCGCTAATTCCTCCTTGGAAATATTAGTCAGGTCAATCGTTTGAGACAATTTTTTCAGTGCACCGACAATCACGTCCTTGACGTTTACATCAAAATCATCCCATAGTTTCAGAATGGCTGAGATAAGAGTAAAGACGTTTTCTTTAGGACTTATCGAGGAAGCAAGAATTCTTGCAAGCACATCAACGCTACCCGTGTGAGTCACAAAAAAATAATTGTATAGATACTGAATATCTGACAAATCTTTAGTATTGTCTTCCCTTTGAAGCCGGTCACCTACTTCCCACCAAAATTCATATTCAAGAATAGAATTCCGATCCTTTTGAAGATCTTCGACTCGATTCTTCGACCACGATTTTTCTTTTCCTTCTTTTTCCAATTCGATAAACTTACGCAATCGCTGCAGGTATGGAAGCGACCGCATCCTTTCTAAGCGCTCATTAATATCTTTGTCTCGTTCCTGCTCCTTATGCCTGCGTTCAAAAGAGAACACAACTATTGAAAGAGCCAGGCTTGCAAATCCTGTAATAGTCCCAGGGTCAGTTATGTACTCAACAAGAAGTTTCCAAAGCACCTCCCTTTGTGACATTCCAGAAACATTTTTACTTGTCAATTCAATCCCAGCACGTTGCCAAAACACCCCTCCAATACATAGAAATATTGCCGCCGCAAGAAAAACATAAGCCAGTGCTTTCAAAAATCCCTCCCAATGTGATTTTGCGGTTTTTGGTTTCTCAAGATTACGTTTCTCTTTCTTTTGAAAGAAGTTGGGCATAGGCCCTCCGTCTACTATTTTGCAACAATTATACTCCCCCCCTCTTTTACGAGAGATTTCCCAATCTAGAATCTCACCACCCCCGGCCTTACCCCCACCTCCTCGATCACCCC
>DYKV01000451.1 GCA_020722415.1 Anaerolinea sp.
TATGGCTACTAATCCGCTGTCTCTTCAAGAATTATTACGCTTGGCACTCGACTCGCCGGTAATATGGCTCTGCGAAGCAGAGTTGTTGCCAACTGATTTAGAATGGATAGCTTTGTCTTTGAATGAAGCTCAATCTGGCGATCTGCTATTACTCCAACCAACTGAGCTTGATCAGGATATACTCCAACACGCCCAAGAAAAAGGTGTGGCAGCCGGATTAGTTATTGGGAAAGTTAAGGAAGAGATAAATGTAAATGATTACCCTATCCCAATTGGTTATGTTGAAGAGGAACCAAATGTAAATAAACGTGAGATTCAGAAACGCCTTTTAGCAGTGCTGATCAATGCGCGGGCGGCTGTGGTGGAACGCGGCGCTCGTATTCATGCTCAGCTTGCTCAGTTGGAGGCGGAAGGAAAAGGATTAGACGGATTAGTTAAAATGATGGCAGAAATCACTGCCAGGGGTATTATCCTGCAAGACAAACGAGGTGTTGTCTTAGCGCATCACCCTTCTTCTACTTTGCTTAGTATCTGGGAAGATATCCTTTCACAGCTTGGAGAATTGCGTAACTTCCCTGAGCCGCTTCTCGATCGAAAGCGGGTGGGCAGCCAGCCGGCTATCTTCACCCAGGATATTGCCGGTGGGTTATCTTGCTTAATTGCGCCGGTAGTTGTTGGTGAGATGGCGCGCGGGTATCTCACCATGGTCGGGATTCGCGGAGAATTTGATTCATTGGATTATCTCGTAGCTGAACAAGGTAGTTTGGTTTGCGCTATCGAAATGGCTAGAAATAAAGCCATCCGCGAGACTGAAAAACGATTAAAAGGGGATTTGCTGAGCGCTTTATTACAGGAAAACCTCACCCCTCGGGATGCCAGTTTGTGGTTACAAACTATGGGCTTAGATCCCCGTCAGACGCATGTCGCCTTACGTTTTATTTGGGACGCAGCTTACTCACCATCACGGCGCCGATTAGAGACCATCATTAATGGCGAAATTGCCCGCCGCGCTCTACGGGCGATTGTCCATCCGATGGGTTCAGAAGTGATTTGTTTTTGTGCCTTAGCGGATGAAGTCGGCAAACCACAAAAAGCGATTGAACTAGGCAAAGCTGTTTTAGAACAAGCGGTAAGAGAATACCCTCAAATTCCAGTGCGCTGTGGAATTGGTACTCCTGCATTAGTATTAGAGGAATGGCGTCAGTCTTTCACCCGGGCTGGACAAGCGCTGGATATGGCGCGCCGTTTGAATGAGAAAAAACCCCTTTATTATTCTGATTTGTCCGTCTATCGCTTGTTATTGCAAATGGAACACAGCCCTGAGTTGATGGCTTTCCAAGAAGAAATATTAGGGCCATTGCTCGCGATTGATAATCCAGAAGAATTATTACATACCCTGGAGGCTTTCTTCGCTCATAATGGTAATCTATCCCAAACCGCCGAAGCATTATATATTCATCGAAATACACTCGTTTATCGGCTGGAGAGAATTGCTGCAATCACAAATATTGAGCTGGATAAACCAGAAAATCGTTTAGCAATCCAACTGGCGATGCATATTTACCGGATGACAAGGCCGTTGGAACCAAACCCACCCCATTCATAAGAAACCAGCTTGTGCACTTCCAACAGAATGATGAGCTGATGTTTGGTGAATCTATCCATTTACGCCAACAGATAATTCAGTATAGTATAAATTGTAAAGGATTAAGGATGGTTCTACCTGGTTTTGTTTCCCTGCCAAGAGCAACATTCATCATGATGATGTCCATGATGGAGATGGAGAGGCGCGCATTGGTGTGGGAAGCTTCACTTAGGTGAGAACACTAATTGAAGTACGAGGACTCTAACGGGCTGCCCACACCAAGGCAGCCCGTTTTATTTTAGC
>DYKV01000452.1 GCA_020722415.1 Anaerolinea sp.
ATTGCTTTCCAAATCGGACAGCGGTCATATACGGCGCTAAAGCTGATGACGGCACCGAAGACTGCCCAGACCCAGGAAAAGCCCGGTTGAAAAGCAAAAGCGATTAGAATCAAGCCAACGGTTAATCGGATAATGCGATCTACTGGCCTGATCCCTGGTTGCGTGGAACGAATTCCGGTCAAGGCAGCTTCGAACAGGTTTTTGATACCATTATCGTTCTGCCCGCCAGTGTGTCGGGCAACCTGCTCACCATTATGGTAGGCGAGCATAGTTGGGATCCCAAGAATGCCCATTGAGCGGGCTAACTCTGTTTCTTCATCGGTGTTAATTCGCCATAAATCCACCTTGTCCTGATAAACTTGTTGAACGCGCTGGAGTGCGGGTTCCATTGCCCGGCAAGGCATACACCATTCAGCCCAAAAATCGACAACGACTGGGCGAGGATTTTGGCGGAGTTTCTCTAGGAATTCATCTTTATTCATGTGCGCCTCAAATAATTAACGGTTATGACGCGCAAGACATGCCCTGGCTCAACGATACAGAGTCAGAGTTTGTCCTGCGTTGATGATGATTTTATTATATGCTCTAAAAGTTAAGTTTTCTTAGGAGGATTTGTTGGTTCGGAATTTAAACAGGGAGTAGAGCGGGCACCAACCAATTAAACCGGTCAACAGGGGCACAAAACCGATTACTTTGAGGAACACTCCCCAACCACCGCTGACTACACCAGCCCAACCCAGGTAAAGTAAGATAATTCCTAATATGACTCGCACAATGCGATCCCATCCAGCTTCATTTATAAATGACATGATACACTTCCTCTATTGCTAATAAAGATTGAATGCTTACTCAGCTATAAATTTAGACGATTATTATCGAAAAAGGTTACATAATTTACCGAGGTAAATCTTCTACAAAAGGCTGCTCTACCAGCGAAGAAGAGGAAAGACAATATAATATCTTTGATTGAGCTAACCGCCTGAGGGTTATCCCGGTTGCTTTGATATGCTGAGTAACTCAATTCACTGGATTTCGATTCAATAGGCAATTCTCTACTTGGTTTCGATAGGTTAGCCGACTGGCTCTACAACTTGCATTTAGTGGGATTCCGATCCGCAGCTCACAGAATCCGTTCGGTGCGACTTGATCGGGGGTGTTTCTAAGGAGTTATTGATGAGCGAAAACTCACCATCGGCGGATGAAAATGGGTCGTAAGAGCCAGAACATTTTCGAAGGAGCGCAGCAACTGAGAAATCTTTATGCTTGCTGGGAGAAGATTTCTCCTCACTTTGTTCGTCGAAATGACAGAGACGGGTACGTTGAAATGACAAGGACTGTTCCAGTCGGCTTTAGCCGACTTTCATGAACTAAGGCGGGGATTTATCCCGCCGAATACAGCCCTTCGGGCTGCCCAGCCAGTGAAAAATGTTCGGCGGACTAGCGTCATGCTTCAATCCAAAGAAGCCCTGCGGGCTGCCAGGCCAGTCGGCTTTAGCCGACTACCACGAACTAAGGCAGGGATTTATCCTGCCGAATGCTAGACAATCAGCCTTCGCTTTTTGAAGAGAATGGATTTAAAACGGCATCTATTGCGGTTATACCAAGAGGACGCTGCATTTGTGATCGGAGCCACCCTGGACTACACGGCCGGCGTTTGGTGCTATGGAGCCGTTCGAGATATTGTGCATGGTCAGCTAAATCTTTCACAGTTAGCGGATGCTTTGCTCAATAATTCACCCGAGAATCCCAACGCTCATCCGAAATGACAACTTTATTCAGGCTGGTTTATCTTGCTCAATCATAAGCTTCATCCCTCTGAAAAACAGCCCGAAGCTGTGAGGTCTGCTGTCGCATTCGATACCTTATTCTATAGTATTACCG
>DYKV01000453.1 GCA_020722415.1 Anaerolinea sp.
TTAAACATTATCTGTCGTGGATGATTGCCTCTCAAAATAGTTTTTTTGTAGAAATCATCAATAAACAAGCTTACAAACTTAAACGCTGGGATATTTTCTTTCCAATGCAGCTTGTTATATTGAGCCAGTGGGTCAAAGCTACATTTTATTTTCCAATCGTTCGCTGTATCCCGCCAAAATATCTCTATAGAATCAAACGGCGCGTATTCCGAGCCCGTTCTGAGATTGAGCATCAAACACAGGCGTTCTAATATTTTTTTCTCTATTTATTAGGGGGCACATTTTTTCTCTTCTTCTCGCCCTCAAATTTTCAACGTTAACGGTGAGATGGATTTTTTTATGCCAATACTCGAGCGATATCCCAGGCAACAAGATCTTTATTCCGCTCCACAATATCATCCGGCAGTGGATCAACCAATTGGCTCAGTTTTTCCACCACTTCAAACACGGGATTTTCCCAAAAACTAATCAACCGTTCCCGATAACCAAAACTCTGGTAAAGATAGTTTATCTTTTTATCCCAAACAAAACCATTCGCCGGCACACCATAACTGGCTGCGAGAATATTGGCATGATAACGCGCCGAAAGAACTGCTCGGTAACCGCCGATTCGCCAAGCTAAAGTGCGTCTATGCCTAGCTCGTTCTGCTATAAGTAGACCTTGCGCTTCCCGACAAGCCCGTCGATAAACCTGGTGGGCAAATTCTTCATCCAACAGATTACCATTGGTGAAAATTTCAACTGGCAAACCTTGACGATATAATCCGATGGCGATTTTTTCCCAGTACTCTAGCCATTGGCTAGCAGATACAGAGCCGGTATGATCATGCGCCTGAAAATCAGTGTAGTTCAGCACTCCCAATCCGATTTTCTTCTTAACTAGATCGGGTTGTACACCATAAACAGTCTTAGCCCAGAATGCTGGATCAGCTGTGAGAGATGCGTCTTTTCGTTGAAACATTTGGGTGAGGATTGAGAGGGAAATAGCATCGCGGACGCTGATACTCACCGCCGAATGAACCACTTCCTTCACCCAATCATGTCCTATCTGACTCCATCGGTCTCCCACTCCTACGCTCACAATGTGAACTGGGACATGCAGCCGACCGGCTAAGCGAGTGAGGTGTAACAATTTAATCGGAAAATCCAGGTGGTTATCCATGAGTAATTGTCCGCCACCAATCACCAACAAATCTGTTTTCGCTAAGAGCCTTTGCCATCTGCTCTGTAAGTGGGTTAAATACTGCATCTCAAATCTCATCACATTGATCCAACGCGAAAGCCCTGGCAACCATCGTCTGCTAATGGAAGTTAGCTTGGTTTTGAGAGGAGGCTTGCTCGCCCCAGACCAGTGTGACCGCCCCGAAATATCTAATGGTTGAATCACTATTGAGGGGTTCCTCTGCTTAAATAAATAAGCTAGTGATTCATAAATCATACCATCGCCAAGATTAGGGGAATAAATTTCGCCCGCGATAGTTATTCTCGGAGCCATCCCGCTCACCCTAGAATATCCTGATAGATGCGCTCCAGCTTGGTAAAAAAAGGCGCTGGTGCGAAGCGAAGCGCATTAACATAGCCGCGGGCAATCAGGTCTTGGCGCATATCTTCGTCGTTGATCAGCCGCTGGACTGCATTAATGAGTTCGTTTATATCGCCAGGGGGGCAGAGCCAAGCGCTGTCCTCGCCAAACACCTCGGCACTGCCTTGAAATCGAAATGCCACCACAGCCACACCACAAGCTTGGGCTTCGATAGGTGCTAAGCCAAATGGTTCTTCCAGAGCCGGGTGGATCAAGATATCTAATGCTCGATAAAAATTACCCATATCCTTGACAAACCCCCAGAAGCGCACCTGCTCGGTCAATCCATGTCTCCT
>DYKV01000454.1 GCA_020722415.1 Anaerolinea sp.
ACAAAAACCAGATCACATCAGTTTGAATTCCCTGGTGGAAAAACTCAAAGAGGGACGCTTTGTCATCCCCGACTTTCAGCGCGACTTCGAGTGGAGACCTTGGGATATCCGCGACCTGATGCGGTCCATTTTTCTTGACTACTACATTGGCGGTCTATTGCTGTGGAAAGGCGAGAAAAAGAGTTTCGAAGCCATGTCTTGTGAGCCCATCTATGGCTATCAAGGGAACGGTAAACCAGAATACATCGTCCTGGATGGTCAACAGCGCCTGACAGCCATGTATTATGTTTTCATGGCTCCAGATCTCCCGTTACCCAATCGCTCAAGCCGCGCGTTTTATTTCATCCGCGTTGATCAATTCATGGCAGAAGCCTATGATGAAGCTTTTTACTACGACTGGTTGTCCAACCGCTGGCAGAAAACTCTTGCCGATCCCCAAAATCAATATGAAGAACATATTTTTCCACTTTCAATCATCGGTGCCGGCGGCTGGGAACTCTCGAACTGGGCACAGGGTTACGAGCGCTACTGGCGCGAAAAGGCGGCAACCGCCAAACAGACAGGAGCTTTGGCCGAAGCAGAAAAAGCTGAACTGTATGCACAAGATGCCTCTAAATTCGGCCAGCATCTGCGCGGTATCACCCAGGATTACCAAATTGCTTACGTGGAGCTGGATAAGGAATTGCCAATTGATAAAGTTTGTGACATCTTCACGCAAATCAACAGTCGCGGTATTCGGCTTGATGTTTTTGACCTGATTAATGCCCTGCTCAAACCCAAAGGACTTCAGCTCAAACATATGTGGCGGGAAGATGAACACCGTCTTGCCAGCGTTGAAACGGAGCGTATGGACCGCTACGTATTACAAACCATGTCGCTTCTTCGGCAGGGCTATTGCTCGCCAAAATATCTGTATTTTCTGCTTCCCGGGCAGGAAAAAACAATCCGCGAGCCGGATGGCAAAAGTCGTAAGGAAATCTTGATTCATGATACACACGAGTTCGAAAAACTCTGGAGTAAAGCTGTTGATGCGCTGGAAATGTCGATCCGACTACTTCGAGACCCGCGCGAGTTTGGCGCCATTGCATCGAAGTATGTGCCATATGTTTCGATATTACCTGTCTTTGCCACTATCCAGGCACACATCAACACTTTACCTCCCAACCAAAAACTGGACGCTCAACGCAAAGTCCATGCCTGGTACTGGGCCAGCGTTTTTACCAATCGTTATTCTGGCGCAGTCGAATCGACTAGCGCCCGTGATTTTCTGGATTTCAAAATGTGGCTGGCCGATGAATCTGCTCGGCCGGCATTACTGACCGAGTTTGAAGCCCGCTTTCAGGGTCTGGACCTGCGCCGCGAGATTAAACGCGGCTCATCCATTTACAACGGCGTTTTTGATCTATTAATCCTGCAGGGAGCGCGTGATTGGACAACTGGTCACGCCCCGCACTACGATGACCTTGACGATCACCATATCATTCCATCTTCCTGGAGCGAAAAAGAACAGCTCAGGGATGTCAGCATGGATACGATTTTAAATCGTACGCCATTAACTGCTGAAACCAACCGTTACGTTATCCGAAACCGCCTGCCTAATGAATATCTGCCCGAAATGATAGCCAGCAGTGGCGAGGCGTTGGTGCGCGACATTTTTGCTTCGCACCTGGTTTCACCCAAGGCTTTTGAAATTTTGTTGCGCAATCCCTTCACGCCAGCCGATTTCATGGATTTCACTGCAGAACGGGAGCGCACCATCAAACAAGCAATTGAAAGCCTTCTTATTCGCGGGCGGTTGGATTTACAGCCTCTCTTGCGCGACCTCGATGAACGTATTGAAAAGGTGGAAATAGCACTGCGCACAGCAATTGCGG
>DYKV01000455.1 GCA_020722415.1 Anaerolinea sp.
ATAAGTCAAGGCTTAATTGCTTTTGTTTTTGTTACCATTTTATTATCTGGCTGGCTAGCAGAACTGTTGGGGCAAATGGTAGCCATTACTGGTGCATTTTTAGCCTTTAAAGAAATTGTAATGTGGAATTAACCTACCGGCTCATAGAATAGTTTATAATAGAAATGTTCCTTTTCGTCATTATCCATTAAGCACATAGAAAGAAGAAGATGATGAATGTGCTTTTAATCTACCCCCAATTTCCAGATACATTTTGGAGTTTTAAACACGCCCTCAAATTCATTGGAAAAAAAGCGGTTTCCCCGCCTTTGGGATTACTCACCGTTGCATCCATGTTGCCTAAAGAATGGAATCTCCGTTTAGTGGATTTAAACGTACGGTCTCTGACTATGGATGATCTTCAATGGGCGAATATGGCGTTTATTTCGGCGATGACCGCCCAAAGGAAATCCGTTCATAAAACCATTCAACAACTGAAGGAACAAATGATCCCAATTGTTGCTGGCGGACCCTTATTTGTTTATGAGCACGATGAATTCCCTGAAGTGGATCATTTTGTGTTGAATGAAGCTGAAATCACTCTCCCACCGTTCCTTGCCGACCTCGAAAATGGAAAAGCCAAGCCTATCTATACTACTCCCGCGTACGCTGATCTCAGCACCACTCCCTCACCCCGTTGGGATTTAATCCACTTCGACGATTATGTCACCCTCAATATCCAGTTCTCACGCGGCTGCCCATTCAACTGCGATTTTTGCAATGTTACTGCCTTGCTCGGACACCGTCCGCGCACTAAACCGGTCCAAAATATCGTTGCTGAGTTAGATGCCATGTATCAGGCTGGCTGGAGAGATAGTGTATTTTTTGTGGATGATAATTTCATCGGTAACAAAAAAGTATTAAAATCAGAACTCCTTCCAGCATTAATCGAATGGCAAAAAGACAAAAAAGGAATAACCTTCTCCACCGAAGCATCTATTAACCTTGCTGACGACGGTGAGCTCATGGAAATGCTGGTCGCGGCCGGTTTCACCTCCGTCTTTATTGGGGTTGAAACGCCGGAAGAAGAAAGCTTGGCAAGTTGCAATAAAAAACAAAATCTGGAACGCAACCTGATCAAAGACATTAAGCGCATCCTGCATCACGGGTTGCAGGTACAAGGCGGCTTTATTGTCGGTTTTGATAACGATCGCCCCTCCATCTTCCAGCGTCAAATCGAATTCATTCAAAAAAGCGGCATTGTTACTGCCATGGTCGGTCTTTTACAAGCCCCTCCCGGAACAAGTCTATACGAAAGAATGAAGAAAGAAGGACGTTTACTTGCCCATCTCTCCGGCGACAATGTGGATGGAACAACTAACATCCTCCCCAAGATGGGGTTAGAGCCACTCGTGCAAGGTTATAAAAAGATCCTGCAAAACATTTATGAACCAAATAGCTACTATCAAAGGGTGCGCACCTTTTTACAAGAATATCAACCCCCGCGCCTAAAAGTACATCTGGACTTTTCTACCTCCTTGATGTATCTGCGAGCGTTCTTTCAATCCATTATTCAACTTGGTGTAATTGGTAAAGAACGATTCGAATATTGGCGGCTTTTCTTTTGGACTTTATTCCGCCGTCCCCGTCTCTTTCCCTACAGCATCACCCTCGCCATTTATGGCTATCACTTCCGCAAGATTTGTGAAAAAGTCTGGCAAACCTAGCCGCGGCATTTTGGCAAAGCCAGATTCAAAGCGGATATCCCGATCACCGGCAAAATTATTGTGGAATAGTAACTGCACAGCCATGTCAATTTTGATGGAATTCTAATGCCTGTTCTGTCATTTCGAAGGAGCGTCAGCGATTGAGAAATCTATAGTATT
>DYKV01000456.1 GCA_020722415.1 Anaerolinea sp.
TCCAGCCATAGCCGACATGGCAACTGGTGCAGCGCGGTTCATTGGATTGGATATCAATGCAGAAGTTGTTGATGAGAGTCTTCTTGCCCAGCGTCTGACCGGTGGTTTTGTTAACATATTCCCAGGTCCAGTGTGTGGTGTGCATAATTTCATTGGCGGCGTCCGCGTGGCAGGAAAGACAGGCTTTGGTGACTTCCTGCGGAGAGGTAAATGGTCCCTGTAAGGCTTGCAGTTTGGTATGATCCACAGTTGGGGCCGAGCCTACCGGAGTAGGAGATGCAACGGTCTGTGGAGAGGGTTGGGCCAAAGCAGTTTGACCGAAGATAAACCCACTCAAGGCCAGCGCCATAAGTGCTAACCCCAGGGAGGTTATGTACCAAAAGCGGGCGGGGTGTTGCATGGGCAATTCTCCTTATTCGACATGTAAATGCTATGGTTATTAATTAATTTTAATAATGTATTCCATGATAATGTAGTGAAAACCGTCACTAATATTGAAAATAATGTAATATGTTATTTAACCCAAGTTTAGATAAAATTAGGAGCGGTTCTGCCCTTAAGCAAAATCGTCCTTTCGTCGAAACTTGGAGTTGTGAACCAATAAGCATCTACCAAAGAGAACATTAACAAACTAATCGAATTTCGTCAAGCGGTGTATGCGCAGATATTTATCCGTCGGCGCGACGCCCTGTTCGACGCGCTGGACGCCTTGCTGTCCAGCGGGACGTTTTCTTCGTTTGCCCTGCTGAGCCAAAGCGAGCGTTTCCAGCGCAAATGGCCCAGCCTGTATGCGGCTGTGGAAGATGGTGAGATAGATACAGACGCGTTGCGGGCGTTGGTCGTTCGACAATTTCCTCAGGAAGGGGTGTGCATCTTTCCGCCGGATAGTTCCTCCTGGCCGCGTCCACGCGGGCGGGTGCTGGAAGACTTGCAGTATGTCTATCAGGCTTCTAGCGATGTGAACGGCGGGGCAGTGACCGTCGGCTACCCGTACTCCCTGCTGGAATGGTGCGCCGAAGCGCAACTGACGGATTGGGGCGCGCCTCTCTCACTTTACCGCCTGGGCTTCGACCGCTACCGCGACCTGACAAAACAATTCCATGTTTTTCGTGCGCCCGCCCTTGGGCTGGTTAACGCCAATGGTCAGGCTGCTTGGAAGCAGGATGAATGTCTGAGCGTTCAATCGCCGTTAGATCTATATCAGTTTAAACCATCTGGTTGAAGCACTGACAGAAAACCCGTATAATAGAATTTGGAGGGTACTATGTTAATTGAAAAATATGATGTCGAAGTCTTCACTCCGCCCTGTGAGCCAGGCGCGGAACGATTCTCTGCCATTGCCCGCCTTACGGTGGACATTTCCGAAGTCCTACCCTATCTCAACGCCATCTTGCGCGGCGCAGTTTATCTGCCCGAAGCCAACGCGTTGACCTGGAAGAAAGGCGGGCACAACATCGCCTTCCACGCTTACGAAGTGGCGACTTCCAACGCCGAAGACCGCGAGGGCGCGGAGAAGGAACTCAAAGGGTTGATTGACTTAATTAACCGCACCTGGGAGCGCCGCGCCGAGATCACGCCCGATACCACCACGCGCCAGCGTCCCACACCGATGGCGATCTATAAGTTATTGCCGAACACCAATTGTAAACAGTGCGGTGAGCCAACCTGTTATTCGTTCGCTTTGAAACTGGCAGTTTCACAGAAAAAACTCGCCGACTGCCCACCCTTGCACGAGCCGCAGTACGCTGAAAAACTCGCCGCATTGGAGAAGATAGTCATCGAAGCGCCAGCAATTGGGTAATTTCATTGCATTAACTTGCTTAATATGGCAAAATATTGCTATGGAATTCAGG
>DYKV01000457.1 GCA_020722415.1 Anaerolinea sp.
TATCCAGCGCTAACTGCTGGGTTATACTTAATTTTTCCTTATTTAATTTCGCTTTTATCCAACGCGTTAGGTATAACACTTTTAACTTTATGTCGTCTCGATATGATACCACAAGATGCCGATAAAATTTTAGGTTTTTCAGGACAACCTTAACTGCTTTACGTCCTTTTAACTTCTTCATAACTTTCTCGGCATCTTTCCTACTTATTCTTCCCCTATGTAATAATTCCGCATGTCCTTTTTTTACATCCTCTATTATTACACTCTGGCGCCCTATATCCTTTAGGGCAATGTAACGCCCAGTACGGCGTGATCGTAACCGGGCATAACTACTTTTCGCCGGATCACGCCTGTATACCTTACTCTTCGCACTCCGCGTCCATTCTTTATTTTCAACATTATAGGTTTCCTTAAAAACAGAAAGGCCGTGCGCGATCGCATCCTGTATGGACACGAATCGCCCACGGCCTTTCCCTTTTGCTATTCTATAGCGCATTTACTAAAATGGTAATTCGTCTGATTCTTTCGTCACACGCCGCCGCACCCTTTCCGCTATCTCTGCATCATCTTCGTTTATCCCCGCCATTTCCTCTTTATATTTCGCATTTTCCTTTATAACAAAGCCGTATGCTCCGGCATGCTGTATGCGAAATTTTAACATACTATGCCCTTGCTTCAAGCTCATCCGTTCTACTGGCACAATTCGCAAAAGCACCTTTCCTGGCTCATAAATAAACCGCCTAAGATGCTGTTCAATTTCATAATTTAACGGATAACCAATCAAATTCACAACATCAGGGTTATCCTTATTAGGTAATTGCATTAGTAGCATCGGCCAAGGATGCCGCGTTACGCCCATGTACATTCCTGTTACTTCTTTTCCCAATTCCCAGCTACAGGCTTCAGGATTATCAACATCCGACCAATCCGCCCCCTGAATCAACTTTTCTAATGCCGTTTTTTCTTCCATTTTTTGGCGTCCTTTCTTTACAGTATATCAATTATTTCGGGTTTAACTCTTAAATAGTTATGGCAATACGCTAAGGCATGCTCATAACACATCGTAAACTCTTTCTTCATATAGTATATACGCCCCTCACTCAGAGGCGGAATTACAATATCCGTCTCAATGATAACACGTGTATAAGCCGGATAATGTAATAGTTTTACTGTATAGTGCGCCGTGCGCTCTTTTGCTTTCATCTTTATTACCTCTTCCTCAAAGACCGCGTTATCATCCGTAACATAATCGCCGCCGCTTTGTATGGATACGTTATCATCGCAATTGCGATTATCAACAATACCATATTCTCGGCAATTCCGAAAACTAAAAGTATCCACGTTATTCTGTCCATTTTCTTTCTTTCTCTTTCATAAGTTCATAGCTTTCATACTGCGCTTCATACCAACAATTGCGCAGTATGTCTTCCATACTTCCCAAATTCCCCTCAAGCACGTGGTAGACAAGTTCATCAATATTGTCTACGTACCAGTCTTGAAAAGTCATACCATCCATCCTTTCTTTGTAAAGTTATAAATAAGGTTAATTAAACGTATTTTACTTTCGCCGTTATCCAGCAATTCCACACAATATCGTCTATCCGCCATTCAGCGCTTTCATCAATCGCCACCAACAGCCCCCTTACATTTTGCTTATACCATGCCTCAAAATCCTCTCTGTTTTCCTTATCCCAATTACTGTTTTCCTCTGTTAATTTAGCTATTTGCCCTTTAACAGCAAAATCAGCCCGCTGGCTTTTTTGCCAGCAATCCCACAACAACCTAACCAGTTCCCCAGTATCCCGCATCCGCCCCGCTTCAGCCAATGCTTCCCCATTCGCCAAAA
>DYKV01000458.1 GCA_020722415.1 Anaerolinea sp.
ATAAATTCTACCTGAATGAGGAGTTTTGGTGGGGATTTTGCAAAGATTGGTTATAATCTCTATAACGTGAAAAAAGCAGTGTATTCAATTGGGGTAATAGTTTTATTAATTATTCTTGGGGGGTTGATTTATCTGTCTCTGCCGCGAATTGTAGAGGTGACACCTGCTGATAGTGCTGCCAATGTGGCGGGAAGTACCTCTATTCGTGTGCGGTTTTCCCGGCAGATGGATGCAGCTTCGGTTACTTCCCGGCTGGATATTTCACCGCTGCAAACCGGGCAGATATCCTGGGAAAACAACACGTTAATCTTTACACCCCTGAGACCCTGGCCGAGTGGCACTTTGGTTCAGGTCCGTTTAGCCAGTGGTGCAAGAGCCTTTCATTTTCCCCAGTTTACTTTGCTCCATGATAAGCAATGGTCTTTTACGATTGGTAGTCCAAAACTTTTGTATCTCTACCCGATCGAGGGTCCAGCTTCTCTTTATGTCCTTGACTTGTTGACTGGCAAAAAGCAAAATATTACCCGCACTTTGGGAGAGGTGTTGGATTTTTCGGTAAGCCCTAACGGAGCGACGATAGTGATAGCCATCCGCACAGAAAAAGGCAGCGCTATTTACCTAATTCCAGGCATAGATGGGAAACCATCTTTGTTGCGCACTTTTGAAAACGGTCAGGTAACCTCACCGATCTTATCCCCTTCTCAGAATTACCTTGCCTATGCATTAACCGATTTAAACAAACCGCAACCTGATACACACATCTGGCTATTAAATGTTAAAGATGGCTTTAATGTAGCTCCTGTTCAATTGCCCGATTCAGGAGGGCCTGTGCAATATCCACTCTGGTCTTCCGGTGATATCCTCGCCTATTACGATCGGGCTAGTCAAACCTATCGCTTTTATGATCCGCAAACCAAAACTGAGATTGCGAAAGTTGCATGCCAAACCGGCGAAAAGGGAAGCTGGTCAACCGATGGGCAGAGCTTTGTATTTGCTGAGATTCTCATGCCAACTGACAACGCCATCCCTACCAGCCACCTCCTTCGTTATACCCTAAATTCGCATAAGATCGTTGACCTGAGTCAAGCTAACAATACAGAAGACGCATCCCCGCAATATTCACCTGACGGTAAATATCTGGTATTTGGAAGGAAGTTTCTTGATCCCTTGCAATGGACTCCCGGAAGGCAAATTTGGATCATGGATGTCACTACGCTGAAATCTAAACCTTTGTTGCAGGAAGCGCAGTTTAATCACTACGATTTTGCTTGGAGCCCGGCCGGGGATCAATTGGCTTATATGCGTTTCAATCAGGGTAATCCGATTAGTACCCCAGAAATCTGGGTGATCCAAAGTGATGGTAACCAGGACCGCCAATGGATTAGCGGAGGATATAGCCCACAATGGATACCATAAATATGATTGGCGAACCAGCCCCAGATCTTTTTCTGCCGGATATTGTTGGCCGGCCACACCGCTTGTCGGATTTTCGGCGCCGTATCGTTGTGGTTAATTTTTGGGCAGCTGGATGTGCCCACGCAGTGCGGGTTGATGAGATCATTCGGGAATTGTTCAAAGACTGGGGTGATCGGGTAGTTTGGATAACTATAGCCTGTAATGCCAAAGAATCCGTTGATGTTGTCAGGGAGGCGATAGCCCGAAGGGGGTTACCGCTAGTATTAATGGATCGCAATCAAAAGGCGGTGGAATTGTTCGAAGCGGTAACAACTCCGCACTTGTTCGTGGTGGATGAAAACGGGATATTACGCTATTCGGGGGCAGGGGACGATGTCACCTATCGTCAACCAATCGCCACGCAACATTACCTGAGAGAAGCAGTTGC
>DYKV01000459.1 GCA_020722415.1 Anaerolinea sp.
GATTCGTTGCGGATGGGGAGGATGAGTGTTATCACCAAATGATCGTAATTTGTCATACAGAAGCCAAATGCTCCTTATACTTTTTCATAATGGCACATAAACCATTTTGCTGTGATTCAACAAATTATGTTATGTACGGAACTTACTTTTTATATGTGACAAGCGCAATCTGGCTGTAAAATCGAAGTGGCGGAAAATATCTGAACAAGAATTTGTCAATTGCTACCAATCTACTGCGGTATTTTGAACCAATAAGCCGTTGAAGACGGCTCAAAAAACCATATGATCTTACTTGTCTAACTGAAAACACATCAGTTGCAGCTGTAAGCAGTTCATAAGTGGTCATATCCCTATCATCAATGGATGCAATGTAATTTTCCCATTTTTTTCTCTGCAAAATGGATGGGCGATACCCCCACATTCCAGGCTTGCCTAATGGGACCAAATTTTGAAAAAAATTAAACAGCCAGCTATTCTCAACAGGTTCAGCAAATACCGCGACCCCTTCTTTTTTCAGAACTCTCGATGTTTCCCAAAGAGCTAGGACCACATCAGTCTTGGAAAGATGGTGTAATATGGATAATCCAAAAACGATATCAAAGGTATTGTCGGGGTATGGCAAATTAATTACAGTACATTGATTAAATTCACAAGTTACATTATTGACTTTCGCCAGCGCTTTTGCCCCTAAGAGCAGGTCTTTGCCAATATCAACGCCACTAATACTAGCCCCTTGCTGGGCAAGATATATTGAAAAACGACCTGTTCCACAGCCAAGTTCGAGAATTTTTTTATCATCTAAACGCCCAAATGTTTTTATAAGATCATCATAAAACGCCCAATGGCTTATGGGTGAGTTCTCAAACTTGTATTTTTCGGAATTATGAGCAATATCTTCCAGCAATGTAGTGCCATATTTGTTCCAACGGGTTTGATCTGCTAAGTTTGGCATATTCACATCATCTCATAGTTAGTCTTGATCCTATTTTCGTGTATCACCCGTTCCAAGGCTTCACCGCGCTTTTTCATTGGGAATTCATTCAAGATATGCTCGCGTATTTGCTGCCGGTCAACAGATGAAAAAGACAATGTAGTTCGAATGCCGCTTACAACTGCCTCTGGAGAATTAGATTCACAGAACACGCCAAAATTACCAACCACTTCCGGGAGTGAACCTGCGCGTGTCACCACCGGAACGCATCCGGCCAGCATCGCTTCGGCGACGCTCAAACCAAAGCCTTCATGCAAAGAAGCCTGCACGTACACCGAGGCGCGACGATAATATTCCAAAAGTTCTTCGTCGCTGACGCGCCCGGCAAAAACCACATTCGGCGATGCAATAGAGCGCAGATAATCAATAGAATCATCTGCCCAAGCGCCCACCAGTGTAAACTGCACATCTGGCAAGTACGCCGCAGCGCGTACAAAGGGTTCCAGCCCTTTTCGCAAAAGATTGGGGCGATCCACCTTGCCTACCGTTAACGCCATTCTTTCCTTTGGATTCACCGGGATTGCGCCGAATGGGTCCGGCACACCATGATAAATCACACGAACTTTTTCTGGCGAGATACCAGCATTGGTCTGCGCTTCTTTTTGGCTATAAAAAGAATTGGTAAAACGAACCTTTGCCAACCTCATGGCAGCGCGGCTGACCCATTTTCCCAACCCGCCGCGCTGATGACCATAATCCGCTTCGGGCAAATTGGCGAGATCGTATCCGCCAATTACCAATACAGAAGGCTTCCCCAACAATTTGGCAAGCGCCAACACCCAAAAAGAATTCCAACTGGCGAACCAGCAAAACACTACATCCGATTTTTTTACACCCCGCCAAAAGCGCG
>DYKV01000460.1 GCA_020722415.1 Anaerolinea sp.
AGCTCGACAACCAGGCGGGACGAGAGAAAACTCCGAGAGCAGAAAAAACTCAAAGTGAGGAAAATGCTTGAAAATGCCGCAGACTCCCACCCGTCCGCTGCACGCTTTGTTAGGCGCTGTTTGACCTTAAGACTCCTTTGCCACTTGCAAGCGACACCATGCGTACAGGGCGTCATATACTTCAAGTTGCCTTTCCAAATTTTCTAAATCATCAGGAAAGCGCACGCTGAATCCTGTTGCAATGGCTTCCAGACCTGCGGCGATTGTATCTGTGTGAAGTTCGCTTTCAATATCTGCCGCGTGGATAATTCTGGCAAGCCGAAGCAAAGCAGGGTCAGTCAATTCATATTTTTCGACAATGGATTCAAATGAGCATTTACCGTCTTTATGTCCAAGTTCAACATTGGGAACATCATAAGGAATTGCGCCTGTTTCTTTTACTACCTGTTCCACTTGATTCTTGGCAACATAGATAAACTCGGCTTCCGAATCAATGAATCGAGTAATGAGCCAGGGACATGCAACGCGGTCAACGTGAACGTGAGAACGAGTAACCCATTTCATGGTGATTTATCCTTTTCTGGTGGTGTAATTTTGATTGGGGCATAACCCAAATCTTGACCCAAAAAAGCAAAGTATAACGTGCCTATCAAGCCAAAGCCAAAAGCAACAAGGAAATTTGTTGCAGGTGAAGTCACGGCATTGAAGAAAGGCAAAAGAGAGTTTCCAAAGCCGATTGTATCAATAATGAGTTTGGCTGTGGATGAATCCCAAAGGAACGCCCCGCCAAACGCCGCAATAGAAACAATCACATCACGAATCAGATAGTAAATGCCAAATGTCGCCGCCTTCCTGCCATCGGGGGCTAAATCCATGATTAAGGCTTTGCGGGTTGGCTCGCCAAATTCTTTCAATCCCCGAATGACAAAAGCAATAACCATTACCCAAAAAGATTGTGCTACAAGTAACACCAATGGGAATATCGTAAAAAATACAAAAGTCGTTACTACAAACGGTTTCTTGGTACTCTTGTCTGCTAGATATGCCACAGGGATATAAACTAAAACCGCCGTGACCATCTCGATTGTTGTTAATATGCCAAACTGTAATGGCGTAATCTTGTTGATGCTCACGCACCAAATAACGACAAAAGCATAAGGGATTTGTTCTGCAAAGCGTATCAAAATATCAGAGACCAACAAATTGCGCAGTTGTGGCGTAATCAAAGCAACCCCATTTTGCGCCGAGTTATTTTCTTTTTGAACCTTTGGCGTATCGTCAATCATCGTTTGTTGAATAATAAGCGACACGCCCGCCAATACCAATGCAACAATAAAAGCAATATGAATACCCGTTGTTTCCCCATATATTCCAATTAGCGCGCCGCCGATAACGGGTCCCAAAGCCATAGGAATACGGCGAACCAATGAATTTACCGATATGCCCATTGTGCGCTTATTTTTTGGTAAAACAGTTGCCACCAATTCCATTGTTGCAGGCAGGGAAATTGCAGTCCAAGATATGAAAAGAATTGCGCCAATGATGACGGCTTGCCAGTAAGGAAATGCAATTACTACTGCATAACCAGCCATTGCAATTAAGTTGAAGAGAAACAAGGCTTTTTTATGACCTAATTTGTCGCTGGCATAACCACCAGGGAGCGAATAAAGTGCGCTTAATAAATTATCTAAACCATTCAATAAGCCGATAGAAAATGTCCCACCACCCAAAGCGATAAGATAAAGCGGCAAAAAACGTTCTGCCATTTTTTCGCCCATGCCAATCAAAATGACCATTGAAAGCACGGCGACAATACTTTTTTTGAGACCGAAAA
>DYKV01000461.1 GCA_020722415.1 Anaerolinea sp.
CTCGGTTGAAAAATCGAGTTAGGCGCCTTTGTTCAAACGATGATAAATGCCTTTCAAAGACGGATAAAGATCTTTAAATATGGCATATAGCTCATCGTAAACTTCTTTATGTTCGGTATTTGGCTTTACAGTCGCAATAATCGGCACCAATGGTTTTACTGCCTCGATTGATTCGATTATGCCTAACCCTACCATAGCGATGAAAGCCGCTCCTAGCGCAGTGGTCTGCTGTGGTTCAGCCACACATTCCAATGAACGCCCACTGATATCCGCCACTATTTGCACCCATGGTAAACCTTTGGCGCCTCCACCAATAACCCGCAGGGGATCAGGACGAAAGCCATATAGCTCTTGAATGTTTTCTAAAATCCAACGGAAGTTGTACCCTACGCCTTCATAGATAGATCGTAACATGTGCGCATAAGTATGATTAGCACCCAGGTTGATAAATGCTGCTCGCAAGCGCTCATCGGCAATGGGAGCGCGCTCTCCATACAGCCACGGCGTAAACAATAGCCGATCTGCACCAGCTTCGACACTGCTCACGATCTCATCCATTTTAGCAAAGGTTTTGCCATCCGGCTCGCGCTGGAAAAACTCTCGTCCTGCCCATTTCAAGCATTCACCCACCGTTTCACTTTCCCCTATCAGCAGTAATTTCCGCGGATCAGCGGATTGAATAGTGGGTATTCCCCGCTTGCCGGTTACCCTTTTCCTGGTGACAATTCCAACAAACCCAGAAGTGCCAAGACATAAATGTCCTTCGGCCTCTCCTACTGCGCCGGAGCCCACTGCCGCGGTCATCGCATCCCCTGCTCCGCCGAACACCGGGATACCTTCGATTAACCCCAATTCTGCTGCTGCGGTAGCTGTTAATCCCCCCACCTTTTCATACGGCAAGACCAGACTGGGATACTTTTCCTCAGCCAGTCCAAAAAAGTGCATTAAAAAAGTATCCCAACATTTTTTCTTCAGATCAAATAAACCAGTCACACTTGCCGTTGTCCATTCATAGACCAATCGTCCTGTCGCTCTGGCGAGTAAATAACCGCTCGCATCAATAAATGCAGAGGATCGTTGATAGATTTCAGGTTCATGCTTCTTCAGCCAGAGATATTTAGGGAGCAGATCTTTGCCGGTCATCGCCACACCTACCACTGCTGCAAAGATTGCCTTTCCTCCTAATTTTCGCATTATTTGTTGAGCTTCCTCCTCTGCTCGTCCATCCAGCCAACTGATACAAGGACGCAGCGGTATCCCCTGGCTATCTACCGCGATTAAATTTACCATTTGGGTGGAAAACGCCATAGCGGAGATCTCAGAAGGGGATATGTTCGTGGTCTGAAGTAATCGTTTTGTGGTCACACTGACCGCATTCCACCAATCGGCTGGGTTCTGTTCTGCATAGAGAGGCTGAGGATAATATGTTGGGTAAGGTTCATAAGTATTTTGGATGATTGCCCCCTCTTCGGAGACCAAGGCTGCTTTACATCCACTGGTGCCGACGTCATAGGCTAATATGTGCTGCATAATCCGTCCTTTCCCTTTACTGAAAAAGAAACCGCATGTTAGTTATTATTATACTCTTCCAGTTGTTTCCCAATCAACATCAGAAATCCTCAATTTAGTTCGAAACCATCCCGAAGATTTTCGGGATTTACCTCCAGCGAGTCCAGAAAATCTTTAGTAACTTAGAAGTAAAATGCTTGTTTATTGTGCAAGAATTATTAAACGCATAGGAAACAAGATATAGATGTTTTCCTTTGAGACCTTCGTATCCTTTGGGTTTGAATCTCTTTCGGCTTGTCCGAGTTAGGAT
>DYKV01000003.1:0-5242 GCA_020722415.1 Anaerolinea sp.
ATACGCTGTCCACAAGTAACCGCGTTCTTCGCTGCGGAGGCTGCGCACCCATCCGAAAATTAAAACTCCTCCGCTAAGAATGTATAAGAGAAGGTTGAGTTTGGATTTAATCCCAGGAGTTACATTGGTGATGGTGGCGATCAATGAAGTATAGGGAAAAGGGTTAGCCAAGCTAAGCTGAATTAATTGCATCGGCCAGTTATGGATAAATAATAACGAAATCGCCATAACGATCATTCCCCCACCGATAGAACCCCAAAGAATATCTTTACGGCGATTGGAAATTGCCCAAAATAGGGTGTAAATAAAAAATAAGGATGTTAAAGTCGGTTTTACCAGGCTAAGAGAAAGTAAAATGCCAGCTAAGAGATCCATTTTTTTTCTAATAAAATAAATGGTTAAGAGGATAAAAATTGCGCTAACGACGCTCGTCTGCCCTTCCAGAATTGCAGCTACGCCTGGATAAGATAATACAGTGAATAACATGAAAGTGAAAATGTACCCTAGCGGGGGTTTAACCCAATTAGCGATCTTTAAACCAATTATGGTCATCATCAGTAAACCGCTTTCTAAAAAGGTCATCCACAGAGCGCGAGCGATTGGATAATCCAATAACCCAATAGGACCAATTAAGAATAGCAAAGGCAAGGGATCGCGAAAAGAAAATTTCATTTCATCATTCGCAGGATTCGCTGGATGTCCATAACGGGCGATTTGAATGGCTAAACTCACTTTTTCATCATAGGGGCTGACCCCCTCAATCAACCAATAGCGGGCAGCTATCCAGACAGGGAGAAATGACTCACCACCAATATTCCGTTTGGCAATATTTAAATTAACCCAAAACAAGCTAGATGGAATGGCGAGACCAAGTAAACCAATCAATAGAATCAATATAGTTTGTCGGTAAGGATGCATGATCTTAACGGTTATCCTGAACTCTCTCGGCCAAATTGGCATTCATAATATCTTCAATCGATTGTCGCAGGGTCCATTTAGGCTTCCATCCTACTATTTTGCCAATCTTGGATATATCCGGAACCCGGCGCTGCATATCTTCGAAACCGCTGATATATGCTTCTTCATAAGGGATATAAACAATTTCATTAGAAAGTCTGGCTAGTTTTTTCAACCGATGGGCAAAATGTTGGTCTCGAATGGTCAATACTAAATTGGCTAAATCTTTGATGGTGATTTCCTCTGTGGAACCAACATTCAGAACTTCCCCAATTGCCTGAGCGGATTCAGCGACGGTCCCAATCGCTTGAACGGCGTCGTTAACGTGCAAAAAACAACGACTTTGAGAGCCATCTCCATAAACTGTTAGGGGTTCTCCAGAGAGAGCTTGGTGGATAAAACGAGGTACCACCATTCCATATTGGCCAGTTTGTCGGGGCCCTATAGTATTAAAAAGGCGCAAAATGGCAATGGGTATATCCTTTTCGTGAGCATACGAAAGAGCGAGGAACTCATCAATCATTTTGGAGGCTGCATAAGACCAGCGGCTGCGGGTGGTTGGACCAAGTACCACATCATCATCTTCTTTGAAAGGGATGTGGTTTCCCTTCCCATATACCTCTGAGGTTGAGGCAATCAATACCTTTACCCGATATCGAACAGCCGCTTGGAGAACTTTCATCGTGCCAACCACATTCGTCTCAATAGTGTGGACGGGTTTTTCAACGATCAGCTTAACTCCCACCGCTGCAGCGAGATGGATAATCACATCGCACATACTCACCACCCGATCCAATACCATCTCATTCATAATTGAATCAATCACAAATTGGAAATCTGCTTGATTTTGTAAGTGAGCGATGTTCGCAAATTTTCCAGTAGATAAATCATCTATGATGGTTACTGCATATCCTTTTTTTAAAAGCAGCTCAGCAAGATGCGAACCAATAAAACCCGCCCCTCCGGTAATAAGCACACGTGTTTTTCTCTCCATTAAACTCCACCTCAGATGCTATTGACAGCGTTGCAATAGAATAGCCATTTCATCCTGATAAACTAGACACCAGCCACGTGATTGAAGCAGCTGCTTGCCCGACCAATCCTTTTCCATCAAAATTGATTCAATGTTCCACTTTTTCAAGACATCCTCCCAGCCAGTCTTTAATTGAACCACTTGCAGCCAATCTTCAATGATCTCATCATTATATAAATCGGTTCGCCCGTCAATGAATACCTTTCTCTCGGGTAAAGCCCACAGCAAATAACCTCCCCAATTATAGCTGTTGAACAACTGACCATCACTAGGAATTTTTTTAATCTGTAAAACTGCGTTGACAGGAAACAAAGATTGAAAAGCTTTCTCATTTACCGAAGCAGGGAAAATCAGATAAACCTTTACAATCGCGCCGAAAAGGACGAAACCCAAAATACCCCAATTTATCAAATTCTGGGCACGGCGTGAGAATACCACATTACGCTGAGTAAGCCGTAGATATCCAGATATATCCGTTCGAGGTAGCTGAATTTCATTGAGATAGCGCAGGATCAGTGGAGATATGACAACCGCAAATAACGCTAGATTTCTCCCAGCTAATAAGGCAAGATAAAGAAAGATCGAGATGAGGATAAAATCGGTGAATTTAAGTTTCTTATGAGATAATCCTAAACCACTTATCAATAAGATCAAGAGCCAGATAAAGGGTTGGGTAGAGATCCAATGAAAATTGGGAGACTGCCATTCCTCGATAAAGTTCTGTAATGATTTTATCGTCACCGTTTGGAAGGGGTAAAGATAAATTTTTAACCCTAGTGGATTGACCATTCCCAACAGAAACATCCCTATACCAGCGATCAGCAATCCTTTAATGCGATTGACGGTATTGGTGCTTTCTCTCGCCTCAAAAGCCAGTTGCTCTTGATTCTCCGCTTGAAATAACAGCCTTTCTCTAAGAATAAGGATCCCAGTTCCAGTGAGGTAGATCCCCCAAATGATGAAACCAATCAGAAATCCTCCATGACAATTGACCCATATTAACATAATCAAGGGCAATCCAATGGCAACCCATCTAAGAGTTTGCTTATTCGGGTGACGATTTTCGTGTTCGAGGATAAATATCGTAATGCTCGTAAAGAGTAACGTGACTAAATGAGGTCTGGCAGACCAATATACTGCGCTAGCAATGGCAGCTAAAATAATCACAAACGCCCGCAAAAGAGGCTTCCCGTCTGCGGTCTGATAGACAAACCCAAAGGTGATCGCTATCAATAGAGCAGTCCAGAGATTCAAACCACCGGGACCAAACCGTGAATAAATCCAATACATTGGGACTTCAACCAACCATCCTGGATATCTCCACTCAATGTTTTGCCGGGTAAATGAAAAAGGGTCACTGATTGGCAATTGGCGGTGTTCAACAATCCAGGCTCCAGCGCGCAAGTGCCACCAGGTGTCACTATCAATAGAAATACGGGCAGCCATGATAAAAATTAGCAGCACGGTCAACCAAAAAATCAGCCGATTAAAATTCATCATCAATGCTCCATTATACAGGGATTAAATTAACTTAATCCTTACGATCACTTAACAGATCAGATCCTCAAGGTTTCATCTTTATTGTATTAGGGGGTACTACCCGTCTTATGGTTGTAAGTTACCCAACCCCAATTCTTCCACATGGATCGGTTTAGATAAATTATAGAAAAGATGAAAATCACCGATGCTGTGCTCTTGCCAGGAGATCCTTAACTCATTGAATCTATACCGCAGGTAATTATCCAACAACGGATTTCTAGTGGTAATATAGGCGACTTTTTGGGTTTTTTGTACCAAATCCGTGTATGCGGGATAACGATCATCGCGTGGAGTATAGCGCATATCCGTATGATAAGGTAGACGAGGGGCAAATATAATCTCTTCATTCGAAAAGAATGCCAATGGATATGTCACCCAATAATTGCTATATCCATACATCTCCCCATTATCTTTAAGGAATTGGATTAATTCTGGGAGATATCGCTGATCGATCGCGGTAACCGAATCAAATTGGGTGGTGATACCCGGCGGGTAACGGATAGCGCAGGTGATTGTGCCAATCAAATTAAACAGCAGAATCACCAAAATCACCATTGATTGTATATAGCGGCTTTTTATAAAAGATGTAATCACGTCACCTGCCACCAAAGCCAAAATAATATACAATGGAACAAAATATCTCCCCGATGGATCGTTTCCGAAAGAAGTAAAAATAAAGCCTGCTGAAAAAGTGACGAGTATGCCTATAAATATCAGATTGAGCGGATCTTTAACCCGAACCTGCCGCAGTTTGCGCACCCACAACCATAAAATACCAAACCAGACTACTAAATTTAATGGTGCAAGAGGAAAAGCTAACCAGCGGACTTCCCAGGGTGGACGGAAACCAAATAGTACAGTTCCACCTAATACGATTAATGAAAATAAATGCATCCCAAACTGCTTTTCCCAGCTGCCCGATTCAACAGCAACTGCAGCTCCGAATAATTCGCTAACGAGCTTGGTCAAACTTGTTTGAAAAGCATAAATCCACCAAGGGAGGGAACCAAACATAAAAGCGATTAACAAAATTCCTAACCCTAGGAGAACTCTTTTAATTGTCATTCCCTTGCCACGAGAAACCAAAACCCAAAGAACCGTCAACAAAGTCGGGATAGCATAAATCAACGTTAAACCATTGGTCCATAACCCCAAACCAATTAATCCACCCAAGATAAAAAAGTGCCAACAAGATATCGCTGAGTTATTTGCTTCAATCCGCTGGATCAAGCTAATTCCAGCAAGCAAGATGAGATTTCCGATCAGTAATGCCTCACCATAACCGCCCAAACTTACTGTCGTGTATAAGGTTACATTTATAGGAGGAATTGCAAGCAACCAGGCACTTAACCATTTCGCATTGGACTGGCTAAACGCCCGATCAGCAATGATGACCGATGTTACAATAACAAGCAAATAAAGCGATATTTGAACAGCTCGGATAACCCATACTTTTATCCCAAAGACGGAAAAACCCAATGCAACCAAAAACGCATCTAAACTACCCATATATGCTTGGCCATAAAAGAAGATTGGCCGCTCGGCTGATAAAAGAATGTGTCGCGCCATCAATCCCACTACTGCTTCGTCGGAATTAAAAGGGATACGATTGAGGACTAATAAAATAATCTTTAATCCAGCTGCGCAGAAGAGGGTTATGAGAAGAATGAACTGATTTAACCTTCGATAGTTCAAGCGATTCACCACATGATA
>DYKV01000003.1:5342-7563 GCA_020722415.1 Anaerolinea sp.
AAGAGAAAATGGACAAAATGAGCTTTCATAACTGGGGCGTTTACTTTGTGATTGGCGTGATCAGCATTGCCTATTGGTTTGGGCTCGGTAAGGTGCCTTTTCATCCCGATGAACAAACTCAAATATACATGAGCGGTGATCTCGAGCAATTATTTTCTCAACCCACCCAACTATTTTGGCAACCCAATCACCATCAAGACCTTCGCCAGCGCTATCGCGAGTTAGATCCGCCACTCACCCGTTGGTTGATCGGAATCGGGCGGCTGATTGCGGGTTTGCCAGCCCCAGATGTGGATTGGAACTGGACAAAAGACTGGGATGGAAATCAAGCTTCTGGCGCATTACCCTCCCCTATGTTATTGCTGGTCAGCCGTCTATCGGTTGCCATTCTCTTTCCAATCAGCTTATTGCTGATGTTCCAAATTGGATTTTCACTTGGGGGCAAACCGATCGCCTGGTTGACAATGTTAACCCTGGCAGGTAATGCCCTGGTTTTACTTCACACCCGTCGCGCAATGGCAGAAAGCGCATTATTGGGCACCGCCATCTTGACTCTCTGGGCAATTGGCCAAATTCGACACAAAACCTATTGGCTGGCAATTCCCGCTGCATTAGCGTTTAATGCCAAGTACTTGAACGCCCCACTTATCTTTGTCTGTTTATTAGCAATATTTTATCCACTTGATAGAAATCATCTGTCGTTAAAGAGTAGAATTTTTCAGGTTATTCTCTTCCTATTCCTCCTCATGAGCGTCACTCTCATACTCAATCCATTCCTTTGGAGCAGCCCATGGAAAGCAGTACAAGACGCCTGGCAATTACGCAAAGAATTAGTAAATGAGCAAGTTATTGCCTATAGTTCTTCGAATCAAGATTTCGTCCGGGACACTATACCTAAGCGTGCCTTTAATTTAATGGTGAACATTTTCATCAATCGTCCAGCAATTGCAGATGTTGCCAACTACATCCAAAACACTCGAGCAGCAGAAGATATTTATTTCTCTAACCCCTTTACCTGGTTTTCGCGCGGAATAATTGCAGGAGGTTTGGCAGCAATCCTTACCTTATACGGGTTTATCATGGCGCTCTGGCGGGTTAAATATGCAAGCCCAGTGAGTTCTCGTTACCTTATCCTCATTTGGTTAGCAACAATTTTCCAAATGGCAGCCTTAATTATTTTTAATCCTTTGCCATTTCAACGATATGTTATGCCATTAATCCCTTATATTTGTATCTGGCTTTCTTTCGGTTTAGAAAGCGTCGGAAAATTGGGTATTTTTAGCTATCAACAGATAATCTCGGCTTGGTATAAAAGAATGAAATCAATAGACTAAACCAATCGTGGATAGGTATAATCAGGCTATGAACTTTCTCCCCTTCTAAAGTCTATGAAAAGGAGACCTTTTCCCTTCTTAATCATCATTCTGGTAACATTAGGGATAATCATCCGCTGGAATGCTGGCCCGCGTACGATCGATGATGCTTATATAACCTATCGTTACGCCAGAAATTTATTAAGTGGAATCGGTTTTGTCTATAACCCCGGCGAACATGTTCTTGGCACAACTACGCCTCTCTATACTATGCTCCTCGCTTTGATCGCTCTTCCCTTAGAAGGTGCCAAAGCAGCTTTTCCACAAATTTCCCTCATCCTTAATTCACTTATTGATGGTTTAAATTGTTTATTTCTCTTTCGATTGGGCAGCGAATTGCGTTCAAAATGGGTTGGTTACGCAACTGCACTGGCTTGGGCAATAGCCCCTTTTAGCGTCACATTTGCTATAGGTGGTTTAGAAACGAGCTTGTTTGTATTGTTACTCTTGCTCACATCGTATTATTATGTCAAAAGCGCTTTTCGAAGATCTGCATTCTTTGCAGCGCTTGCCTTTCTCACCCGTCCAGATGCGCTTATCCTACTTATTCCCCTCTCGATTGATTTTGTTATTAAATCGTCTCCAATAAAATCACATTTTCAAAATAAAAAAGTCTATCTCAGCGATCACCCCGAGAGCATTTCTCGAAAAATCTATTGCCAAAGTCTGACAATCTTTACGCTTCCAATCCTGCTTTGGGTTGGATTTGCAATGGTTTATTTCGGAACCCCGATCCCCCAATCCGTGATTGCAAAAGCTTTGGCTTATCGTCTTCCCGCAAACGCTGCTCTAATTCGCCTATTACAACATTACGCGACACCTTTTTTCGAAGATGCTACCTTGCATAG
>DYKV01000003.1:7663-14124 GCA_020722415.1 Anaerolinea sp.
TTTGAAACCATTCGATCGGTCAAATCTTCAGCAACCAATTTCCCAACTTACTTAGCCAAATTCTTCTTCATGTTCATCCTTCCCACAACCCTCATTGCCCAGGCATGGACAATCCATCCAGATCATGGGATAAATCGGCTTGCGCCTAAAATGGCTTGGTACAAACTCGAACTACTCTATCATCAGGCAGCAGATATAATCAACCAAGGATCGGTTGGCCAAACAAAATTTGTTATTGCAGCTGGTGATGTCGGAGTGCTAGGATATTATACCCAGGCAAGAATCCTGGATACGGTTGGTCTTAATTCCGCTCAAACCAGGCAATATTACCCATTAGATGAGAAGTACTATGTGATTAATTACGCCATCCCAGCCAAATTAATCCTCGATCTAAAGCCGGAATTTGTCATTTTTTTAGAAGTGTATGGGCGGAAAAGTCTCCTTCAAGACCCCGAATTTCTTTCAAATTACACCCTGATTGCTAAATTAGATACGGATATTTATGGCAGTCGAGGGATGTTGATTTACCGCTTATCCAAATAGGATTCGATTCTAGTCGAAAAATACGGTAACTACCCTGGGAAATCAGAGCGATCGCGTGAAAAAGCTTAATTAAAAAAATACACAAAGGTGGCTCTAGTGGAAATAGTTGCTTCCCTTTGTGTACTTTGGTTTAATTATACAACTACCCTAAATATTCACGCAATTTGCGACGAATCGCTGGATGCCTGAGCCGGCTTAAGGCTTGTGCTTCGATCTGGCGCACCCGTTCGCGGGTCACACCCATTTTCCGCCCTACTTCTTCGAGGGTATAAGCCTGCCCATCTAACAATCCATAGCGCAGTTGCAAAATGCGCACTTCTCGGGGAGGCAACCCATTCAACACCACATCGAGATGCTCCTTGAGCAAATTGTAGGTGGCAGTTTCATCCGGTGCTGTAACTTCCTCATCTTGGATGAAATCCCCTAAAACTGAATCTTCTTCGTCATCTGTTGGTGTCTCTAACGAAAGAGGACGGCGGGCAACCTGGATCATATTTTCCACTTTTTGGGGTGGAACCTCCAAGGCATCTGCTAACTCTTCCACAGAGGGATCTCGTCCAAGGCGTTGGGTTAATTGGTGCTGGACACGGAGTAATTTATTGATTTGATCTCCCATGTGGACTGGCACACGGATAGTGCGTCCTTGATCAGCAATCGCCCGAGTGACAGCTTGACGAATCCACCAAGTTGCATAAGTACTAAATTTGTGCCCACGCCGATAATCGAATTTTTTCGCCGCCCGAATCAATCCGATGTTTCCTTCTTGAATTAAATCCAAGAAAGGAACTCCTCTACCCATATATTTCTTCGCGACGCTTATCACTAGACGAGAGTTCGCGGTGATCAGATGTTCTCGGGCAGCCCAACCATCTTCGATCAGAGCTTGCAACTCCCTCCGACGGCGAGCTGATACATTGCCGCGCGCCAACTCTTCTCGGGCTAAACGGCCGCGCTCGATTCGCTGAGAGAGCTCCACTTCTTCCTCTGCGGTTAGCAATGGTACTCGGCCAACTTCTTTTAAGTACAGCCCAATCGTGTCATCCGTGTCTATGTTTGCCAGGTAATTATCATCCAGGGCAATCTGTTTGTGCAGTTCTTCTTCGATGTCTTCTTCCTCAAGTTCTTCATCAGAAGGACCAGCGGCGGCTGGTTCATCAACATAGGGGATTCCCGCGCTTAACAGAGCTGCAAATGCCTCCTCTAACTGGTCCACATCCTGTTCAGCTTCAGGAAAGAAGTTGAGGATATCGTCAATCGTGACAAATGATTTTTGTCTGCCTAGTTCTATCAAGCGGGCTAAGGCAGGATTTTCTTCATCTTCTCTTTCACTCAGTACAGTTAAAAAGTCATCATTTAACATGTCTACCTAAAACCACTCCAGTAATTTCTTTTTAATTTAGAATACACTTTTTTTTAGAGAAAATCAATACCCACTATTATGAGTATTCCTATTCTCTATAAAATAGACAAGAAAAAGCACAGCGTTCCAGTGGAAGCAGTGCCCAATTGGTATCCTATTGGTTTGGCTTACTATTTATTAACCACAGGTTACTTCAAAAGTTTATACAACAAAATAAGGGTAAAAGTCAAGTAGGTTGAGAAGAATTAATAATTTCTTAATCTTTTAAGATTGCACTGATGTAAATGATACTCTCTTGTATGAGCAGGGAATAATAACAAAGACAATCTTTTTTTATTGACGGTTAGTTTTGAGTAAAGTATAATCCTCACGGTTTGGCTATGGCCATTGATACATTTATCTTCAATTAAAAATATAATATGGAGGCAATTTCATGGATATTCTATGGCTTGGTAGTCGGCATGGTCTAAATTCCTTCGAACAAATAGCAATCCTAGGAGTATTGATCACCGCATTTATCAGTCTGTTATATGCCTGGCTTTTACGGGGAAATGTCCTTCACAAAGATAAAGGCACACCCAAGATGCAAGATATATGGAATGCTATTCGAGTAGGTGCGGATAGTTACCTCAATCGCCAATTAAAAACCATCTTACCCCTGATCGGTGTACTAACCATTGCTCTCTTTTTATCAGTGTACATAGTCCCACCTACCCCCGAAGCATCGGATGAATTTGGCGCGAATGCCCAAATAGTCATTGCCATTGGAAGAACAATCGCATTCATCATGGGCGCCACCTTTTCTTTGCTGGTCGGGCAATTGGGCATGCGGATGGCGATTCAGGCGAACGTGCGCGCAGCGTCAGCAGCTCGACGGAGTTTAAACGAAGCTCTAACGATTGCTTATTATGCCGGTACGATCACTGGTATGCTCACTGATGGCCTCGGCTTATTTGGCGGCACGATCATCTTTATCATCTTTGGACAAGCAGCCCCAGATGCTCTGCTCGGTTTTGGCTTTGGGGGAACCTTAATTGCCTTATTCATGCGGGTCGGTGGCGGTATTTATACAAAAGCGGCCGATGTTGGCGCAGATTTAGTCGGCAAAGTTGAGAAAGATATCCCCGAAGATGATCCACGTAACGCGGCAGTAGTTGCCGACTTGGTGGGCGACAATGTAGGAGACTGTGCCGGAATGGCAGCCGACATTTTTGAATCGTACGAAGTCACCATTGTATCTGGTTTGATACTTGGCTTAACCTTAGTGATGGCAACCGGTGAATTAAAGTGGATTGTTTACCCCTTGATTATCCGCGCTATCGGAGTGATTTCATCCATTTTAGGAACCTTTACTGTGCCGATCTGGGAAAAGATGCCAAAGCGTGGTTTATTTGGGTTCCTGCATGCCGACGATGCTGAAGAAGCTATGTTCCGCTCGTATGAAGTTTCTAGCGTCAATACTGTCTTATGGTCATTCTTATTAGCCACCCTCTATGCTCATGATTGGCGATTAGCAATGCTCACCACGATCGGCGTCGGATTAGCAGTCGCATTCAATCCACTTACTTCTTACTTTACCTCAACAAAACGCTCCCCGGTTAAGGAGATTGTCGAATCAACCACCACTGGACCGGCTACTACTATCCTTTCCGGTCTCTCAGTTGGGATGGAATCAAGTGTGTGGGCTTTGGTCGTCATCGTAATCAGTTTCATCTTCGCCCTTCTGCTCTATAGCGGGCAAGGCGCTCAGTATGTCCTTTATGCTGTGGCAATGATCGGTATCGGGATGCTAAGTCATACAGGTAACAACGTCGCCATGGATTCCTACGGTCCAATATCTGACAACGCCAACGGGATCGGAGAAATGGCATGGCATGACATGGATGATCCCGAAACACGAAAAGCCCGCCAGATCATGGCTGATCTCGATGCGGTTGGAAACACGACCAAAGCGATCACGAAAGGAGTTGCCATCGCCTCTGCGGTGATTGCGGCAGTGAGTTTGTTTGCCTCGTTCTTTATCGATGTTGGCAGGGTGCAAGAAGCTACTAATGCAGCCGCTAAGGCAGCCGGGCAAGCGCTACCTTTCGCTAAATTATTGAGCGAAACCGGAATCCGTGTTTCAGAGACGAATGTATTTATCGGTCTCCTGCTCGGTGGCGCTCTACCCTGGCTTTTTGCATCGCTTTCAATTAAAGCAGTAACCCGAGCGGCTAGTTTGATCGTAATCGAAGTCCGCCGACAATTCAAAATCCCTGGTTTGATGGAAGGAAAGGTGAAACCAGATTACGCACAAGTGGTTGGTATCTCTACTGCAGCCGCTCAAAAAGAGCTAATTCCCTTAGCAGTTATTTCAGTTCTCACCCCCTTGGCAATTGGATTAATGCTTGGGGTAGAATCACTAGCTGGTTTTTGTGCCGGTATCATTTTGAGCGGTCAAACACTAGCCGTTTTCATGGCAAACGCCGGTGGTGCCTGGGACAATGCAAAAAAATCAATTGAGGACGAACCACGCAACCTAGCGGCAAACACTGGTAAAGGATCAGAACGCCACAAAGCCAGTGTAGTCGGTGATACAGTCGGGGATCCGCTCAAAGACACAGCTGGTCCAGCGCTGAATCCAATGATTAAAGTAGTCAATATGGTTTCGTTGCTAGCTGCTCCTATCATTGTCAAATATGCTGGTGCTTCTGGACTAACCCAAGCAGTGGTTTGGATTATTGCACTGATCTTATTCGCATTTGTTGGCTGGGCGATCTTACGCTCAAAAGCAAAAGCACCGCAAATGCAAGAACAGCCAGCGACGGATTAATCGTAAAATTTTTAATTTGACAGTCTCCCAAGCGTCTATTGGGAGACTTTTTCTAAATTAAGAAAATTATGAGTACACCTTGCGCTTTTGAAAAGAAATAAAATGCTTGACAGTCTGTCAGGTTTCCAGTATGCTAAACCTAATGAGAGAAATATCATTTTCACCTGTTTTTTTCTCAAGTACCGCAGGATGGAATGAAGGGAGTGGATTATGGCTACTATTGCCTTAAGGGATTATTATCGAGAGATCGAAGGATGGCTCGACCAAGGTCTATACGATCAGGTGATATCCCACAGTCGCTACATCCTCAATAGCTACCCCAAAGCAATTGAACCTTATCAATTGCTAGGCAAAGCGTATTTAGAAAACAAACAATATAGCGATGCAATCGACTTGTTTCAACGGGTGTTATCCAGCCGCCCGGATGATTTTGTCGCCCACATTGGCATGAGCATTATCCGCGAGGATGAAGGAAACCTAAATGAAGCAATTTGGCACATGGAACGAGCTTATGAGATTCAACCATCCAATAAGGCTATCCAGGGTGAATTACGTCGGTTGATAGGCAAAAGGGATGGAATAGAACCAGTAAAAATTAATTTGAATAGAAGCGCACTGGCGCGCATGTACCTGAAAGGTAACCTCCAATCTCAAGCAATCGCCGAAATCCGCATGGCATTAACCGAAGACCCCAAGCGCCCTGATTTACAAGTCTTACTCGCTAAAGCTTATTACGAGCTAAATCAAGAAAAAGATGCCGCAGATGTTGCATCCCAACTTCTCTCTACCCTTCCTTACTGTTTTGACGCTATCCTGATCTTATATCGAATTGCGGCAAAGAATAATAAGCAAAAAGAAGCCCAACTTTATCTGAATAAATTAATTGAGCTGGATCCCTATGCTGCCTTCCTCTCCGATCAGTCTCCGACTGTGGATTTGGTAGCAGATACAACCGTAATGATCGAACCATTAGCGATTACCTTAGCTGGGGAAAAGGTTGTTACCACATTCGAAGCCAATTTAGGAATGAATGACCAACCAGCCGTAGACCTCCAAAACCAATCCCAAGCAGATTGGTTAAGTAATCTAGCCGAAGAAAGTGCCTCAGAACAACCATCCGAAGCTGATTCTCAACCCTCATTAGGTGAAATACCAGATTGGCTGGGCGAAGCCGGTTGGGAAAAGGCTAGCACTGAATCGGGAACACCTCCCGAGCAAGAGATTGTCCCTCCATTTTCAGAGGAGGATTTAGACATTGAGCCTGGCGAGATCCCAGATTGGCTGAAAGAATTATCTCCAACTGCTGAATTAATTGAGGATCAAACCAAAGCTCCCATTGAGGAAGGAGAAATTGAATCTATCCTGGCGGAGAGTGCAGTCCCCCTCTCTGAAACGGAATCAATGGATTGGTTAGAACAACTGGAAACGAAACAGAAAGAAAGCCCGGTTGAAACTAATGCCGCCACTGAAGCTGAAGAGATTACCCCTCAAGAGTTAGATTTCTTAGGTGTTGCCTCAGAAGGATCCCCTAAAACAGATAATGTTATGCCCGATTGGTTATCCGAACAAACCCAAAATGAAGAGGACCTGAATTTAGAGGTCGAACCGCCCATTTCCGAGCTGGATACTAAACCAGTGGTGATCCATTTCGAAAGCACCAACATCCCCCTTGAGCTATCTCAGGAGGAATCGCCAGATTGGGTGAAAGAATATCTGGAGAGCCAAATGGAAGAGGAAAATCTGGCA
>DYKV01000003.1:14224-53260 GCA_020722415.1 Anaerolinea sp.
CCGAAGGGGTCACCGAATCCGAAAAATTCGCTCAGGAAGAACTCCCAGATTGGATCCGCGATGAATTTGGTGAAACAACCAGTGTCCAAGAAGAATCGGAGAAGACACTGGAAACAGAATTGCCAGACTGGATTAGCACGGATTTCGTGCAAATCGAAGAGGAAGAACCCATTGTGTCAGAGGAGGGTATTCCTCCCGAGGAACTGTCTGAATGGATCAAAGCAGAATCTTCGGAATCAATAGCTTTAGGACAAGAAAAAGTTCATGTTGAGCCCTCAGCAGAGGAATTAGAAAGTTTGCAAACCGAACAATCACTTGAAACAAGCGAAATTGAAACACCCGAATCCAGCCAAGAAGAAGAAGTAGCAGTTCCGCTCAGTGAAGAAACTGGATCATGGCAAAAAGAGTTCGAGACATCACAAGACACAACCGATGCCTTGAATAATGCCCGCCTAGCACTGCACGGCGGTGAATTAGAGGCAGCCACCGCAGCATACGCAACACTTATCAAACAAAAAACAGAATTAGATGCGATCATCTCCGATTTAACTAACGCAGTTTATCAGTATCCTATGAATGTGAAGATGTGGATGTTACTCGGAGATGCATACCTGCGGAAAGATTTGCTTTCAGAAGCACTCAATGCTTACAATAAAGCGGAGGAATTAATCCGTTAATCAATCCAAGTACTCGGAGGTTATTGTGCAAAGAACATTGGTTTTAGTGAAACCCGATGGAGTCCAACGCGGGCTGATCGGACAAGTGATCACGCGATTGGAAAATCGTGGTTTACGCATCGTGGCAGCGAAGTTTATGCAGGTTTCTCGAGAGTTAGCCGAAACCCATTATGCGATCCATAAAGGGAAACCATTTTATGATGGCTTAATTAACTATATCACCTCTGCTCCAGTCATGGCAATGGTCTGGGAAGGACCCGATGCAGTGGCTGCTGTCCGCCAAACGATGGGCTCTACCCGTCCCCGCGAAGCTGCACCAGGAACAATCCGGCATGACTTCGCCCTGGATGTCGGCAGGAACTTAACCCATGCCTCCGACAGTCCTGAAAATGGTGAAGCAGAAATCGCCCTTTGGTTTAAGCCCCACGAATTAGTCCAATGGCAGCGAGAGATTGACCGTTGGATTTTCGAATGAAATACGTTTCAAGCTGGATCAAGGGTTAAAACCACAACAAAACCAATCGCAATGGTTAAATTAATCCCCTGAAGTGCTCAGGGGATTTTTGACCATTTAAGTCTGGTATAATACTTCAACTATTTTAATAACAATAATATGAGACAACTGCAAAAAGACTTGTTTTCAACACAAAGACGCAGTGTTGCCAAGATTTTCAAAAAGATGCTTGATTTTTTGTCTGCTTCATCCAATTTTTTCTCCATTTTCTTGAGCCACTTTTTAATTTCTTTGCGGCTTGGCGACTTGGCGTTAAATATTTTATCATTTTGCAGTTCAGTAAGAATGTGTATTTTCTCTACGGTTATATCAAGTCGGTAAATTTATTGGTAGATTGGATCAAAGATACATGTCTGACACACCCCTTGAAATACAGCAAGCATTGCAGCGCATCTTACCGAAGGTACAAAAACCGGGACGCTATAGCGGCGGCGAATTCAATCAAATCCTTAAAGATTGGACAAAAGTTGACCTCCGCGTCTGTCTAGTGTTCCCTGATATATATGATATTGGGATGTCGAACCTAGGGTTGGCAATTTTATATGAATTAATCAATAATAGAAAAGACGCCTTAGCAGAACGAGCTTTTGCCCCATGGCTAGATATGGAAGAGCAATTGCGTCAAGCAAATTTACCACTTTATGCGCTTGAATCCAAACATCCCTTAACAGACTTTGACATCCTCGGATTTACATTGCCGTATGAATCGCTTTATACAAATGCGCTCAATATCCTCGATTTAGCTCACATTCCGTTGTTTTCTAACCAGCGCAATTCCCACCACCCCTTGATCATCGCCGGTGGACATGCTACCTTCAACCCCGAGCCGATGCATGCCTTTATTGATGCCTTTGTCATCGGTGAAGGAGAAGAGGTAATCCAAGAGATATTAAATGTCTATAGCAGCTGGAAACAGGATCAGTCGTTGTTATCCAACTCCGATGACCCGGCAAACTCCAAATCTAGGCGGCAAGAACTTCTCCGCCGTCTCGTAAAAATAGATGGGATTTATATACCCAGTTTTTATAAAGCCTATTACCATACAGATCAAACCTTTTCTCATTTAGAGTGCACAGAGCCTAGCGCACCGCTTCGGGTTCGAAAAAGAATTGTTGCAAAACTCCCACCTCCTCCCACTCATTTTATCGTACCATTTATAGAGACGATCCATGACCGTATCCCAATTGAAATCATGCGCGGCTGTACCCGCGGCTGTCGATTCTGCCAAGCAGGTATGGTCACCCGTCCTGTGCGCGAACGCCCAATCGAGGAGATTATTTTCGCAATTCAAGAGTCGCTCAAGAATACGGGGTATGAGGAGGTTGGACTTTTATCCCTATCTTCGTCCGACTATACGAATATTCTAGACTTAATTAATGCAGTTAATTCTCATTTTTCACATGATCATTTGTCTGTCTCACTTCCTTCATTGCGCATTGAAAGCCTTTCGGTGGAGTTGATGAATAGCTTGAGTTTAGCCCGCCGGAATGGATTCACTCTCGCTCCCGAAGCAGCCACGGATCGCATGCGCCAGATCATTAATAAACAAGTCTCCACAGACCAATTATTAGATACCGTTGATGCAATTTACCGTAACGGCTGGTCAACGGTAAAGCTTTATTTTATGATCGGACACCCATTAGAAACACTTACTGATGTTCAAGCGATCGCCGATCTATCAAAAATGGTTCTGCGAATTGGGAGAAGTCATATCGGTAATCGCGCTCAGGTTAATGTGGGTGTATCAACTTTTATTCCCAAACCACATACTCCATTTCAATGGACGGTTTGCGATAGCGAAGAACAAATTAAAGCCAAATTAGCGCTTCTGAAAGATCAGTTACGAGGTAAAGGTTTAAAGTTGACCTGGAATCCGCCGGATGCCACCTATCTTGAAGCTTGGCTGTCCAAAGGGGATCGGAGAATGTCCGCAGTAATTTACCAAGCTTGGAGGCTAGGGGCAAAGTTCGATGCGTGGAATGATCAACGCAATTTTTCTGCCTGGAAACAAGCTTTTGAGCTAAATCAATTAGATCCAGCTTTCTACATCCATCGGCCGCGTTCATTACAAGAAGCTTTCCCTTGGGATCACATCGACATCGGCGTTAGAAAAAAATATCTCTTACAAGATTATCAATGGAGTTTAACTGGAAAACCACGGGCTGATTGTCGCACACAATGTTACGCGTGCGGGATTTTACCAGTATTTAAAGAGCTAAGACAAAACAATCCCGGTGATGCCTGGAAATGTCCAGAAGTGCAACCAAAATTAAAGGAAACAACGATAGCGCATGATGCGGTTACGAATTGATTTCAGTAAAACAGATGCAATGCGCTTCTGCGGACATCTAGATTTGTTCCGAACCTGGGAAAGGACTTTTCGCCGGGCTGGGGTAAATCTTTCCTACACGCAAGGGTTTAAACATCACCCTCGCATGAACATAGCGTCTGCACTTCCTTTAGGATTTACTAGCTCGCACGAAGTCATGGATGTCTGGCTGGATAATCCTCTTTCAACCGAACAAATTTTACAATCCCTTCGGCAAACATTACCGCCGGGAATGAAAATTAACCAGATCACCCCTATCGAGATTTCTGCACCATCCTTGCAATCCATTTTAATTGGATCGGAATATATAACGATTTTTCTCGATCCAATAGCAGATTTAGCGAAAAGGGTGACCAACCTTTTAAATCAACCTTCTATCCTGATTGACAGGCGTGGAAAAATTATTGACCTACGGCCGCTCCTTTTTGCTGTCGAGCTGCTTCCAAATGATAATGATGGGCATCAACAACTTTTTCTTTGTGTATCTTCCACCCAAGAAAAAAACGCTCGCCCTGACGAAGTGGTTCGAGCTCTAGGTGTGGATCCAACTTCCGCTCTTTTCCATCGTCAGCGTTTAATTTTTTCTAATGAGGATGGTGGTCCAAGCCTTACCCATCCAGAAATGGAACAGATAAAGCGTTTGTAGCATTACTCAAAGCGGGGAGATTATGGTAGAATAGGGCAAACAAAGCGCCCCCATAGCTCAGTGGATAGAGCGTTGCCCTCCGGAGGCAAAAACCCGCGTTCGAGTCGCGGTGGGGGTATAATCAGTCATTCAATTTGAAAAACCGAGAATACACAAAGGATATCATGGCGAAATTCCCTTCATCAAATCCTTTGTGTTTTTTTATCATACCTAAATTAATAAACTATTCAAGCACTTCATCATGAAGTTAATGAAAATATTCTCTCGAACCCTCCTGCTCTTTTTTTCATACTTGGCTGTGATTATTTCCTCTGGTTGTACTACTCGAGGTATCACTCAATTTCCACATTGGCAAAATCAACACTTACGCTATATTGACCCGCTAGATTCAACCGATCCAAATAGTGACCTGATCGCCGTTGAAACTCAATTTGTGAAACCTTCCTTGTTTACTTCACAACAGCAACTCTTTCTCCGCCTAGATTTTTTAAGTCGTTCGGTGGACACTTCTGATTCTATCCTCATATTTTTTGATACAGCACCAGGTGGATTAAACCAGCATCCTCTTTTGGGCAAGATGGATATATCATGGGAATTTTACCTTGTCATTCATTCCAATCAAATCTATATTCTTGATCAGTATGCTCAACCATTAACTGGTTTTCAGACGGTAATATTTCAGCAAGCTGACCAAGATTATATCGAAATTTCCATCCGCACTTTAAAAGAAAATATCTATATCCCAGATAATACTTTAATCCAGATATATAGTATAGCCACCACAAACCAATCGGTTCTCGACAAAAGTGATCCTATTTGCCTTTCTAGTTTACCCTTAGCACCGGTAAAGGTAATGATGGCTTTCTGGAATACCTATCAGGTTACAACTCCTCTTCAGGCATTACGACGCTGGGATGGTGCTCACACGGGACCTTTAGGCCGTCGCCATGGCTTATCTAACCTCCTCCACACCGCCCAAGCGCAAGGCATCCCCATCATATTGCTCGATCTAAAGACACCTATTAGTCTCTCTGCTTTGGATTTCAGCAGTAAGTTAGAAACTCTGTTGCCCCTGGCATCCGAAAATTTAATCATTTTGCCAGATAATATCCCCCTCTATGGTATTGACAATCTGACTGATACGAAGGTTACCGAAAATTTTTATGAGAATGTTATCCAAGACTTTGGGTTTTCCAAGAGCCCGTTTCTTTTTATCCCAAAATTCACCCCCTCGTTTCATAACGGTTACCTTCAAAACCATTCTTTCCTTTTTACGCTCTCAAACGATCTGCACAGCTATGTACATTCTCGAAAATATGGTGATAAATGGATACTAGAAATTCCAGATGGGATCGCCTCTGCCCAATATCAACCAGATGAAAACGGGTTGAGTATCGCCCTCAAAAAAGAGCTCGTTGAGGCGATTATTGCTGAGAATCGGGGAAATCCACAATTAATAGCAATCGGAGGTGATTTACCCCGCTCGACATGGGGAGATAGCCAAATCGCCCATACGGCTTTTGCAGAACTTAGCCAAACTCCCTGGGTTCATATCGAAAACCCTCAAGATGTCTTAACTTGGAGAATTCCTTCTTCACCAAATATACCTAATGAAATCATTGTTAGCAATGAAAATCAAATTGGATTGAATCCTCTCCCTCCCCTAAAAACACCCCGTTTAGCATTCATCCGCGAATCCTTTTTGAAAACCCTCTTTCCCATTAACCCGCCGCCTACATATTCCGAATTACGGAAGAGTATAGCAGCTATATTTCCTGCTTATCCTTTTGTGGATGATTGGTTCCGTCAGCCCCGCTCCATTTCAGAATGCCCGGTTGATATCAGCGGAGATGGACAAGCAGATTGTATCCTCGCCAATAGTCACTTGTTTCTATGGATTGATTCCTCTAATGGTGGGATAATCTTCCTTTTTTATCGGGCTGGTGAACAACTTCACCAAGTTATTTCCCCAGGCTTTACTTTGGCAAGCGGGCTAACTGATCCAAGCCAATGGGATTTCAGCCAAGGTATCTATGCCGAGAAAAGAGTGGATACCGCTGCACTACATGATAAATCTCCCTATTCCGATTTTGGGATTGGAAAAGGGACAATGTGGTTTAATTACCAGATTAGACAGTCAGTGAACATCAATAATCAAATTGACGATAAAATAATTCGCCTACGCAACAACCAAATCGAGGTGGTTTATCGCGATAGCGCTAGATCAAACTTAATCATCCCACTCAATCTCGATCCATGGGGGCGTTTTGAAGTAGACTGGGCAGATAATTATAAAATATGTACTGAAAATAACTCGGCTGCAACGGTTAACAACTTATGCTGGTCATATCACTCCAGCAAAACCAATGCAGATTTATCTGTCCAAGTTAGCGCCCAAGCTCTTCCAAACGATGCAAAGGTTTCCACACACCCGATTATATTATCCATTGATACCTTTAAAGATACAATTAATCGGTTTTCCCACACCGAAGATCCCAACCAAGACAAACCAATAGGCAATTTCTTACCTTTTCCGATGAGTTTGATTCGAGTTCTTTCACCAAATCCTGTATCCTTGCTGATAACTATCACCGTTTCAATTAACGGTTGACTCAATTTCGATATAATCCCTTTTCGACGATATATTGAAACACCTTTTCGGAAACGAAATAACGATAGGGAGCTTGCATTTTAACTCGCTCCCGAATTTCACGGGAGGAAATATCAAAACGTGGTGCCGTTAGCCAGGTTACCTTTGATCGGATACCAGGAAGCTGCTGTTCCAAATTTTGCATTTCTAAATCATCTAAACTTCGCTGCATAACCCCAATTCCATCGCACCTTGATAGAAATTGATTTGCCTGATGCCATGTCGGTAAATCCCGTAAAGAATCGGCGCCCATCAAGTAGATGAGATTATCGTGAGGGAACTGTTGCCGCAGAATATTCATGCTATCAACCGCATAATGCGGTGACGGGCGGTCTATATCCACCCTTGAAATCTGGAAATCTGCATTCTGTTCAATTGCCAATTGCACCATTCTCAACCGATCTTCAACTGGAGAGATTAGCCAGCCTCGTTTATGTGGTGGAAAAGGTGTAACCACAAACAGGACTGTATTTAAGTGTAGTTGGTGAACTGCTTCGGCTGCCAATATCAGGTGACCGATATGGGGCGGGTCAAAAGTTCCTCCAAGAATCCCAATAAGCATTAATCACTCCACTCCAACTCAAAATCCCCGATAAGTACTGTGTCTCCTTCTTGTACCCCGGCTTTTCGCAAAGCCTCTTCTACCCCCAACGCAGCCAATATTTTCTGAAAACGTCTTACTGATTGCGGATATTCCCAATAAGTCATTGACGCTGCTCGTTCGATCGCTTCACCCACAACCTGCCAACTCTCATCATTTTTAATTATAGTAAATTCTTTAGGGTCTTTTTCCATCTGATAGAGAGGTATTGACGCGGTCGGCAATTCTTCTTCAGGAATTTTCTTTAATAATTCAGCCACTCTATAGAAGAGCGCGCGGACATTCTCCCCGCTCACGGCAGAAATCAACCATACCTCTTTCAGATTAAATCGTTTTGCAAACTCTTGTTGAATAGCGGCTGCTTTTTGGCGTACTTCGGCTAGATCAACCTTATTGATTGCAACGATTTGCGGCTTTTTCGCTATGTTGGGGTCAAAAAGCGAAATTTCGCTATTAATTTGTCCATAATCGGCAACAATGTCATTTGACATACCATCTAAGAGGTGAATTAACACTTTGGTGCGTTGAACATGCTTTAAAAAATCCAACCCTAAGCCCAGACCCTGATGCGCCCCCTCAATTAAACCTGGGACATCGGCAATAGTTAAGATGGTATCGTTGTCTAAGACAGCCACTCCCAAATTCGGTTCGAGAGTAGTAAATGGATAAGGAGCGATCTTTGGTTTTGCATTGGTCACGCGGGCTAATAGGGTAGATTTTCCAGCATTAGGTACACCTATTATCCCAATATCGGCAATTAATTTTAATTCTAAGCGGAGCATCCTCTCTTCAGGTGGCTCACCCTTTTCGGCAATTCGGGGAGTTTGGCGGACCGAATTAGCGAAATGAGAATTTCCTCGTCCCCCCTTTCCACCTCGGGCAATAATTAATCGCTGGCCAGCCTCAACAAGATCCCCTAATAATTGGTTACTACCTTTATCATAAACCAACGTACCTGGTGGAACCATGATGACCAGATCCTCACCTGATCGTCCAGTCATATTTTGTTTTCTTCCCGGTGCACCATCCTGAGCTTTGAAAAGGGTTTTTTGGCGAAAGTGAAATAGAGTGTTAATTTTTGGATTTACTTCTAGAATCACATCACCACCCTTTCCACCATCTCCGCCATCAGGTCCACCAAAAGGGATATACTTCTCACGGCGGAAATGGACAACCCCATCTCCACCTTTTCCGGATATAACTTTAATCTCTGCTTCGTCTATGAACATTTTAGCTTCATATATCGATTTAGACTATATGATTATTCTCTCCTATTATTAACGATTCCTTTCATGATTATACCATTTGCAAATTTTTCCTAAAATAAACAAAAGGTTTACCCTGAAAATCGAAGTTAGCCTGGAAAATTAAATACGAGAGATTTATCCCCCTGATAACTTACACCATGTTCACCGCAAAGTGGAACGTGAAACGATCATCTTAATTAACGTTATTCAATAACAGTTATTGGATAAATAACAATTTGTACAATACTTGTGCTGAAATGTACTATTTGCTAATTAATATGTTAAAATCTAAACATAAGAAGTAAATTGTCCTGTAATTTCAAGCTCAGAAAAACTTATTGATGAGGATTGAATCCTATGTCAGAAAATAAAATTCCTGATATTGTCATCGGCCGATTACCCCTTTATCTCCGTTCTCTGCAACGCATGCAGCAAGAAAACCGCATTATTACCTCCTCCCAAGAATTAGGCGAACGGCTTGGGATTTCAGCAGCTCAAATTCGGAAAGACCTTTCTCTCTTTGGAGAATTTGGTAAACAAGGAACCGGATATAACATTCCCTATTTGATCGAGAAAATCCAACAAATTCTCCATGTTGATCGAGTGTGGGATGTTGTTGTGGTTGGCGCCGGGGATATTGGCAGTGGGTTAGCTCGTTATCAAGGCTTTAGCAATCGCGGCTTTCGGGTGGCGATGATTTTTGATCGTGATCCTTTAAAAATTGGAGCGAAAATTGGCAATTTTATTATTCAAGATAGCCATAATTTAAGCGAAACCATTCGCAAAGCTGGTATCAAAATAGCCATGATTGCAGTACCCTCCTCAGAAGCCCAAACCGTAGCAAACCAATTAATCAAAGGTGGTGTCCGGGCAATTTTAAATTATGCGCCTATTAGCATCAGTGTCCCACCGCATATTCAGATCCAATACATAGATCCATCTATTCACCTGCAGCGAATGACCTATTACTTAGAGTGAACGCCTACTTGATTAATTTTAGGTTTGTGGTAAATTGCGCTTAAGAATGGGAACCATCTGAATTCCCCTGGCAGCACCTTCAGCCACTGCTGTAGCGGGGTTATCCACTAAATAGGCTGGAACACCTAATTCCTTTGTAATCAGTCTATCTAAACCACGCAACAAGGCACCCCCTCCGGTTAATGCAATACCACGATCAATGATATCAGAAACCAGCTCTGGTGGTGTTTTTTCCAACACCCTCCGGGCTGTCTCACAAATATCCTTTAATGGATCTTGAATAGCCTCAACTATTTCACCCGTAGTTATTGTGATTCCACGAGGTAATCCAGTCACTTGATCTTGACCTTGAATATCCATCGCATCTTCTTGCTCTTGTGGTATAGCCGCTCCGATCTTGATCTTTATCTGCTCAGCAGTGAGTTGTCCGATGATCAAACCGTATTTCTTTCTGGTATAGTTGACAATAGCATCATCTAACGCCAATCCCCCAGAACGCATCGTTTCAGCTACAACAATCCCATACATGGCTAACACAGCGGCTTGGGTCGTCCCGCCACCCAGGCAGAGCAGCATGTTTCCGCTGGGGGTACCAATTGGCATTTCTGCTCCAATGGCAGCCGCTAAAGGCTGCTGGATTAGATACGCCTCCCGCGTACCAGCTTCTAAAATTGCTTCATGCACAGCCCGGCTTTCTACACTAGTGATCCCATAAGGCACAGTGATCATCACCCTAGGGGGGACGATTCGAAAAGGTCCGCTCATCTTGCGGAGTAACCACTTGAGCATGTTCTCGGTCACTTCATAATCAGCGATCACGCCATTTTGTAAAGGGCGAATGACCTCAATTGTCTCCGGAACTTTTCCATACATATCGAGGGCTTCTTGCCCCCAAGCGACCATTTTTTGCTCATCAACAACAATCGCAGCCATAGTCGGTTCGGCAAACAATAGCCGTTTACCCTCCACCACTCGGGTAAACATTGTTCCCAAATCAATTCCAAATTCGCGAGTAAACATTACCATAAAGATTATTTATTCTTCCCTTTGGTAATAGCTTTGGCGGACCGGTCCACGGTATTTTTTTACCGCATCAAGACGTAATTTTGAGCGCCTTAGAGCAGCTTCGATCGCTAAGTATTCATCCGTATCTGGAGGAGGACCAGCTTGTAACATTTCTTCTGCTCGGCGCTTAGCAGCTTCGGCGCGGGCAACGTTGATTTCTTCGACATTTTCTGCCGCATCGGTTAAGATAACCACTCGATCCGGTTGTACGTCCACGATTCCGCCCGCAACTGTAAATACCTCTTCTTTACCTTGCTGACGAACTTTTACAACGCCATACTTCAATGTGGAGAGCAATGGAGCGTGGTTAGGTAAAACACCCATCTCCCCTTCTGTTCCAGGTAAAATAACAATATCGGCGTCCCCTTCAAACACCATCCGATCTTGTGAAACGATCTCACAGTAGATTGGCATTTTTACTCCTATTAATCCAGGGCATGGTTAATACACTTTCCGAAAATGGCACGTTCATAATTGGTTTAGCCAACAGCTTGGAGTTTACGCGCCTTTTCGACCGCTTCTTCAATCGTCCCAACCATCATAAAAGCTTGTTCTGGAAGGTCATCATAATTACCCTCTAAAATCTCCCGGAAGCCACGCACGGTCTCTCTTAATGGAACATAGCGTCCTTCTTGTCCGGTGAACTGTTGGGCAACAAAAAACGGTTGAGAGAAAAAGCGTTCAATTTTGCGGGCACGAGAGACAATCAATTTGTCATCTTCGCTTAATTCATCTATCCCTAAGATTGCAATGATGTCCTGTAAGTCTTTATAACGCTGTAATACTTGCTGAACTTCTCGGGCAGTGGTGTAATGCTCAACTCCGACAATATTCGGGTCTAAGATACGTGAAGTAGAAGCTAATGGGTCCACCGCTGGATAAATTCCTTTCTCAGCAATAGCGCGTTCCAATGCAATTGTCGCATCGAGGTGAGTAAAAGTTGCTACTGGCGCGGGGTCTGAATAGTCATCAGCGGGAACATAGACAGCCTGCATAGAGGTAATCGAGCCAGTCCGCGTTGATGTAATTCGCTCTTGAAGCTCACCCATTTCAGTCGCCAGAGTAGGCTGATAACCTACGGCTGAGGGCATTCTGCCCAATAAAGCAGAAACTTCTGACCCAGACATGCTGAAGCGGAAAATGTTATCAATAAAGAGAAGCACATCCCGACCCTGATCGCGGAAATATTCCGCCATAGACAAGGCTGATAATGCTACACGCAAACGAGCGCCAGAAGGTTCGTTCATTTGTCCAAACACCATCACCGTGTCCTTCATCACACCTGATTCGAGCATTTCTCGATACAATTGAGTTCCTTCGCGCGTGCGTTCGCCGACACCAGCAAAAACGGAGTTACCCTGATGCACGGTAGCAATCGAACGGATTAACTCCATAATGATAACGGTCTTCCCGACCCCAGCCCCGCCAAATATCCCGGTCTTGCCCCCTCGGGTAAATGGCGCTATCAAATCGATCACTTTAATGCCCGTTTCAAACACTTCTACTCGGGTGGATTGTTCAGAAAAAGGCGGGGCAGGGCGATGAATTGGATAATATACATTTGCTTCGACTGGTCCTTTTTGATCGACCGGTTTTCCTAGTACATTGAAAACCCTCCCCAAGGTCTCGGTACCCACGGGGACCATTATTGGATTCCCGGTAGCATGGGCAATTGCCCCTCTTTGTAATCCATCTGTAGAGTCCATCGAAACACATCGAACCCAGTTATTGCCTAGATGTTTTTGCACTTCCAGAACTAACGGGTCTTTCCCTTGGCGGGGAACCTCGACCGCATCAAAAACTTCCGGTAATTGATCAGGGGGAAATTCTACATCTACAACCCCGCCCAAGACCTGTACAACTCTTCCTTTTGCCGCCATCATCTTGCCTCCATATTCCAATAATCAATCTTTGTTGTTATATCCTTCTAAAATTCTGCCGATAGAGCTTCGGCTCCTCCTGCAATATCTAGCATTTCATTAGTAATCGTTTGCTGGCGAGCTTTATTGTATTCCAACTGCAGTGCCCCAGCCAGCTCTGTCGCTGCTTCTGTAGCGTTTTTCATAGCCACCATTCGAGCCGCGTGTTCACTGGCTTGGGATTCCAAGATAGCTTGATAAACCTGTAAGGCAGTAAACCGAGGAACGATTTGATCTAGAATCGCATGGACTCCTGGTTCATAAATATACGCTGGACCAATTTGGTGGTCGTTTTGATTGAATGCTTGCACCCGTTCTTCTCCGATCTGATATTCTAGGGGAAGCAATTTTTTTATTGTCGGAATTTGTTTGACCATATTGACGAAATCAGTATATATCAAATAAACCTCATCAGTTCGACCGGAAAGGAATTCATCCACTACTAAATGCCCAATAGCAGCTACATCTTGAAACGTAGGTGCAGCTGGAATATTGCTGAATTCTGCAATCACGTTCATTCTCCGCCGGAGTAACATATCTCGTCCTTTTCTCCCCACCGCTACGTAATGCACTGGAATGGGCGAATTGGAAAAATTATGTTGGGTAAAACGGATTATATTGGTGTTATATGCCCCAGCTAAACCTCTATCACCACTGATGACAACCACCAAGATGTTGTTCACTGTACTGCGCTTAATCAAAAGGGGATGTAAATTTTCTTTTCCGGGTTGCCGAGCAATATCCCTTAATACCTGCCAGGATTTGGTGGCATAAGGGCGAGTTTGCAATACAGCTGCCATACTTTTACGAACTTTACTAGCACTTACAGCTTGTAATGCACGCGTAACCTGGGAGATATTCTTGATACTTTTTATTCTTAACCTTACTTCTCTGGCATTTGGCATATCTTTGTTTCCTTATACCCTGAAATACTTTCTAGTAAACCTATAGCCAGGTAGATTTAAAGTTATCCAATGCTGTAATTAATTTTGTCCGCGTCTCATCGCTGATGATTTTCTTTTCACTTATTTCTTTTACAATATCAGGATAAGAAGAATCCATGAATTTGATCAGGGATGATTCCCATTTTTTCATCAACTCGAGGGGGACATCGTCAGCATATCCTTGGGTTCCAGCAAAAAGAACAATGACTTGATGTTCTAATGGCATCGGTTCGTATTGCGGTTGTTTCAATATTTCCTGTAAATGCTGACCGCGGTTTAATTGCGCTTTGGTAGTTTTATCGAGATCGGAACCAAACTGCGCAAACGCAGCTAATTCGCGAAACGCAGCCATATCCAATCGCAATCGTCCAGCCACTTGTTTCATGGCTTTCGTTTGGGCGTCACCGCCAACTCGAGATACTGAAATTCCCACATTTACTGCTGGTCGTATACCCGCGTAAAACAAGTTATTCTCTAAATAAATTTGTCCATCGGTGATAGAGATGACATTGGTTGGAATATAAGCAGATACATCCCCAAGCAAAGTTTCGATAATTGGCAAAGCAGTTAGGGAACCGCCCGAGCCTTTGCGCTTCACAATCTTATATTGTTCTGCTTCCGGCATGTCTTTTAAGGCAGACTGAGCATCGTGTAGTGCGCGTGGTCCGCCATAAACCACCCCATTTACACTATCTTTTTCCTCTGCTAATTTTTCATTGAAACTGGCTGGCACAATAATATATTCATCAGCTAAACGGGAAGCGCGCTCCAACAAACGGGAGTGCAAGTAAAAGACATCGCCTGGATAAGCCTCACGGCCAGGGGGGCGGCGCAGTAATAAACTAACCTGCCGGTAAGCCCAAGCGTGCTTAGAGAGGTCATCATAAACCACCAAAGCATCTCTCCCGGTTTCCATAAATTCCTCTCCGATGGCGCAACCGGTATAAGGAGCAATGTACTGCATAGCAGCTGGTTCATCTGCAGCGGCAACAACAACAACTGTGTAATCCATTGCACCAAATTTTTCCAATGTCGCCACCGTTCGAGCGATCGCGGCTTTTTTCTGCCCAATGGCAACATAAATACAGTATAAATCTTTTCCCTTTTGGTTAATAATCGTATCAATGGCTAAGGCCGTTTTACCAGTTTGTCGGTCGCCAATGATCAATTCACGTTGGCCTCGTCCTATGGGAATCATAGAATCGATCGCTTTAATTCCCGTTTGAACCGGTGTGTCTACATCCTTCCGAAAAACTACCCCTGGTGCAATCCGTTCAATAGGTCGAAAATGGTCAAAGCGGATGGCTCCCTTGCCATCCACTGGTTCTCCGATTGCGTTCACAACGCGTCCAATCAATCCATCGCCTACCGGAATAGAAGCAATTCGCCCAGTTGAGCGCACTTCCATCCCTTCTTCGATCCCCGAATATTCTCCCAGGATGGTTACCCCAACTAAGTTCTCTTCGAGATTAAAAGCAATCCCCATCACTCCATTTGCGAACTCAACCAACTCCTGCGCTCGAACATTGCTCAAACCACTCACTCGGGCGATTCCATCTCCTGCCTCCTCAACCGTACCAACGTCTCGAACCTGAAATTCGGGTTTAAACGTCTCGATTTGCTTTTGCAGTTCAGATGATATTTGCTGGATTAGATCCGACATATTTCCTCCAATAATGATCTTTTTTCGAGGTAACTAGCTTCTTATTTTCAATACTTTATTCCAACTGGGTGTTATCAGTCAGACCTGCTACTGTCTGCTGATCTAGTTTTTCAATGACAGCTTCTAACAAATCCACTGCATGTTCGAAATCTTCTTTATGGATGATAGAACTATGGGAATGGATATGTCGAGCTGCAACACCTATCACTGCCGTCGGCACGCCTAAATGGTGTAAATGAATTGCCGCCCCATCTGTTGACCCGCCTTCGACACTGGAAACCTGAATTGGAATTGATTTTTCTTGAGCAGTTATTAAGATCAAATCGCGCAGCTTTTGATTGGGTATCATGCGAGCTTCATATAATAATATGGTAGGTCCTTTTCCTAATTTCACTGCCGACTCTTCTGGTTTAATCCCTGGAACATCTCCAGCTATATCCGATTCGAGTACGATTGCCACATGGGGGTCAACCGCCCGCACACTGGTAGTCGCCCCTCGCAAACCAACTTCCTCTTGCACCGTCGCGACACCATATACCGTGTTTGGATGAGCCGTATTCTGTAATTTATCCAGTGCAGCCACAACCAGAGCCACTCCAACCCGATCATCAAATGCTTTTGATAAATAGCTCTTTTGGTTTGCTAAGACGACAAAGTCTGCCCGAGGAACAATAACATCCCCTGGTTTGACCCCGGCTTCTTCGACTTCCGCTTTACTAGTTGCACCGATATCAATATACATATCTGATTTTTCCACCACCTTTTTACGCTCCTCTGGAGATAATAAATGGGGTGGTTTCGCGCCTATCAAACCGACCACGTCTCCCTTTTTGGTTTTGATTACAACTCGCTGGCCCAACAAGACCTGATCAAACCATCCCCCCAAAGGCAGAAATTTAATATACCCTTCTTCGGTAATGAATTTGACCATAAAGCCAATTTCGTCCATGTGACCGGCAAGCATCACCCGGGGAGTTTCCTGCGTGCCTTGTTTTCGACAAATCACACTACCCAATTTATCTTGGCTTAATTCGCCATACTTCTGCAAATACGAACGAACGATTTCTCTCACTGGCGTTTCATAACCCGCCACACCATGAGCTTCGGTTAATTCTTTTAGAATTTTCTCTGTATTAATCATCACATCTCCCTAATTCCATCATTTCTAACTCTATATTAAAAGTATCTGTGCAAATCCATCGTAAGTTTCTACCCATTAACCGGTTTTCTGAACCATCGAAAGGTCTTGTGAAAAACGCATCATATTAACCTAGTATATCCTCTTCTACCCTACATACGGTATCCTTTTGGGAAAAGCGATTCCTTTTGACTTCAAAACGTGGAAATGATACTCGAAAGCGGCGGGCTTGTAAAGTAGGCTATCAATGTCATTCTTCTCCCTTAGTGTTCAATCTGAATTTTCTTTATGGTTTTCGGGTGGATGGGCACGGGCATCTTTTCCCAACTCGCGGCTACGTTCATAAGCTGCCCAAATTGCCCGCGATATCGCGGTTCGGAAGCCAGCTTTTTCTAAATAATATAGTGCTGCAGCGCTCGTTCCGCCAGGCGAAGTAACTTCATTTCGCAAACGAGCTAGATGAACTTGATCTTCCCGGCGAAGGTAATATTCTACCGAGCCTCGTACCGTTTTAGCTACCAATTGTTCTGCGATGCGGCGCGGAAACCCTAAATGCACCCCAGCATCTACCATCGCTTCCATGAAAAGGAATACATAAGCCGGACCAGTACCCGAAAGTGCAGTAGCCATGTCAAGATAATTCTCCTCTTCAACGAAAATTTCTTCGCCAAGTGCAGTCAGTATCCGTCTTGCTTGGACTTTTTGTTCGTCGCTAACTTTTGGTGAAACAGTCCAGACTGTAATTCCTTCACCAATTTGAGCAGGTGTGTTAGGCATAGAACGAACCACATAGGGATGATTCAACCCTTGAGAGATTTTCTCAATCGATGCGCCAGCTACAATGGAGAGCACCAATGCCCGAGACTGTATGTTTCCGCGTAATCCATTTAAAACCCGATCGAGCTTTTGGGGTTTGATGGATAAGACCACTACTTCAGCTACTTGAGCTGCTTTGATGTTATCGGTATCAATGGCAATGTTATATCTTTTCTGGAGCTCTGTTAATCGCTCTAAGCTTGGGCCGGCAGCAATTAAATTTTCGGGTTTTTCAATTTTTTGACGGATCAAGCCGCTGATCATCCCCTCAGCCATAACACCTGGTCCAATAAATGCTATTTTTCCATCCATGCCAATTTTTCTTGGACTCCTTTCTCAACCGTTTATTCAATCTTATATCATGATTTTTTCTAATCACTCTTGTGATTCAGCCAAATTTACAAAGTTCATGGATGCAGAGATTCGTTTGATTAAGGGGGATTGAAATAGCTTAATGCGGCTCTTAATCGCGATTCTGCATCTGCGGGTGTATCGCGCGGGATTGACTGTAAAGCATTCTGTGCTTCTACCACGCTGTATCCCAATGAGGTCAAAGCTTCAACGACTGCTATATCTACCTCTCCATACTGGGCAAAAGTATTCGCCGCTTCTGGTAATCCAATTTTATCCTGTAAAGCGAGGATAATCTTTTGGGCAGTTTTTCGTCCAACTCCCGGCACGCGGCTCAGCAAATCTGCCTGATTCTGAATAATAGCTTTGCGCACAACGTCAGCTTCGAAAGTCGAAAGGATTGCTAATGCCATGCGCATCCCAACTCCATTTACTCCGAGCAGCAAATTAAATAATAAACGAGTATCTTTCTTATCAAACCCAACCAAGTATAACCCATCTTCACGAACGATTAATTGGGTATAGAGGTGAACCGTTTCCCCAATTTGATAGAGTTCCTTGAGCGAGCTGGGGAGGTAAATAAAAAAACCAACCCCATGGGTTTCGACAACCAATCCATCCTGTTCAATATCACGTACTATCCCGCTGATAGATGCAATCATTTATTATACTTGACCTCATTCCTTAGGAAGCGCCTGTGACATACGAATTCAGATGGTGAAATTGAATATGACAGATTGCAATTGCTAAGGCATCTGCTGCATCATCCGGTTTAGGCAATTCTTCCAATCCCAAACGCATTTTCACCATCATTTGGATTTGTTTCTTATCTGCCAAACCGTAACCGGTTAGGGCTTGTTTTATTTCCACCGGCGCATATTCATAAACCCGAACACCTTGCTGGGCAAGAGTGAGTAAAACTACCCCGCGAGCCTGTCCAACCGCCATTGCTGTACGAGTATTCTTCTGGAAAAACAACTTCTCCACCGCACTTGAATCGGGCTGGTGGAGAAGAATGAGAGAGAATAAGCGCTGATATAACGTCAATAACCGTTCCATCTCATTAGAATGACTGGGGGTAGCGATCACGCCATAATCCAATGAGACAATTTCGCCGTTTTCCTCCTCACGAACAATTCCATAACCGGTCAGCGCAATACCCGGATCCAGCCCAAGTACGATCATTGTAACATTCAGGCAGCTTCAAACTGAGCCATAGCTTCATCGCTGATGGACAAAGTCGAATACACTGTTTGGACATCTTCCAATTCTTCTAGCTCTTCGATGACTTTTAACACCTGAATTGTTTCATCGGGAGTTAGTTCAACCTCATTGTTAGGGATCATCCTTAATTCTGCTTCTTCGGGATGTAATCCCGCCTTTTTTAACGCTTGGCTGATGTCATTGAATGCCTCAACCGGCCCAATGATTTCGATAATTTCGTCATCAATATTTACATCACCAGCTCCCGCCTCAACCGCTAGCTCAAAGATCTTATCTGGATCGTTCCCCTTACTGGGGATAGTGAAATAAGCAGAACGGGTGAACTGCCAGGATACAGCACCAGCTTCTGCCATGCTTCCCCCAAATCGGGTGAGAACATGGCGAATCTCTGCAACAGCCCGATTACGATTATCGGTGACCACTTCGATAATCATGGCAATCCCATGTGGCCCATAACCTTCATAATAGATTTCCTCTAGGGCATTACCCTCTTTCAATTCCCCGGTGCCGCGTTTAATAGCTCGCTCAATATTGTCTTTGGGCATATTCTGCGCACGCGCTCGGTCAATAGCTAGTTGGAGGCGTGTGTTTGCTGACGGATCCCCTCCACCATCCCGTGCTGCTAGTACAATTTCCCGGGCCAGACGAGTGAACACTTGACCTCGTTTGGCATCCGCTGCTCCCTTTTTCCTGCGAATTGTTGCCCAATGCGAATGACCAGACATAACTGACTCCTGCTAACTTTCTAAATAAAAATTTTTCAGAATAGATATCCCAGATAAAACGTTTTTGCAACAATACATAACCGCTACTGCGCAATATATTTAGCAGCCCTTGTAATTGTTCAACCTTTCCACTGGAATATCTTCTATTTTCAATTATACCATCTCTCAATCTTGACCATCTCCCCGGATAAATGCTTCTGTCATCTCACGGGCTACCTCATCGCGAAATTGTTTGGGTGGGGTCTTCATAAAATATGAGGAAGGGCCAATAATGGGTCCATTTAATCCCCGATCGAGGGCAATTTTCGCACAACGAATCGCATCAATCATTACCCCGGCCGAGTTGGGCGAGTCCCAAACCTCTAATTTGGTTTCCAAATTTAATGGTACATTGCCAAAAGTAGTTCCTTCCATTCGAATATAACACCACTTACGGTCGGTCAACCATGGTACATAATCGCTGGGGCCTACGTGGATTTGGTCATGAGGCAGTTCATAAGGCATCATGCTGGTTACCGCACCGGTTTTTGAAATTTTTTTCGATTCTAAACGCTCCCTTTCGAGCATATTCATGAAATCAGTGTTTCCACCGAAGTTGAGCTGGTAGGTACGATCGATCCGTACCCCGCGATCGACAAACAAATTCGTTAATACGCGATGGAGAATGGTTGCGCCTAGTTGACTTTTCACATCGTCGCCAATCACCGGCAACTTCCGTTCACGGAAACGATTCGCCCAATATGCTTGACTGGCAATAAAAACAGGAATACCGTTCACAAAAGCACAACCGGCATCTAGAACCTGTTCCACATACCATTTGGTTGCCATTTCTGAGCCCACCGGCAATAGGTTAATCACAACATCGGTATGGGTATCTTTCAATATCCCAACAATATCCGCTGTTGGACCAGGCGCTTTCTTCAAAATTTGTGACAGATACTTGCCTAGTCCATCGTGAGTCATACCTCTTGAGACTGGCACATTTAAGAAAGGCACGTCACTAAATTTCATCGTATTGTTAGGATAAGCAACAATAGCCTCAGATAAATCCTTACCCACCTTAGTATCAACAATATCAAACGCAGCAGTGAATTCAATGTCACGGATATGATATCCACCAAGATTCACATGCATTAAACCGGGGATAAATTCATCTTCGGCAGCATTCCGATAATAATGAACCCCTTGCACTAATGATGAAGCACAATTACCCACACCGATAATTGCAACTCGAACTTTTTTATCATCGCTCATGGAAATCTCCTTATTTGATAGCTATAGCGTAATACCTTGATTATACGTACAGCGGTATTCCTTGTCAAAGGGTGATCTAAAGGTTATAATCATTTTAAATTAACAAAAAATCGGGGCGTGGCTCAGTCCGGCTAGAGCACACGGTTCGGGACCGTGAGGTCGGCGGTTCAAATCCGCCCGCCCCGACACCAACATCCTCCCAAAGCATATTTAACCACCCCTTGAAGAGGTGCTATCTGCAAGAAAATACTTTCAATAGCTGGTTCTATTTCCTGATTGTTAGTCTTCTTCTGGACTGGTATGCGGTCTATAAAGATTTCTTTCGCTTGCGTTACTTTTCTAAACCATTTGTTTTAATTCTAATGCTCGTTTGGTTCTCTGCCGCCCATGGTTGGAGTGGAAGGGGTTTTTACTTTGGGCTGGCTTTAATATTTTCTCTCCTCGGTGATGTTTTCTTGCTTAAAGGATTAATTCAAATTCGACCAGCCTTTTTCCAATTTGGGTTGGTCGCTTTTCTTTTTACGCAGATATTGTATGGGATCGGTTTTATCCAGGGTGGGATCGGGGCTGTTTTTCCGCTTTTAGTAGTTTTAATCTTCATAGCTGGGATCTCCATATTAAACGGAAAATCCATTTTGCAGAGTTTACAAAAAACCAATGAAGGAAAGAAACTCGTCCTGCCAATAATCATTTATATGACTGCACTTAGCCTCATGGTCGTGTCTGCGTTAACCACTTTGTTTCGATCTAATTGGCAACCGGCTGCTGCAATTTTAAGCGGATTAGGTGCGATCTTATTTTATATCTCCGATTCTATCCTTGCCCACGATAAATTTAATCAACCGATCAATAATAGTGAATTATTGGTGATGGTCACTTACCATTTAGGGCAGATCGCAATAATCAGCGGCTTTCTATTACGTTAAATACGAAATGGGCGCAGAGGGGCTCGAACCCCCGAACCTCACGGATGTGAACCGTGCGCTCTGACCAACTGAGCTATGCGCCCTTATGGTGTAGATTATAACCGATGGATGGCTGAATTTCAAGGTGATTCTTCTCACTCTTCGAACAAGTAGACTTTATAAAATCTATCGAGAAACCCTGATTGCCTTGTGTCCGGATCAATATCTACAGTCAGCAATGAAACCTTATCATCAGGTGCCATTTCCCAAATCGTCTCCAACATCACAACCGCCGTCCGCGTTTCCATCACTGCATCATCCACAATAAGAATATGGTCCCCTTGTAATTGTAATTTTTCGGGCAAGAGCCCTTTTACAGGATTGATACCTTGTCTTGTAAAAACCATGTGATCAATAGGGTATGGCTTGTTGAATTTTATTGCTAGGATTTTCCCTAAATATTCACCGATAATGCACCCCGACACCGCAGCTGTGATAATATGGGTCACTCCATCGTTGACTACCTCCTCGGCAACATCGCTGAATTGACCAATGACCCGCCGCATTTCCCAAAATCCACTATTGCGATATCGCTGTAATTCACTTGCGCGTTGGATATCTTCCTCTGTAATCCCCAATAGTTTGTTTATGGAAAATAAAGAAGAATGAAATAGATCAATCGTGTTCGCACTAATCCGTCCGAATTCAAGGATGTCTTCAGCAAATTTTTCAGAATAGTGTTTGATGAGGGTAAAAACATATTCCCGCGGGTTAATCAAACCAGGGATCACCCGCTGATAGTCATAGGTAGTTATCCACAACGCCAAAGCGCGTAGTTTATCCATATCTCTCTCATAGCGGAGCATTTCATTGTAGATACCGAGATTGATTTCGTTCACAAAGGACCTCGAATGAACGCGGATTAACACCGGTTCACGCAAATAATTTTATCCAATTTTCTTCTCATCTACCACCCAATTCATATTCCTTGGCGGCTTACCGCGCTCGTCCAGGTCCAAAATTCAGCGCAACCGGTCCGCGTCTTCCCGCGCTCGTTTGCGTCTAAATAACGATTTTAGTTTTTACTTTTTAATTAAGAAAAACCCAAATTCCACTAACTATTTTCCCTCCCGTTAGTGAATGTCTCATTTTTCCATTCGATTGTCTTATATCTTAATAACCTGGAAAACCAGTGACAACCGAACTATATAAATTTCCAACGGCTGGTCCTAACAAAGCAAGCGCTGCTACCACAGCTATCCCAACTAACAAAATAATAATCCCATATTCGGCTAAGCCTTGCCCATGTTCATCTTTATGAAATCTCATTATTCCTCCACAAAACACTTTCAATAATCCTTTATGATATGATTAGTATAGTATAAGTTTTTAATTTTTAACCTAACAAAATTAATAGGTGCCCTTTATCTTGATTTCCCATTCTAACAAAGCCTATGGTAAACTCATTGCAATGGTAACCTTATGTTGGCTATAGATGAAAAAACACTTAATATCCTTGAATATCCGAAAATACTTGAGCAGCTGGAAAAATACACTTCATTTAAACTCTCCGCTGAACTGGTTAAACAACTCAGACCAACCCCTGATAGAGAACAAGCTAGTTATGCTCAAAACCTGACCAAAGAAAGTGTATTATTTCACAGTAAACACAATTACTCTGGTTTAGCCGGAGCACATGATATCCGCCCGATCATAGAACTTGCTCGTCGTGAAGGAACAGCTACTCCTCAGGAGTTGTTAGATGTAAAAGACACCTTGATCGCATTACGTTCGATCAAACACACTTTCGAACGAATCCAAAATGATTATCCTCGCCTGAGTGGACTATTCGCTACTATCACTGTTCCATCAGGGGTCATCGAATCAATTTCTCGTGCCATCTCAGACCATGGAGAAATTCTTGATAACGCATCCTTAGCTCTATCGGCTATTCGTCACGAATTAAAAATTGTCCGAGATCGGTTGCAATCCAAATTACAACACTACATTTCCGATCCAGCCACTGCACCATTGTTGCAAGAACCGATTATCACCCAACGGGAAGGACGCTACGTTTTACCGGTGCGAGCAGACTTTAAAGGGCGTATAAAGGCAATCATTCATGATCAATCTTCTTCAGGTGCCACATTATTCATCGAGCCGCTTCCCATTGTAGAATTAAACAACCAAAATCGCCAGCTGCAATTGGATGAGCGCGATGAAGAACATCGGATTCTATTTTCCTTAACTTCGCAGTTAGCCAACCATCTTAAAGAATTAGAAACTGGTTTGGATGCCTTAGCAAAGTTTGATTTTGCACTAGCATGTGGAAAATACGCGCTTGCGCTTGGCGCTACCCAACCAGACCTAGTCCCCATAGAAGATATTCCTGCTCCTGTTAAAAACCACCCAGGGACTACCCTCCGCTTAATTCAAGCTCGCCATCCTCTATTAGATCCCAATAACGTTGTTCCGATTGACATAGAATTTGACGACAAGACCTTTGTGCTGGTCATCACTGGACCGAACACGGGCGGCAAAACAGTCTCGTTGAAAACTGTCGGGTTATTAGCTCTGATGGCGCAGTCCGGTTTACACATACCCGCAGCGCCGGGTTCAACTTTGAGCGTCTTTCAGCAGATCTTTGCTGACATAGGGGATGAACAATCAATTGAGCAATCCCTCTCCACATTTTCTGGACATGTTAAAAATATCGTACGAATTCTCGCCCAAGCTGATTCACGATCCCTGATCATTCTCGACGAGCTCGGCGCCGGAACTGACCCACAAGAAGGAGCAGCACTTGCCCGCGCCATTTTGACTTATCTTCTCAATCGTAAAATTACTACTCTTGTCACCACCCACCATCCCGAGCTTAAATTATTTGCCCATAAAACCCCTGGCGTTACCAATGCCTGTGTTGAATTTGACCTAGAGACGCTTCAGCCAACTTATCATCTCACCATCGGTTTACCGGGCCGGTCTAATGCAATTGCGATCGCGCAACGGTTGGGTATGCCTTCAGAAATCATTGAGTCAGCCCGCAATGAAATCAACCCCCAAGAGCTACAATCACAAGATTTATTGGATGAGATTTACCATCAGAGGGAATTAACCCGCCAGGCTCACCAGCAAGCTGAAAGCAACCGCAAAGAAGCCGAATCTCTTCGTTTAGAATTATCCCGCCGTTTAGAAAATATCGAAAAAGAACGACAAGATATTCTCTACCATGCGGAACAAGAAGTTCAAAGCATCCTCTCCGAAATTCAAGCGGAGGCTCGAAAAGTCCGCAAACAGCTCAGCCATGCCCAACCACCCATTGAAGATATTAATAAAGTCGAAGACCAGATCTCCCAAATAGAGGAAAAAGTCGAAAAACAAATTCGCAAACAACATCAGCTTACATCCCACCAGCAAAGAAAAACATCACAGCTTCCCAAAATAGGCGATAAAGTACAGTTACGATCTTTAGGCACAAAGGGGATCCTGACCCAAATGGATGGTGATGAAATCGAAGTCCAAGTCGGCATGTTACGCATTCGGTCAGATTTAGCTGATATCATCCCAATTATTGAAGAAGAAGCAGCTAATGAACCAATTGCATTAATTACCGAGCCTCCCAAAACCCATCTTCCTCGGGTTGACGAGGTTCCCTCCTGGGAAATAGATGTGCGAGGGAAGACAGTTGAGGAAGTATTGGAAATTCTTGAGCCTTACATTGCATCTGCGTTGTACGCTGGCTTGCCGTTTGTCCGCATAATCCACGGGAAGGGCAGCGGTCGTTTACGGCAGGCGATCCGCGCTCATCTAAAAAACAATCCGCATATCCTCTCCTTTAAACCAGGCGATGATCGCGAAGGCGGTGAAGGGGTAACCGTTGTCAAATTGAATTAATGGAGATATTCATGCGCCGGGTATTAATCTTGCTTTTTTCAATCATCTTATCTTTAGCTTCTCTGCTCGCGCTGTTATTCACCGTTAAGCACGGACAAGCTTCTGTAAATCCCCCTCCTCCACCTAATCCGTACGATCAACATACACTATCTAAACTGCACCCTGCTCTTCTCCAATTATTAGAGAAGAACAACCAAGCCGAAATGCCACGCATTATTGTGGAATGGAAGCGGTCGGATCAAGTTTATCAAGGATTATCCAGCTTACCAAGCCAGCCAAGAGCAGTACAAAGGCAGTCATTTGTTACAACTCTGCAAGAAGACATGGAAATCCACACAGGTGGTCTGATGCAATTGCTTGCCCAGGCAGAAAGACGAGGACAAGCGAAAGATATTCAACGGTTTTGGATTAGCCCAATTATCTCTTTATCCGCCAGTCCGTCCACTATCCAATCATTAGCCCGCCGAGATGATGTAGCATTCATTCGCCCTGACCAAAAAATTATTCTTCAAGAAGATATATCATCGGATAATCCCTTCCCACTAACTGTAACGGATGCTTGGCTTGATAACCTAGATATGATTGATGTGGATAAAGTCCAAGACATTTTTAATTTCAATGGAAGCGGAGTGGTAGTAGCAAATATTGACACAGGCGTAGATTACTACCATCCTGCATTAATGAAAAAATATCGTGGATACAATCCAAACGGCATTCCCAATCATCTTGGAAATTGGTATGTGGTTACTGATGAACCCTATACATATCCTGGAGATGGTTACGGACACGGAACCCACACGATGGGTATCTTGGTTGGTGACGATGGTGCGGGAAAACGCATTGGAGTCGCGCCTGGCGCTAAATGGATCGCGGTAAAAGCTTTCACCAACCAAGGCTATACCTACGAATCCTGGATTCATGCTGCCTTCCAATGGATAATCGCCCCTAATGGCGATCCAAATTTAGCACCAGATATTGTCAATAACTCTTGGGGATCAGATAACAGCTCCGACGAACGCTTCCGTAATGATATCGAAGCTCTGCGTGCAGCGGGTATCTTCACTGTATTTTCGGCTGGAAATAACGGCCCCTATTCAGGGAGTATCAACAGTCCAGCGAGTTATCCGGAATCTTTTGCAGTAGGAGCGGTTGATTCGGTAAAACTTCCAGCTAGTTTTTCGTCGCGTGGGCCAAGTCCATGGAACGAAATAAAACCAGAGATCAGCGCTCCTGGAGTTAAGATACAATCAGCCTTTCCCGGTGGCGGTTATGTTGAAATGAGTGGGACGAGCATGGCAGCTCCCCATGTCGCTGGGGTAGCTGCGCTATTATTACAAGCCAATCCGAATTTATCGGTTGATCAACTGGAGCAGATTGTTATAAATAGTGCTGAGCCGCTTGGTAACAGTGTTCCAAATAATGACACTGGGTATGGTCTGGTGAATGCATTCACGGCTGTATTACAAGTAACCCAAAAAGGATTGTTGCGCGGGATTATTGTTTCAGCCGATACTAATCAAGCTATTTCTTATCCCACCATTAACATCAGCAACCGCGATCCCATCAACCCGATAGAAATTACAATATCTGGGGATCAAAACGGGTTTTATCAAATTGCTTTAATACCTGGAATTTATGACATCGCCTTTTCTGCATTTGGTTATGAATCAAAAACCATTTACAGCCAAACAATCATCGCTAATGAGACTATTACCGTTAATGCATCCCTTTCTCCGTTGCCAAGAGCAACCCTAAATGGGCATGTATTCGATGCCACAGCTTCAATACCCCTCTCGGCAACAATCAGTGTGGAGGATATCCCAATCAATGCCCAAACGAATTCTTCGACCGGGGCATATCAATTAAGCTTACCCAGCGGTACGTACACTTTGACTGTCCAGGCTGAGGCGCATCGCATTCAGCACCGAGTTCAAACAGTTCAATCCGGGGAAGTGTATACCCAGGATTTCTTTCTTGAACCGGCTCCACGCATATTATTAGTAGATAGTGGAGCCTGGTATTACAACAGTGAAATTGATTATTACGAAAAAGCACTTAAATATTACGACTATCCCTATCATGAATGGGCGATTCACCATCCATATAGTAACGATGGATTTCCGGATGATCGCCCAACTACTTCAACATTGAGCGCTTATGACTTGGTTATTTGGTCTGCCCCATTGGATTCACCGGGTTTACTCAACCTGGGCTCAGTCATTTCTACCTATTTAACTTCTGGCGGAAACCTGTTGCTTAGTGGTGAAGACATTGCTTATTTCGACGGTGGAGGACCAAGTTATAATCCCGAACAAGGGTATTTTGTAGAACTACTGGGACTTAGATATCTGGATGAGGGAAATTTAGAACCATTAAGCGGTATTCCTACATCCGCATTTGCTGATAGCCACCTTGAATTAAACACCCCCGATAGCGCACAAAATCAAACCACCCCAGATTCTGTCACCATTCTCAATGATCTAACAACGAAACCAATCTTAAGCTGGTCTGATCAGAAAATAGGCGCTGCTATATCTGAATCTTGTGTCCCATTCAAAGCCATGTGGCTTGGATTTGGGTTAGAGGGCAGTGGACCGACAATGAACCGATTAAATTTTTTCAATAAAGCGCTGGATTGGTTTACCGCCAATAAACCATCCTATTCATTCTTAAGTAAAGCGCAACAATCAAATTGGATTTCTAAGCCAGGATCCATTATCACCGCAACTTTCCATATTTCCAATAATGGTGCTCAAACCGACACTTATGATCTAAACCTAAGCGGTAATACCTGGGATACCTCTATCTTTTTACAAAATAGCTCCTCGTTCTCTGACTATGCGAACATAACTATACCCGCTTGTCAATCTCAAATCCTAACCGCGACCATTCACATTCCACCTGATGCATTGCGTGATGAAAGGTCAGATTTACTGCTAAATATCACCAGCCAATCCAATCCCAACTTGACATCTACATTGACTGCATCAGCAAAGACTCCCGCACCAATTTTAATTGTAGATGATCAACTTTTTTACGATCATCTTATTAAATATTCATCCGCCTTAGAAGGGGTAAGTAATCCCTACGATATCTACAAAACCAATGGATTTTACAGCCCCCCAACAAACACCCTAACCGAATATCCCTTAGTAGTTTGGGTCACTGGCTACGATTGGTATTCAACACTTTCTCAAGCAGACGAGAAACAACTTACCGAATTTCTTAATCAAGGGAACGGCCTTTTCCTCTCCAGTCAAGATGTGCTCGATATCCGCGGAGTAGACGATTTCTTTCGCACCAAGATGGGAGTATCAGGAGCAACTCTCTCGGTAACGCCTACCCTGGCTATCGTCAAGCCGAACAATTCGCTTAAATTACCGCCCAAAGCTGCCCCATTAACATTCCCTTACCCTAATTGGGGAGATGCAATCATAAAGGATGATCATACCGAGGAACTTCTCTACGACCAAAATTTAAATACCATCGGGATTCTTCATCCCATTGATGACGCTCGCAGCGCATTCTTTGCATTCCCGCTTGAAACAATGCCCGATTACCCACGCGATGAGCTGATCAACAAGACCCTCTTTTGGCTAAGTCCATTTGGCAATACCCGTTTTAACTTTCCCGGTGCCGTAGCCAGCGGTGGAGAATTGCCCATTGAAATCCTCCTCCAACGCCACACACCTACCCAAGGCGTTAATAAAATGGTATTCCCCATACCAAATGGCACAAATTTGTTGAGCAACAGCATTCAGGGCGAGTGGAGTTATTCCCCAGACCAAAACGCATTAATCTGGCAGGGAAACCTCCCTGCAAATCAAATTATCCCCCTGAAAGCCAGGTTACAAATCTCCTCTAGCATTCCCCCTGATCAAAAGCTGTTATTAATGTTTCATTTTTATGACCAGTTAGGTTTTTTGATCAATTATCAACAAGCTATACCGATCAACCAATCAGCTTTCCAATTTACTCAGGAATATGGACCACATCGCGCTCAGCCAGGCGATATTGTCACTTTTACCCTCACAATAACGAACACTGGCGTATTATTTGACAACTTAATTCTTACCGAAACACTTAAAGACGGATTCCAGTTAATTGAAGAAACTCTCCAAAACCAATCCGGTACGATTGATTTTACCCCCTTAGGTTTCCTTTGGCATCTATCCCTTTCTCCAAATGAAAGAACCGTACTCCAGTATCAAGCGCGAGTAACCCAACCCCAGCCGGGCGGATTTCTCTATTCTCGCAGTGATTGGCGATCGTCCTTTGAGAATTGGCTAGCCTATGCTCGGATTGACTTGCCATGGCTTTATTATTTTCCCTTCGTTGCTGCCCCATAATTCAAAGAATTATCCATGAAGCATTCGGTAATCAATTCATCTAATTTTGTCAGAAAGGGGTATTCGCGGCGCATTTCATTACAACCTTCTATGCGCATATATCTGATCCTAGCAATTGTCAACCTCTCCATGATGATGTGTCAATTCTCACCCTCTGTTTTATTCCCCACCCCTACACCTACTAGTACTGCAACCCCAACGAATACTGCGACTGCAACCAGTACCGCAACGATCACCCCAACATTTACAGTTACGGCAACCCCCTCTCCAACCATCACTCCAACTCCCACTCCGCTTTTATATGCCCAAACCGGCACACCTCTGCCACCCGGCTTTGCACCTTTAGACGCAATCAGCGCACCCTATAGCTCGGGTATTATTGAGTTTTATCAATCTCCGTTAGTAGATTTCAAATGGCACCCTAACGGACAATTCCTGGCAGCTGGAACTGATAATGCGGTGGTATTAATAGACCCCCACCACCCTGAAGCACAGCAAACAATTAGTGTTGGGAATGGCTTAACCAGCTTTGATTTTAGCCCGGATGGTCGAGTGTTAGTGACCGGTCATCGTTACGGAACCGCTCCGGAGAATTACAATGGCAATATACAGGTCTGGCTTGCACCACAATATCCAAGAATAGCCTTTTTTGGTGATCAACGGCCAGTCAGTGCAGTAAAGTATACCCCTGATGGAAAATCTTTGGCGATTGCATACACAAGCCTAGATTATGAAGAAAATTCCGTCGAATTCCGCAATGTATTGACCTGGGAAATAACCAATACCCTCAAAACTGGCACAATCCTAGGGATCACATTCTCACCCAGCGGCACGAATTTAGTTTCCATCCCCGATCGCTATTCGGCAAAAGTGTGGGACATTAAAAAACAAAAACTACTCTACACTCTTCCAACCTCATTCAGCGGCGCAATTAACTGTGTCGCATTTTCAGAGGATGGAAAATTATTGGCAACCGGACATTATGATGGATTGGTAAATATATGGAATGCGGCTACTGGCGAGAAGATTCGTACAATTAATACTAATGCCTTAGTAGAAAGCCTGGCATTCAGCCCTAATGGACAATTATTGGCAATTGGATTGGGTTATCAATCGAGTAATATTCAACTTTGGTCTACCAATAGTTGGGATTTGTTACGGACCCTTGAAGGTCATGTCCACGCTGTGCAGTTTTTAGCGTTTTCCAAAAATAACACTCTCCTTGCCTCAGCATCGTATGATGGGATAATCTTTTTGTGGGGAATCAGACCTTAATTTTATTAATCTGTTCCTAGTTTTTCCCAATAGGCTCCTTGGCTTGCTTTAACCCTAAAAATTGCCGGTTCAATTCCAAAATGAACCCGATAAACATTGGACAATTTTTCGATAAATTGGTCAACTGCCTCTTTTTCCACCATGTTAACAGTACATCCCCCAAAGCCAGCACCAGTAAGGCGGGCGCCATAACACCCTGGAATTGCGTGGGCTTGTTCCACTAAAAAATCAAGATTTGGATGACTTACCTCGTAATAATCACGCAGGCTATAATGGCTAGCGTACATTAATGCGCCAAAGGAACGATAATCATTGCGTTGCAATGCCGTAACCGCGGAAAAAACGCGGGCGATTTCTTTGATCACATGTTCAGACCTCTTGCGGATTTCTTCAGGGAGATACTCACTGTAAGCAGCAAATTCGACTGGCGAGATGTCCCTGAGTGATTGAATTTCGGGATTAAATTTTCGTAATAATTCAACTGCTTGTTCACATGTCACTCGTCGTCTATTGTATTGAGAGGATGTTAATGATCGTTCTACTTTCGAATCAGCAATGACAATTTGCATGTCCGTGAAAAATGGCAGCGCCTTCCACTGTAAACTGCGCGTATCAAAAAATAGAATATGGTCTTTTACCCCGCAAGCGCTTGAAAATTGATCCAGCAGGCCGCAAGATACCCCGACATATTCATTTTCTGCCCGCTGACAATCTTGGGCTAGTGTTAATGGGTCCTCGTTCCATCCACCTAAAGCACTCCATACCATGGCGAAACCAACTTCTAAAGCCGCCGATGAACTTAAACCAGAACCAATTGAAATTGTGGATTGAAACATCGCCTCCACACCCGTAACTAAAAGCCCTTTTAGCTGGAGGACATGCGCTACTCCAGCCGGATAAAGCGCCCAGCGGGGCAAACCCTTCCCGGTTACATCCTTTTTTTGCTCAAGACCTTGCAGGGAAAATTCAACTTCCTCATTCAAGTCCAGGGCAATGAGGCGAGCTACAGGTCTATCCACCTTTTTTGCCAAAATGGTCACTTCCCGATCAATTGCCATTGGCATGACCACGCCTTGGTTGTAATCCACATGCTCGCCCAATATATTTACCCGGCCTGGAGCTCGCGCACAAATCTCTGCTGGGGCTTGAAATTTTTGTAAAAATTTTGCTTCCAAGTTCACCTTTGCCTCGCCAATTGTATTCAATTCATTCACTCTTAACTCAATATTGCGTAGCAAAATACAATATCATACTTATCAATAATACTTCAATAATCACAAAAGGGAGTAGCTTTCTAAAAACCAAACCTTCTTCTCCTAGTAATCCAGAGGTACTGGTGCCAACGATGATTTTCGCCGGAGCTAACACAGAAGCTATAGATGCCCCGCTAGTTTGTCCAGCTAAGATTAAAAAGATAGGAAGCTTTAAAATAGCTGCTGTTTGAGTTTGTAATAAACCAAATAAGATATTTGAGTTGGTGTTGCTCCCAGTAATGAATGCACCGATTCCTCCCACCAAGGGTACAATGATGGCATAATTCCGATTCGTCCATTTCGCTAGGGAATTCGCAATTATTTCGGTCATCCCACAGGTTTCCATCAGAACCGCCAAAATCACCATCGCCAAAACACAGAGAGTGGTAGGTAACAAGCGATTTGTAGCCTCCTGCAGGATTGGCGCAATTGAATTGGATGGTAATTTGCCTAATATTCTATAGAATACAAAAGTTATAATACAGGCATACAATAATATAATTCCCGGGTGAATTAATAGATTTATATCGCCAACTTTTTCTGATGCGGTGGTCCTGATTGGCAGGTTTAATAATCCCAACGATGTGTGATATTCTGGCAAATAACTCGAGAGAGATAAAGTCGCTCGATTCCCGCGGAGAAAGTTGAGAAATTGTCCCCCAAGAATGACCGTAATTAAAATCAGATATCCCGAAAAAGCTGCTGCGAGCTTTTTAACTTTCTTTATTTCAAAATGGTGATTTTTATTCTGGAGCCGAATTAAAAGCATGAATCCACCTAAACCGCCCGTTGCAGCCAGAAATGAACCGAGATTCCAAAACCCTGCCCACACAGTGCCAATTAATATTAACCCCATTAATCCCCCCAAACCGAAAGCATACCAGAAATTATTCCGAACTGCCTGCCTCCCTCCGCTTAAATATAAAACACTCAAGCCACTCCCGATCGCCGAGACACCTAATAAGAACGCAGAGGTTATACCAAGCGGTTGAGGTGATTGTGCTGTGGTTGTCAACAACGCCCGAAAAGAAGAACCTAATGAGCCAAAAGTAACTGCCCAACCATGCCCTATTGAGGGAATTAAGACTGCTTGCAAAGGAGAAAAGTCTAAGCTAACCAAAATTGGTGCTACAACTGCAACTGGCACCCCAAATCCGCCAACGCCCTGTAAAAATGAGGTAAATATCCATCCTACCACCAATGCCTGCATCTCCCGAGAATAGGTGAGGCTGGGTATTGTTTGTCCGATCATTTGAATTGAGCCGGTTTTTTCAACAATCAGATAAAATAAAAAAGCCGCCCAGATGATCAATAATACATCCAATGCATACAAAAAACCCTTAATGTGGGCATAGTAAATAACCCATCGGTTGGCACCAAAAAATACTGCACCAATCAGCAAACAAGCCCCATAAGCAATTATGCTGGCTTTCACGGCTCCATAATGGAATACTGCCAATAAGATTGAAATGATCAGGAGGGGAAGGCAAGCTAAGCTAAACGCCAACATTAAGGATCCTGATCAAAGGAAGATTAGATAAGGAGTAGATAATATAGGATCAAGCTTCAACTGGATGCATCCTCCCCCATTGCCAAACAAGGAAGGCACCGAAGGCCAGACCCGGCAATAGAATTAAACCTGCTTCAGGCCCAAACGCTCCTCCAGTAATAAAGTTAATCCCCTCGGTTGACTGATAAATTAACCGTGGAAGATCAGTCAACCCGCTGACTTGAAATCCAAAAACAGTTCCTTCAAAGAAATTCCATCCGATATGGATGCCGATTGGCAGCCAAAGGTTCATGCGCTGATAATAAACAAAGCAAAAGAACAAACCAGAAAGAAACAGTCCCAAGAAAGCACCAACTGAAAAAGCAGGGTTATTTTGATGAAGCAAAGCAAAGATCAATGCCGTAAGGATAACTCCCCAGGTTCGATTTAGCCCTTCACTAAGGTTTTGCAATTGATAGCCACGCGATAGCAGTTCTTCTGCCCAACCTACCAGGACAAATAAGACAAAAACCAACGAGCAATCCACTAGTAATTTTCGACTATTTTGAAATTGCCACCCAAACCCATGAAAATTTACCCAACCAAAACCCCATTCTAAAGCAAAAATCAAACTCATCATCAACCCAGCAATGAGTATCCCCATCACGAGGTCAAGAAGCGCGCTTTTCTCAAGGTGCAGACCCAAGGAACGAAAGGATCGGTGGTCTATCCAGCGCCGCGCAATGAGAGTAGCAATGGTCACCCCGCAGGCGAAAGCAAATTCGGAGTAAAGGGTCAGAGAGGAATTAGCAGCTAACTGGCCCTCTTTTAGTATAGATAATTCAGTTCCCCTAAGAAGAACACTGATAACAATTAGGCTACCGCCGATAAAGAAAGTAAAGAAGATAACCAGAAAGGAGTGGATTAACAAGCGCCAGCCCGCTCGAAGTCGGTGTTCTAGTGGGTTAACAAATATCTTCAATTATTCTCCACCTTTCAAATAAATCCGTTGCGGATCTAACTCATCTCGTAAGATAGTCAATTCCCGCTCAGTAGGAGGTTCAGTAAATTCCAAATTGCTAGCTATACGCAATCCCCAGCCCGTGTTCGCTTTCGCGTCTTCGACTGTTTTGTTTGGGTGCAACGCAGTTAAAATCAGCTCCCCATTTGTATCTGGTTGTAATATCCCGATGTCGGTAACTACCGCTTGAGGACCTCCTCCTCTCAAATGGGCTTCTTCTCTTTCTTTGCGATGACTGAGAAAACCGGCTGATGTACGAAAATCCACTTTTTCTGGAAATCGGCGTTTCTGATGTGGGGTGATGATATAACAACGGTTCGCCCAGGCAGCAATCTCCATCGAACCGCCCGAACCAGGCAACCGTACTTTAGGATGATCATACTCACCAATCACTGTCGCATTAATGTTCCCAAAGCGATCGATTTGAGCACCGCCTAAAAATCCAACGTCAACATTCCCGCGCTGCAAATAAAGAGCAAAAATGTCATACATTCCACACACAGAAAGCGCTCCAGATACGAGAGTCGGATCGCCAATGGAAAGTGGCAGCCTAGCTGGTTGGGCGCCTATTATCCCCGCTTCATAGATCATAACCAAGTTAGGTGCATGAGTGCGTCTAGCTAAGTTACACGCCAAATTGGGCAACCCAACCCCAACAAAAACCACATCGCCATCGCGTAATAAACGCGCGGCATTGATCGTTAGTAATTCAGGGGAAGTATATTCAGCCATGCCTAGTAACTCCCGTAATTGACTACTTCACTCAGGCGTGGGGTCACTTTTAATCGGTTGTGCACCTCTTCCCCGAGTTTTTCCCAATACTCTTGGCGATCCCGCACTCCATACACCCATTCATCTAGATAATTCTTTACTGATTCTCTATTCTTGCTGATCTCGTCCCACTGCAAGTAAAAAGCATTATCCCGGTCATAATAACCTTGTGTATAAGATGGATGGGCACAATATGGAACATGACAGATTGCATCAACGATAAACCCGGGGATCAAGGTGCGATTCGGGTCTGAGCGAATAACATTTTCATCTACAATCTCTTCGGTTGTAACAATCACCTTCTCTGCAGCAAAGGCAGCCTCTTTTTGTTCACCGATAATCCCCCAAATTTGAGAGTTTCCATCCGCATCGCAGCGTTGGACATGAACAATTGCTACATCCGGTTTCAAGGCTGGGACCACAACCACTGGTTCGCCACTATATGGATCGATAACTTGCCGATATTTCGAGTTCACTCTCTCTAAATCGCCTGCTGCAGTCGGATTCATAGGCATAAACGGCAAACCAGTTGCTCCAGCTTGTAATCGGGAGATCATGCCAAAATGAGAGTATTCTTCCCATTCCAAATTTCCCGCTTCTATCTCTGCCCGCACAATTCGTAATGATCCTACACCAGGATTACCCATATACGAAAAGATCACTTTTCTAGCACAACCAGCAGCCACCATCTGGTCATAGATTAAATCCGGGGTTGCCCGGGCGAGAATTAAATCTCTTCGCCGCTGGCGGATTATCTCATGGCCGGCTGCAAAAGGAATTAAATGGGTGAACCCAGCAGCATAGATTAGATCGCCGTCTTTTACAAACTTAGCGATCGCTTCAGATAAGGAATATACCTTTGACATGATTCTCCCTTTTGACCCTTAAGTGTTTTTATTCAATTAAAGTGCGGATTTGTTCGTGCATGTAAAGCGGGAGGTAATAATGGCCGCCAGCGTTTTTCCCGGTGGAGCCGCTGCCTTTCCACCCGCCAAAGGGTTGAAACCCCGGCCAAGCGCCAGTTGTAGCACCTTGTGGACGATTGGCATACGTGACGCCAGCTTGAATGTTTTCAAAGAACCATTCGGTTTCCTCTTTTGAACCATAAAATCCAGCAGTTAATCCATAGTTCACATCATTGGCTAACTGCATGGCTTGATCTAATGATGAAACTTTTGCAAGAGTGGTGATAGGCAAGAACATCTCTGTTTTCCATAAATGGTGATCCAGTGGCAAATCAGCGACAAGGGTTGGTGCACAATAATATCCTTTCGCATAATCGCCATCCTGCAACACTTTTCCACCGGTGAGGATTTTCCCAGATTTTCCAAGCTCAGCAACATAGTTCTGATAATCCTGATATGCTTTTTTGTTGATGACAGGACCCATATAAGTATTGCGCTCGGTAGGATCTCCAATAATTAAACGCCCGGTTAATTCCAACAGGCGATTAACCAATGATTCATAAACCGCTCCTTCGATATATACTCTTGAACAAGCAGAACATTTTTGTCCTTGTAACCCAAAGGCAGACCTTAAGATGCCGATAGCTGCCCTTTCTAGATCAGCGTTTTTGGATACGATGGCAGGATTTTTCCCGCCAAGTTCCAAAATAGTCGGGCGAACATATTTTCCTTGACCAAAATCCGCATGAATTTTCATTCCGACTTCATAGGAGCCGGTAAAAGTTACCCCATTAATTTGCGGGCTTTCAATTAAGGCCTGACCCAGACTGCCGCCAGGTCCGGTGACAAAATTTAGCACACCATCAGGTAAGCCGGCTTCTAGAAAGCATTCTGCTAACAGCCGCACGCTCCAGGGAGTGTCAGTGGCGGGTTTTAAGATAACCGTATTTCCGGCAACTAAAGCTGCTCCGGTAGGTCCGCCACTCAATGCAGTCGGAAAATTAAAGGGACTGATGACTAACCAGACACCATAAGGTCGTAATATTGATATATTTGTAGCCTTATAACCGACTAAAGGATCCCGTCCCATTTCCACAATGTAACCATCATTCTTTTCCATTTGATAGCAGGCATAACGAATTAGATCAGCTGTTTCTGCCACATCGCCAAGCGCTTCCATGCGGTTTTTGCCAACATCCATTGCCATCGCTGCGCCGATCTCATAGATGCGTTCATCAATTCGATCAGCGACCTTTTGCATAATTTTTACCCGATCTTTCCACTTCATTTGGCTCCATTTAGGGAATGCTTTTCGGGCTGCTTCTATTGCCGCAAGCGCATCTTCAACACCGCCCTTTTGAAAAATACCTAATACTTGATCCGTATTTGCTGGTGAACGATCCTCGAATTTTTCATCAGCATAATGATCTTTTCCGTTAATGATCATTCCATATTCTTTCCCCAAATTTTCCTTGATTTTTTTTAACCCCTCTTCAAAGCGTTCATGTAATTCTTTTGGTGGATTAAACATGGTTGCATAGGTTAGCTTAAAATCTGTGGACATGTGCTTTTCCTCCTGAAAATATAATGGTTTTTAGTAACATCTCGCCAATCATTATTGTGTGGAATCCGTTCTTGCATAGATTGCAATAATAAGTATAAACCACTCAATCAATCTCGTCAAAAGAGAGGCAGCAATTCTCCATTTGCTAAGAAATCATTTGGAAGCCTTTCGCAAAACCTATCCAGCGCTCCTCAAAAAGGAAACATTTATTTACTGAACTGCAAAAAGATAAAATATTTAACGCCAAGTCGCCAAGACGCAAAGAAATATAAAAGTGGCTCAAGAAAATTGAGAAAATATTGGATGAAGCAGACAATAAATCTACCGTTCCTTATGTTAAAAAATGGAATCAAGTGATTGATAAATATAGATACCCCTTTGCGACCTTTGCGCTGGCTTTGCGGGCTTTGTGGTAAAAAAGATAAAACCACAAAAGGCACAAAGAATCCACAAAGGGCACGGAGGAAGGTTTCATAACAGAAAACGAAATTGCAAATAAAGTAATCGGAATAGCCATCTATGTCCACTGGGCGCTTGGACCTGGATTGTTGGAATCTGCTTATTTGCTTATTTTGACAATGTCACATTAAATATGTGTTCTATAAAACTCTATGCTTTCTGTCACTGCGAGCGAAGCGAAGCAGTCTTTTGGTTTGCGAGGGGATTGCTTCGTCGCAAAGAACGCTCTTCGCAATGACAGCTATACGAAGATGTGACATTGTCAAACTATTCAGACTGGCTATGTTCCGCCAAACTCGGCGGGCTAAAGCCCTGCCTCAGGTCATGGAAGCCCTTCGGGCTGCAATATGAGTCAGCTTTACCCGACTGCCATGAAGTAAGCCAGGGATTTATCCGGCCGGTACAGCCAG
>DYKV01000462.1 GCA_020722415.1 Anaerolinea sp.
CTACCAAGTTCACCGGGCTGGAATCCCTGCCCTATTACAAAGAAACCCTTCAGGCTGCCAAGCAAGTTGGCTGAACGGTTATTCCATGTTGAGAATGGCTGAATTCAAGCTGATCAGAAACAGGTTCCTATGGCCTTTTCCGTTCTTGTTTCCGATAAATGGATAACCAATCTGCCATCCGTTCACGTTCCCGTTCGAACTCTTGCTCTTGCTTTTTCCGCAAACGAGCCTCCATAAACGCACTGATATCCTGATGGACTTGGTCTGGATAAGCGACTCCATGGAAGACAAATTGAGTTTGTCCAACATTAATGGTTACACTTCCGTAATTAAATACAAGTTGAAACAAACCTTTCCGTTCATGCTCTACGCTCAATATTGAATCGAGCGAAGCCGTCTTCTTCTCTTCTTTTCCTAATGGCTTTTTTTCAATGTCGAAAATTTGCTCAGGAGTAATTCTATAAATATCATTACTCCAGTCCAAATAATTATATACCCACCAAAGCAAATCCACTCCTAATAAGAAGAAGAGAATCACACCCCATACATAACCAGAAAAGAATCCTGATGCATTTAAAACGGTATCTCTATAGAATAAATAAGCCGCCAAGATCAAAATAGTAAAGCAAACCATAATAGGTTTCCAGGTTTTGCGGATTAATACAAACCAATGCTTTCGATAAGTGATCACACCATTTTGTTCATATCGCATTTTGAAAAAAGTCTCTAAAAAGTCGCCAAAAGAAGAGGAGGATGGCACTTGTGGTGGAAGGGAAGACACTAATGGCGGAATTGGTTTGGCTGGAATCAGCCCTTGTTCCTCCATTTTAAAACGGTTAGTGAGTGTTTCTTCCATCTTCTGGCGCTCCAAATCCCGATTACGATTATACGCGTGCTCACGATAACCGCGCAGAAACGATTCAAAAATATCCGGATTTGCCATGTTCCGCATCATAATCGAACCGGTGTAGGTGCGTACATCCACACTTCCATAATGAAACATCCGCCCCCACGCACTCGATAAAACATTAACCGCCAGAATTGCTGTCAAAGGTGCATCGCGCCGACTGGAATAAAAACCGATGACATTTTCTAACCAAATTACCCTCTCGTTCGTCAATATATAATAGTCATTTCCCCAGTTTACTTGATTCCAGATTCCCCATACTACCCCTCCACCCAGCAGCACTGCTGCACCGAACAATAAAACCAACTGCCACATTAAAGTTGCAGATAAAGCCCCAAAAATTGCCAGCGGGATTCCGCTCAAACTTGCGATAATGGGGGGGATCAATGAAAGTAAAAGAAATATTTCATGTTTGCGGGTGATCAGGTAAATAACCTCGTCTTTTCCTAAAAAATCAAACTGCGCCTTTTGCGCTAGCTGTCGGCTTTCTGCGGTAACACTGAAATTCTTGCGGAGCTGTGGATATTTCTCAATCAAAGCATAAAACTGCTCAGCATCTATGCGCAAAAGAATGCCGCTATCTAAGGCAGAGATCGTTGCCGATCTCGGTTGGTGAAAGAGAAGGGCTTCTTCTCCAAAATAATCTCCTTTAACTAAAGTGGTAATGTATTGTTCATTCTGGCTTACTTGAAATTGCCCTTCAAATACAACATAAAAATAATCTCCGGGGCTTCCCTCTTCAATAACTACTTCACCGGCAGCGATAGGTACTTTCTGAAAGCAAGCCCCTATATCCGCTAATTGATTGGGATCCAAGCTTTTCAGGATGGGCATCTGTTTTAACAAGACTAGCAGATCATTCGAATGATAAGCATTCATGGTTGAATTTTAGCACGGTTCATCCTTTT
>DYKV01000463.1 GCA_020722415.1 Anaerolinea sp.
TCATCCACCACCAGCGAGAGCCACAGCCGCAGTTTGGCGATTTCCACCGCGCCGGGGTCTATATCCACACCGTACAGGGAATGCTCGATGCAGCAGCGTTTGAATTCATAGTCGCTGCGTTCGTCCTCTTTCAAGAACACGGACAGGACATTTCGCGCCCGCACAATCTCTGTCATCATGCCCACCGGAAAGGCGCCGGAGCCCGCGGCCGGGTCGCACACGGTGATGTCCGCCAGCCAGTCGTCAATGTGTTTGGCGTTCCGGCGGATGCCGTCAGACAAGAGGGCCGTGTATTCGGTGGTTTTCTGGATGCCGTTTTTGATATTCTGTTCCTTGATCAGGGCGGTGGCCTCGTGCTCAATAAGCAGTTCCCCCACATCGATTAAGTCTTCGATGTCCTGGTGGGTTATTTCCTCAGGCAGGGACGCCTGAGTTACTTTCGTGTGCAGATAATTGATCAGGCTCTGTTTGCACATGTAATGCACGATTTCGCGCGGAGTGTAATAGACGCCGAATTTTTTATTGAACTTGTTTTCCTCGCCGGTTTTTCCGCTTTTTAGCGCTTTGACAAATTCATCGAAGTTATCCGGCCGGATGGCATTGAATTTTTCGTACGTCTTGCCCAAGAGTTCCGGGTCAATGGCCACTTCCTTTTCCAGGGGTTCGTCTTCCCGCACGGTAAAGTTGTAGCGGTCGAACACATCCAGTATGCCGTCGCCGGTGTCGCCCTCTTTGGTTTTGCGCGTATTGGAAAAGAGCTCATTGGGCAGGGGGATATCGGTATGCACCCAGTCGTAATTGCCGATGGGGTCGAACAGGCCGCCGTTCAGGAACGGAATTTTGCAGTTAAAACGGCTGTAATAATGGTCATCATGGCTGCGGTCGATACGCAGGGCTTCGTAAAAGAGCGGTTCCAGGATGTCGTTGAAGAAATTCTGATAACCGCCATAGGCACCGCTAAACAGCTCCCGCAGAAATTGTTTGGAACCGGTACCCCAGTTATCGTCGCGGCCCACGCCGAACCAGCCTTTTTTCTGCAGGAAGTAGAGAAAGACGATCTGGCCCAGCAGTTTCTTGGCAAAATTGACCGTGTCCACGCCTTTGGATTTGAAATTGGATTTAATTTTAGGATATTTCTTGACAACCCTGTCCAGCGCCTCCTTGGTGCGGAGAAACAGCTCGCGGTATTTAAGGAAGAACTCTTTGGTTACGGTTTTGATATTGAATGCCTCTTCCAGTTCCGCCAGGGTTGGCACCTGTTCATCGTCGGCCAGGATATTCACCAGCCGGCTCTGGGCAGTATAGCTCTTTTCGTTTACGCCTGCTAAAAACGACCAGCGCCGGGCAGGGGTAAATTCTCCTTTGACTTTAACTTTTCCGTCATTCCCATCTCTAAAGCTGTAGTCCATTTTAATCAGTGAGAATCGCCAGTCTGCTTCTTCTGGAGAAACAAAAGCAATCAGGGCTGCGTCTTTTTCATTTGAGCTGCCATATTTGCCCCGCAGGTATCCTGCAACAAAATTTCGTTGCATGGTGCGTGCCCACTCAACTGATTTTTCCCGACATAGGTGAACAATAAGTATATCAATTCTGTTTTTGCCATCATAATACTTTCCAATTCTTTTATACCTATTTATATAAGGTTTATAACTATCAGGAATAAAGTTGCCAGAATAATTGAATGAATCATCTTCGATCTGATTGAGTAAATTTCTGACAAACTTGGTAAATTGGCCTTTGTCAAAAGGATTCTCAAAGGTTTCCTTTATTAATTCTTTTGCTTGCTGCTTGTCCATTTTTTACTCTCCTGT
>DYKV01000464.1 GCA_020722415.1 Anaerolinea sp.
ATAGATTATCTTGGCAAAGTGTTCTCTTTATCTATTCTAATCCTAATCAAGGACATTGCTATGGTTTATTTCCTCCTTATTTAGTGATCTTTTTTATGCATATTTCATAATAGGACGAATACTATTCTTCTCTATGTAAGATTGTTTATTACCAACGAATTTACCCAAATAAACTCAAAACTGAAATGCCTTCCCCAAATCCTCGTAATTAAATCCCACGGGATAATATGAGCCGGACTGAAGGTCGGGTTCATATTTTCCTTTATACTCTTCCGCCGCGATCCCCTCCAGCATGTCAGCTAAGCGGTCAATATCATCCTGACTGTTATAACAGCCCAGGCTGGCTCGGACAAAGCCGGGTAAATCTGCCCGATTATGCTGTAAAACTTGCTGACGATAAGTAAGAAATTCTTCCCGCTCAATCTTCATCAATCTCAACACGTACGGGTGAGCACAAAAGCAACCATTCCGAACCCCAACCCCGCCTTCAAACCCTAAGATCGCTGCCAATTTCGCATGCGGCATTCCTTCGACGGCAAAAGGAATAACCCCTACCCGTTGGTCTACTTGATTGGGATCAGTGGGACCATAAAGGCGTACTCGGTCTATCCCTTGAAGTTTATTAAGTGCGTAGCTGGTTAATTCCATTTCATGCTTAGCAACCGCCTCCATGCCTACTTCCTGCAACTGCTGAAGCGCACTTGCCAATGCTACAGCCCCAATCACATTCGGGCTGCCGGCTTCATCCCTTTCTGGTGCTTCTGCCCATTCAACCTCTTGAAGAGTAACCATCTCTATCGTTCCACCACCGCGATACTCAGGTTCCCCACGATTAAAAAATTGTCTTGCCCCAATCAACGCACCGCTGCCATAAGGTGCATAGATCTTATGCCCCGAAAATGTAATGAAATCTAAGTGGCTTTCTGTATCGGGTTCTCCCATCATCACTGGGCGATGGGGTAATAATTGCGCACAATCAACCATGATTTGGGCTTGATAATGATGCGCCAAACGAGCGATCTCATAAATAGGCGGCATAGATCCAGTGACATTAGACGCACCGGTGATTGCCACTAATTTAATCTTCCCTTGGTACTGTTTCAATTTCGCTTCAAGATCATTCATATCCAGTCTACCATCTTCCTCGACTTCGGCATAGACAACTTGGGCGTGTGCCCGCCATGGTAAATCATTGGAGTGGTGTTCCATCAGAGAGGTCAAAACCATATCACCGGGTTTAAACGGAAAACGGTGGGCTAATTTATTGATTGCTTCGGTGGTATTCTTTCCAAAAATCACCACCTCGTAATCAGGGTTTGCGCCGACGAAATCCAAGACTATTTGGCGGGCATGCTCATATAAATAGGTTGATATCAACGATTTATAACCCGAACCGCGGTGAACACTAGAATAGAGATCCAAAGCTTGGTCTACTTTTTCTTTTACGCGGTGAAACGCCGGGGTGCTGGCGGCGTTGTCCAGGTTAACGTAATTTACTAGGCGTCCATCTAATAAAGGAACTTGCTGATCAATCCCAACGATTTCTCGACGTAAATCCATTTCTTTGATTCTCCTTGTTTTAAGTTGATGGCTAGGTTAATTCTCCATGGTTTGTATTCCAGCTAATCGCATCACGCAATTTCTCCATATATCCAATCATAAGAATAGGATACTCATCTGGAAAGCGTGTATGACAGAATATGGTTGTTTAAAGCTGATGCTGAGTATCTAAAATATAATCTTATCACTGCATTATAATAAATGACAATAAAGAAGCAGCAATTCTCAATATAGAGAAACCATTCAG
>DYKV01000056.1 GCA_020722415.1 Anaerolinea sp.
ACTCTCCCAACTAATCTTGGCGGTGGCGTTGTTATCTGTTTGATCAATCTCCATTGGTACAAGATCATCCAGAATAGCCAGTGATAAGAAGTGGATCATAGTGACCGATAAGATTTGAGTATTTCTCAAATGGGCGTGTGTTTTATCGAAAGTTATTTAATGGATCCACTGCAAAAAGGTCTGAAACACGAAGGAGACGAAGTAAACAAAGGCCTTGAACCAGAAGGACACGAAAATACTAAGGTAGTATTAAGGGGCTTTCCTTCGTGCTCCTTTGTGACCGTTGTGGTTAAATGGTTTTTGCAATTGCTTCATTAAATTTCTGGCTGTTTGTATACGGGTATAATTAGGATTGTTTCATCCCGTCGTTTTTGCAGTGAAGATGTCATGTCTGCTGGACACCGCAAAGCATGAAAATGGGCTATTTTCAAGACAGTCATAGTTAATTTCTTTTGTAAAGATTTAGGTTCTGTAGTTGAAATTGATGGAAGTAGTCACAATGACAGAGTTGAGTATGATAGAGAAAGAGATGAATTTATAAAATCATTTAATATTGATATCGTTCATTATAGAGATGCAGACATTAAAAATAATATTGACGTAGTAATCCACTACCTTGAAAGAATATATCCAACAAAGAAGGAAACAGATTTTAAGCACTCCATCCTATTCCCCTTCTTAGAAGGGATGGCAAGAATTCCCCTCTTTAGAGGGGCAGGGGTGTTTTCCTGACGGGGTAGCTGGAACCCCCCTGCAAAAGGGGAATTTGATAGAGAGAATTGCCAAACTCCTCCTTTCGGGCAACGATTTAGCTAATAATATTGACGAAACACTGTATCCCCTCTCAAACCGCTAATTGCGCTTTTCACATTGACAAGCCATTCAATCGCTTTCTGTGACACGTTTTCCCCGCTTGCCGCTTCTGTCAATCTCACTGCGTGGGCTGCATAAGCTACGGCGTTGCGCGGCTCGATGCGATCAAAATCCTCAAAGAACCAGCCATCTGATGCAAACATCCGCTGGCGTTCAAATTGGGCTTGCAATAAGAGGATAACGGATTTTTTCTGCTCAGTAGATAGGTTTTTATTTGCCTTTAGATTGATATATTCCTCGGCATTGATTTTCCCGAGAAACACATCGGCATAGCCGTGGCGCAACTCCCATGGATCGGCAAAATCCGGCTGGAGGAAATTGAAATAAATCCGATCTAGCTCTTCTGCAATTTTGTTCAACGCTTCGCGCAGATTTTTCTTCCAAGCGCTATCACCAGGAGTACAGGCACATCCGTCAGACCAGCGTTTTAACCCGTGCGGACAACTCCAAGAAGTGTCTTCGCGTATCGTAATTTCCTTATCTACAGTGAAATCTTTCAGCCAGCGGGCTGGGAAAGTGGGAATGATCTGATTGAGATCACAACTGACATTCATTAAGCGCTGTAAAAAATAATCGCGCAAAGGTTGATGATGTCCATAAAGTTCCCCATCCGAAGCAAGCATGATTAATGAATTTCGTTCCTCATCAGTATTGGCTAAAGAATAAGCTGGTAATACATAGTCCTTAATGAATCGGTCCGCATTGGTAGTCATCTGCGGATTAAAACTAATCCCTCCGCTTAAATCACCTTGATAAAAAAATATTACGATAGATCGTCCATCTTTTAACTGGACGCGATAAGGGTGGGTTACGTCCAGCTCCTTTTCTAACGCTTGAGTTGGAGATAGAATGGTAAATTGGATTCCATGCTCAGCCAGCACACTCAGGGTTTCTAAATCCACTGCGGTTTCAGGTAACCACATTCCCTGTGGTTTTCGCCCAAAACGGTATTCAAAATCGGCAATGCCCCAGCGTACTTGGGTGACTTTATCTCGATATAAAGCAAGTGGTAAAATGGTGTGGTGATAAGCTTGTGCCATCGCATTGCCAACCCCAAATAGTTCGACAACCCTCTGATCCGATTGAATGATTTTTTTTAAGGTGTCTGAATGGGCTTTTTCCATCCAGGTACAGAGGGTTGGACCCAGATTAAAACTGATTTTTTCGAAGTTTCCTAATTCTAAATTCGGGCGATAACATTCTGCATAAATCTTTTCGTTCCAATTTGGATAGGGTGCCGCGCCTTTCTCTAATGGGATATCGCCGTTTTTCGGATCTTCACGGGATGGTTGATAAAAATGGGCATGAACGCAGAGGTAACGTTTAGCTGTCATCTTTGATCCTTCGCTGTCATAGTGAAATTAACCTTGCCCATTATACATGCTAACCCAAATTCTTCAGGAAAGAATAGGGTAAAATTAAATTAAAATTCAACCTAACAAAAATCATGAACATTTTATTTTTAGCAGCGGAAGCAGAACCATATATCAAAGTGGGAGGATTGGCGGATGTGGCTGGATCCCTCCCTCCGGCAATCCAACAAGTGGCTGGTGCAGAGAATGTGGATATACGGGTTATTCTTCCATTTCACGGAGCATTACAACGTCAATCCCTGGCAATGCACTTTGTCACTCAAGTGCAGCTGCGCCATTACCCCCAACCGGTCGAAGCGGATGTATATCAACTTGAACATACCGATATCACAACCTACCTTATCAATGGAGCGCTGTTATCTCCGGAGGCGCCAGTTTATACTTCCGATACAGGTGTAGATGGTATTAAATACACCTTTTTTTCTTTAGCGGCTTTGGAGTTTTGCAAATCTATCCAATGGAAACCAGATATTATTCATGCTAATGATTGGCACACCGCACCAGCGCTTTATGCTATAGACGTCTTTGCTGATCCATTCTTTAGCCAAAGCGGAAAAGTTATCACTGTTCATAATTTACCTTACCTCGGTCACGGGGCAGCGGAGGCACTAAGCGTTTTTGGTTTACCGCCGGCAACAAATTCTACTCTTCCAGTTTGGGCACAACAACTTCCTTTGCCAGTTGGCCTATATGCTGCCGATAAAATCGTTGCCGTCTCCCCTACCTATGCACAAGAAATCCTTACCCCGGATTTTGGCGCTGGTTTAGATAGTTATCTCGTCACCCGTAGAGCCGACATTTGCGGTATATTAAATGGCATTGACTATCGCCTTTGGGATCCAGAAAATGACCCGGTCCTCCCGTATCCTTATGGTATAGAGCAGCTCTCCCTTAAGGTTAAAAATAAAATCAAGATCTTACAAGACTTTTCCTTACCCGCCCATGCGGATGTTATCCTGATCGGCATGATCACCCGCATGGACTATCAAAAAGGTGTAGACCTAGCTATAAAGGCGCTCCGCAGCATTTCCGATCAACCCTGGTTGGCATTTATTTTAGGAACAGGTAGCCCGGTGCTCGAACAAGCTGTTATCCAGCTTCACCATGAATTGCCTGATAAAGTGCAAGCAGTGATTCGTTTTGACCCAACCTTATCCCATCAGATATATGCTGCGGCAGATTTATTGCTTATCCCTTCGCGATATGAACCTTGCGGGTTGACCCAAATGATCGCTATGAAATATGGGACCTTGCCGCTCGGGCGCTCTACCGGAGGACTTAAAGACACCATCACAGACAACCATGACCCCTCTATCTCCTGTGGTTTCTTATTCGAAAACCCTGCCCCAGATGAGCTAGCCGAGACGCTCATCCGAGCAATCAAGACCTATCAAGACCATCATGCCTGGAAATCAATGCAAATCAATGCAATGAAACAAGATTTTTCCTGGAACCAATCTGCATTAAAATACTACCAGTTGTATAAAGAAATTTATCAATATCATCATCCGCTAGATAAAGCTACAAGGAGCAATCCATGAAAACACGCGCGGTAATTTTAGCCGGTGGAGATGGTTCTCGTTTAGGGGTCCTTACCGCTAAAAGAGCCAAACCGGCGGTTCCGTTTGCGGGCAAATATCGGATCATTGACTTCACGTTGTCGAACTGTGTTAATTCCGGAATTTTTGACGTCGTTATTCTCGCCCAGTATCGTCCGCACTCCTTGATCGAACATCTCGGAGCCGGCGGCCCTTGGGATCTCGACCGAGATTTTACCGGCGGACTCCGCCTCTATACCCCCTTCAAGGGTCGCCATGCAGCAGATTGGTATGTTGGCACAGCTGACGCGGTTCAACAAAATTTCAGTTTTATCAAAACAAATGATCCCGATACTATTCTGATCCTTTCGGGGGATCATGTCTATCGGATGGATTATGATGCCATGATCGCTTTCCATCACGACTATGATGCTGATTTAACTATGGCTACCATCCGCGTTCCCTGGGAAGAGACCAATCGCTTTGGCATCATGGAAACAGATAACGAATTTCATGTTACTTCCTTTATTGAAAAACCAGCCCAGGCACACTCCAACTTAGCCAATATGGGCGTTTACGTCTTTCGCATGGATACCCTCGATCAAATCCTCTGGGAAGATCATCATGATCCCCATTCTTCCCATGATTTTGGAAAAGACATTATCCCGAAAATGGTTTCTGGTCATTATCGTGTTCTCGGTTTTCCCTATAGTGGATATTGGGTGGATGTCGGAACGGTCAACACCTACTGGCAAGCGCACATGGATTTATTGCCCGAGAAACCATCTATTGACCTCAACGATCGATCATGGGTCATTCACACTCGTACAGAAGAACGCCCGCCAGCTCGGATTGCCCGGGGAGCAGATATTCGGGATAGCTTAATTTCAGATGGCTGTGTTATTGCAGAAGGAGCGCTCATCGAACACAGCGTGCTATCACCAGGGGTGCGAGTTTTATCCGGTGCACAAATTATTGAATCGGTAATCTTAACCGACACAATCATCGAAAAGGATTCCCGTATCGAACGATCAATATTGGATAAACGAGTACATGTCAGCGAAAATGTGATAATCGGCAAAATCCAAACCGGCGGAGAACAAGCATTTGCAATGGTTGGGAAAAATAGCTGCATCCCGCCCAATACCATCATCGAACCAGGCGGCATCATTTCAATTGATGTCCTTGAAAGTGACTTCACCAAATCAGTTATCGCAAGCGGCGAGATCCTTGAAACAAAACGAAAACCATTCGATGCATAACCGACGCGCTGGCATTTTGCTTCATGTAACAAGCCTTCCAAGCTCTTTTGGAATCGGAGATCTCGGTAAAGAAGCATACCGTTGGGTTGACTTCCTTATTAAAAGCGGCTGTTCTCTTTGGCAAGTTCTCCCCATAAACCCAACCGGATTTGGCAATTCTCCTTACCAGTGTTTATCCTCTTTCGCTGGCAACCCATATTTAATCAGCCCTGAAATTTTATATCAGGATGGGCTTCTCACTAAAAATGAAATTGAAGGGGTACCCAAGCATTCGCCTCACCGAGTTGATTATGGCATGATGATCGCCTGGAAAATGGAACTATTGGGAAAAGCGTATGAGCGTTTTATCGCAAATCCGGCTCACCCTTTCCATGCCGAATTCCCCGAATTTTGTGAAAATGAAAAAGACTGGCTTGAGGATTTTGCCCTTTACATGGCGCTTAAAAATGCCCATAACGGCAAAGCTTGGATGGAGTGGCAAGAACCTTATCGGAAACGCAGCCAACCCGATTTGGAAAATTTCAAGAGGGAGAATCATTCCCAAATCCAAGCCATTGAATTTCAACAATTCCTCTTCTTTCGCCAGTGGAATGCTATTCATCAATACGCTTCAGAAAAGAATGTTCACATCATCGGTGATCTACCTATTCTGGTTGCTCAAGATAGCTGTGATGTTTGGGCAAATCCACAATTATTCAAGCTCTCCCCTAATGGTTATCCTCGGTTTGTGGCTGGGGTTCCTCCTGATTATTTCTCACCCACCGGTCAACGCTGGGGTAATCCACTCTATGAATGGCGTGAACACCGCAAAACTGATTTCACTTGGTGGATTAACCGCTTCCACCATCAGCTTACTTGCTTCGATATCATCCGGCTGGATCACTTTCGGGGCTTTATTGGGTTGTGGCAGATTCCGGCATCTTCTCCAACTGCGGAAAAAGGGCATTGGTCAAGATCACCAGGATTCGAATTGTTCAACCACCTTAAGCAGAAATTAAGCGATCACTATCCATTACCAATTATCGCCGAAGATTTGGGGGTGATAACCGAACCCGTCGAGCGATTACGTAAACGTTATCGGTTTCCCGGAATGAAAGTTTTACAATTCGCTTTTGATGATCAAGATTCCAAAAATCCTTTCCTGCCCCACAATTTCACCCTTAATTATGTAGTCTATACTGGAACACATGACAACGAAACCACAACTGGTTGGTTTAACCACCTTAGCCAACCCGTGAAAGATTTTGCTGCAAAGTATTTGCCCGAAATCCATTCCGACCCAGCCTGGCAATTAATCCGATATGCCTGGTCATCAGTCGCTATTTTTGCCATCGCTCCCATCCAAGATTTCTTGCGTTTGGGAAACGAAGCCCGCATGAACTATCCCGGTCAGTTCGGAGACAATTGGTCTTGGCGGTTAGATCCCTCCCTGGATTATGAAGCATTAATACCCATTGTGAAATCTTTGAATGATTTGTACAACCGGCATTAAAGAAATCCAACAACGATCATTTTTCAATCACAATGAGGATTTCATCACTGCCCATTTGGAAGATAGGCATACTCGAAGTGGCTGATGAGTTTTCCGAAAATACATTTACCGTTAAGGTGGTTTTGCCTGCCGATTTGGCTCGAAATTGAAGGATAAGCTGCTGATCCGCTGCGCTAACAGACTGAAGCTCCAATATCTTGCTATCGTTCTCCAAAATGGATACCTGATTAGTCGCGCTGATTTGAGCAACTGGCGTATCGGTTTGCACACCTTCATCCCGCAAAATTACCTCATAATTAGGACGAGGTAAATTAGAGACAACGACATTTACAATAATAACATCACCCACCTTGTAAAGAGTCCGTTTGAGATCTATCTTAACCTGCACCTCCCCAAGCGCTTGGGCATTGAAAGTTGGGGTTGGTGTATCTGTTTCGGCCTCTGGCAATACTTCAATGAGCGGATAAGGTTCTTGGGTCACTATTGCCGATTCGTCTGTTGGCGTGTTGATTAAAACAGCTTTGGATGGACTTGGAGAAAGGGCTGTGACCGGTGTTCTGATTGTTTGAAGAATGGGAGCAGTTTGGGAGTCTTTTTGCGCCTGACAGGAAAATAGTAATGTGTTAAGGAGCAAGAAGAAGCATGATAACTTCCATTTCTTACCAAAATTTTGCCAGTGCATATTTACCGCCTTAATTCCCGGATATTATCCCACAACAAGTACAAACCAACCAGAAAGACCCCTGCAATCACGATCTGCCAGAAAAATTGAAAGATCAAGACGAAAAAAGAAATAATCGCTAAACCGATGGATAAGCTGTTTATTAAACGAGATAATTGTCTCCGAAAACTAGCTTCAACGAATATCAAGGCACCCATTAATGCAGCTAACCCAATGAGAAAATAATGACGGGCAAACAACCAAATCGTGACAAAGCCAATAAATAGCAATCCGATGCTGAAAGCAGCGATTAATTCAGTAAGGAAATTTAAATCGTTTGCTGGTGCTAATGGTTTAAGTTCCCTTTGAATATGGGCACGGGCTGGTTCGCGATAACCTTGTTGAATTTGCTTTCCGAATCGGATTAATGCTTGCCGAATATCCATTGTTTCAGCGAGCTCTCTTTTTAATCGAGCGAGTTCTTGAGATAAGGAGACAATCGTGTTTTGATGTTCTTGGTATTTATCCTGGAGAGAACATTGATCCTCCAACGCCAACAATAATGCACCTAAACTCTGTAGTTCTTGACTCTTAGCATGGATTGCTTTCTCTAATTTCACAATTTGGTTTTGGAAATTAGCAGATTGTTGATCAATCAAATCATTTAACATTGAACGCGGGGGCACTTTATCTAATCCTGCCCAGCCTAGTGGATCTATCCAACTACGGCGGAAACTCCCATCCCGGTTATATATTGGTCCAGCTGGCGCATTTTCGCCTGCAATGGGATCATCTGCATACAAACCCCATAAACCCCGGTATTGAACTGCCCAAGCTGTCTCATCATTGAGTATGTGGGTTTCCCAGGTGCGTTCCTGATCAGCGCCGATTGTTTTTCCATCCCCGCGGGCATAGTCAATAAAGGGTATGCGGAAAACATTAAATTCACTCTTTCCCTCTTTTGATCCGCTTTGGTGCAGGAAATTAACCCACAACTTCTGTAAAAAGTCCATCATCCGCACGAACGGTTTTAGGAAAGGTAATTCCAATTCTGCCATATATTCGCCGGGCTGGTAATAACTTGCGTGACTCCCAGCTCCCACATAGACCACTGGATGTTCACCAATTTTTTCTACCTCCGGGTCATCCCATCGCCGCCGGAGATCATCCCCAGAAAAATCATGCGATGCATAAGCTACCCATTCCGCTTGAACAGCCTTCACCCATTGCTCTGTAAATTCAACATTGCTGCCATCTTCATGAAGGGGTTCTGAGCAATAAACTGAAATCATCTCCCAATCCCCTTCATGATCATTGACCCCCCTAAAACCCGAGCGCCAGTTATTGAAGGGGTAAAAGTACCAATACTGTAAGACAATCCAATTGTTTTCACGGATTACTCTTCCATAATAACAATAGCTTTCTGCTTTTTGCTGAAGCCGTTGATAGGCTAAAGCAGCTGCTGCAGCAGTATCCCCAGGTACCCTTCCGCGTAGGAAAAGTGTTACACTAAATAAGGCGTCCACAAGACGGGATCCATAGCCAACTCGGGCAAGCCTGCCGCGTTCCAACCGAAACGAATCTTGCTGATCCAGGTGGCTAATTTTTTGAATGGCTTGGTTTATTGAATATTTCGCCCAGTCAAGCAAATCTAATGGATCAATGAACTTCAGAAAGAAGATACTGCCCGAGAGAGCCTTTTGGGGTTTTGCCAAGTCAGCGATAGTTAAAGCGCCTTGTGGAATCAATTCTCGCGCTGGTTTGTTGGGTTCTTTCACCCATAAACTACATTCATTAACATAACGTTCTACATCTATTGGGAAAAACTTTTCACCGCCGGTGTAACGCAAGATCGGTTCAAATCTGCGCAATAAGGCAAGCGTTTGTTCATTCACGAAGGTTCACCTTTCTCTTCTCCATGAAAGGCATTCTGAACTTCATCCAAATTGAGATAAAAAATAATTAATATTCCTAACGCCATACCAATGTAATTCGGCTGATGTCGCCAATAGCTGATCAATCCAAAAAGTAAGCCTAACCCCTGTAAAGACATGGAAAATAACCATGCCCAATGAATCAATCTTAACATGGCAAAGCTCATCAAGATCATGAGACTACCCAAACCAATCAGTACGATCGCCGAAGAAAGGCTTTCAAAAAGAGGTAATGGGATAAATGTCCAGTTTCCTAAATGCTCTTTAAGTCCCCAACCATGAACAACTGCTTGATAAATACCGGCACTCAACAATCCTCCACCTTGAATGAGTTGGATTAACGCCACAATGACAACACTGCGCGGTATTGTCGGGTGTTTTTTTTGAGATTGCCTCATGCTGGTTTAGAAGAAACGTCCTCCTGCTTTGCTGATTTCCACTCGGGAGCGGCGTGTTGCAATTCTGTGCGGGAAATGCGGTTTGCCCGACGACAATGTGGGCAGTAGGCATTATAATGGTGCAAATTTTGCTCTTGGATCGCTTCCAAAGCAGCAAATACTTCTTCTTTCCGTAAGGCAAAAGGTTTGTGACAATGATTACAACGAATTTGCATCGTTTCATCTCCTTTTTCGTAACGCGGCATTTATGCCGCAACCAAATGGCGACATCAATGTCTACAACATTCGCGCGTTCGATGCAAATGTTGCACGGTAATACTATAAGTATACAACACTTTCCGAGGAGAGCCGTCTGATGGAAGGGAAAAAACCAGTTTTTAATTTACCACAATTCAACGTAACGCGGCATTCATGCCGCAACCAAACGGCGACATCAATGTCAACAACATTTACGCGTTTGATGCAAATGTTGCCCGGTAATACTATACTGGATGCCTTCGCCTTTGCAGCAGCATATAAAATAGGATTGAGTATTTTCTAGAAATTTCTTACGCGAAGGAAACAAGGAACACCCGAATATGAGGAGAAGCACATGACCGGCACAATCATCAATATCATCACTATCCTTGGAGGTGGATTAATCGGGTTGTTTTTTGGTGCTCGATTACCAGAAAAGATGCGTCAGACAATAATAACCGGGTTAGGGTTATTCACCTTGGCAATTGGTCTCCAAATGTTTTTTAAGACCGCAAACTCAATTATAGTACTAGGGGGAATCTTGTTCGGCGGGATTTTAGGCGAATGGTGGAAAATTGAAGATAAATTAGCTGGATTAGGGGCATGGTTAGAGCAAAAATTTACTGATGGGAATGATCGCGATGAACACGGCAGCCGTTTTATCCGCGGTTTTATGACCGCTTCTCTTCTATTTTGCATTGGGCCTATGGCTATTATCGGTTCAATTCAAGATGGATTAAGCGGGGATTATAAATTACTAGCCATTAAATCCATTTTAGATGGTTTCGCTGCCCTGGCTTTTTCTTCCACTTTAGGGGTGGGAGTGCTTTTTTCGAGTTTCGTGATTCTCGTTTATCAAGGAGGAATCAGTCTATTAGCCGCGCAGGTTCAGACTTACGTCACCCCAGCAATGATGACGGAGATGACCGCGGCTGGAGGCCTTTTAATCAGCGGTCTGGCGTTTAGCACCCTGCTGGAGATTAAACGGATTCGGGTCGGCAATTTTTTACCAGCGCTTCTCATCGCTCCTCTTATCGTTGCAATACTAGAAGCCTTGCATATCGCAATTAAATAACGCTCAATAATTGAAGGCAAGCCTTACCGCAGCCACTGCCCTACGGTTTGAATTAAACTATTCCATCAACATAGCCGCAAGTATCGCCGACTTTTTGGCTATATTTTGATGATTTATATTTACGAGATTAAGATGAGATTATGGCTGCACACCAGCTGCAGATAACGCTGCATCGATCTCTTTCTTAAATTCCTCATAAGGTAAAGCGCCTTCGATAAGTTTCCCGTTGATCAAGAACGATGGAGTCCCTCCAATATTGGCTTTCTGTCCCTGTTCAATGCCAGCTTGATACTTTGCCTCGAATTTCTTCTGTTTCAGGCAAGTGTTGAATTGATCCATATTCAAACCCAAAGCTTGGGCAAAGGCATCCAGACGTTTGGGGATAAAATCGCCGACATTCTCACCGGTTTGATTGGCAAAGAGCATATCGTGGTATTCCCAGAACTTTCCCTGATCCCCTGCACAAAAAGCAGCTAAAGCTGCATCAACCGATTCCTGACCGATTGCCATCCCGCCAGGCCCATAGGGGATGAATTCAAAATAGACTTTTCCAGTTTTGACATAATTTTCAATAATGAGCGGTTCGGTTTCTCTGGCAAAACGCCCGCAAAAGGGGCATTGAAAATCGGAAAAATTAATCATGTGGACCGGTGCATTGGGATCACCGGTAGCATTAAAATTCACTTGGGGGCGATCTATCGGTGTGATCTGAACGATATTTCCAACCGGCGCGTTGGCTTGCAGAATGCTCGGGGAAATTAATAATCCTGCCACGATAATCACCGCCACAATGATAATCCCCAATGTGATCACACGCTGTTGTTTTTGACGCTTTATCCGTTGTTCTTTCATGATTTGTCTTTTCGATTTCGTCTCAGTTCTCTTTCCCATAAATATTCCTCCAAAAAGCAATCAGCGATAAATTTTCCCATGAGCTAGGAGATTTGTCTAGGGTGGAATATGTCAAGGTAAGGTAATCTTACCCCATTCAAACTATTCTCCATCCTTCAGTAAACAACACGGAGGATAATGTATTTGTGAAAGGAACGTAATTACTCAGGTATTGTTGTTCCGAGCGAAAGCGAGAAACCTTAAACTGTTGGCTAAGATTTCTCAGTCGCTTACGCTCCTTCGAAATGACACACACCTGTCATTTCGACGAACGCAGTGAGGAGAAATCTTATCACAGCCAATCCGTAACGCGGCATTCATGCCGCAACCAAACGGCGACATCAATGTC
>DYKV01000465.1 GCA_020722415.1 Anaerolinea sp.
TGCTGACGCCCATGCTGGTGCTGGAAGTGCCCTTTGGCAAGTGGTCGCACCTGGCGTACCGCCCGCTGGCAATATACTTCCAAGCAGTTAAGGCGAAAGCCGCCCAATTGCAAGAATCCAGGGCAACTGCGCCTGCGGTAGCAGATTAACAAACTATAAGTGCTCGCCGACCTGCTTAGGATTGGCGGAAATCATTATACAAAAGGAGAAAATAAAATGTCTGAAAAAATGGTTGTCGTTTGCAATGGAGAAGAAGCCAAAAACATTATGCCTGCCTTGATCTTTGCAACCTCCGGAATTGCGGTTGACTGTGAGGTGTACTTTTTCTTCTGCCCGGCAGGAGCGAAATGGTCGCTCAAGGGTAAACTGGAAGAACTTGGTACACCGAAGGGACTGCCAAATCCGGTGGAACTGTTCAACACCCTCATCGAGCTTGGAAAAAGGGTAACGCTGTGCGAACTGGCCCTGGAGAACAAGGGTATTGACCCCAAAGATGTACGCGACCCGCGCATTGTCATCGAGAAACTCCCACCCTTCCTGATGGAGGCCGAGGGCGCGACACAGACCTACGTGTTCTAATAAATTAAATAATATCTATAGGGCTTCCCTTTTTATAGAAGCCCTTTTTATTTTTCTAAAAGCGTGATCCAGACCAGAAGATGAACCGAGCTTCCATAGCCCCTATCAAAGTAAACCAATCAATAATAATTAAATCCGTTCTGGAAGAAGAAGCAATTCGGCATTTTCTGGGGAATGAATGTAACTCCAGAATGCATCCCCTGCTCGATTTGGGGTTTTATCAATTTTACGTGCCATGTAAATAATACGCTTTAAATCTAGCCCCTGGACATGAACATCAACAACATTTCCTCTTTCAATTGGACAAGCCGCGGCAAGTTTGGAGACAAAAGCGACACCATAGCCGGCAGCAACTGTGCGAACGATTGCCTCTGCATTGCCCAATTCCATAAAAATGTTTAAATCATCTAAATGAATATCAAATTTTGCTAATTCAGTTAGAACCACTTTGCGTGTTCCCGAAGTAACCTCGCGAATTATTAACGGTTCATCTAATAATTCGCTTGGCTCGATAACTTTCTGATAAGCCCAATGATGGTTGGGGGGTACAATTAAAGTAATAGTATCTTTGAAAAATAATTGAGACTCAAGACCAGGGTCTATCGGTTCTCGACTCATCACACCCAGATGAGCATCGCCCTCCAACAAATGGGTGGTAATATCTTCAGCGGTACAAGATGAAATAATTACCTTTACCTCCGGAAATCGTTGACAGTATCGAGCGGCTAATTGGGGTAAGATATATTTTCCCGCCGTGGTAGAGCAAGCAATTATTAAATGACCGGTGATCGAATCTTCCATTGACTTTATAATTTCTTCTACTTCGTTCGCGAGATGAACGAGCTTGCGCGCCCAATGAAGTAAGCTGATTCCAGCATTGGTGATATGAAGCCGTGTCCCTTCGCGTCTAAATAGTTGCACGCCCAATTTCGCTTCCAGATTTTGGATGTGTTTGCTGACCGTCGGCTGACTGAGATGCAATCGCTTTGCTGCCTCGGAGCAACTCTGGGTGGTGGCTACTTGGATAAATACGTTCAATTGGGTAATGTCGAGCATAGCGAACTCCTCTTTATCAATTTATCACAAATAAAAGTGTTAAGCAAGCGTCGGTCTCATTAAACCACGTGATTATTATCAATATAGCTTCACCGAGGTCCCACCTCAAGGGGCTGTTTTATTCTTCATGAATTATGCCAGAACTTTAAAGCGATGTGCCCTCAT
>DYKV01000057.1 GCA_020722415.1 Anaerolinea sp.
AATGTTGTAGACATTGATGTCGCCGTTTGGTTGCGGCATGAATGCCGCGTTACGAAGAATGATTCAAATTAATCAACTTCCCCAAATTCATACTAGAATTTGGGGAAGGATAATTTGAGGTCATTCCTATACTGTTGTCACCTCTTCTGGGGAGCGACTTTGCTGTTCGTCTGCTCGCTCCAGCTTAATCTCGCCATCCACCACATTGACCAGAACAACGTTCCCGTCATCGAATTGCCCGGCCAGCAAGGCATCCGAAAGCACATCTTCCACTTTTTGCTGGATTACCCGTCGTAACGGCCGGGCACCCATATCGGGGTCATAGCCAAGCTCTGCCAAACGTTCTAGGGCAGCCGGCGTGGCGCTCAAACTAATCGAATGTTCCGCTAAACGTTCGGCAACCTTTCGCAATTCAATATCCACGATCTTCTTAATATCTTCCTTGCTCAAGGCGCGAAAAACAATCACCGAATCAACCCGGTTGATAAATTCTGGCCGGAAGACGCGATGCAGGGCGTCCATCAATTTCTTGCGCATTTCTTCGTAAGCCAGTTTCTCTTCTATTTGTTGATCGCGTTTCAATGCAAACCCCAAACTGGTTTGCCGTTTGATCATATCCGCGCCGACGTTAGAAGTCATGATAATGATCGCGTTGCGGAAGTCCACCTTATGACCACGGGCATCGGACAGATGGCCTTCTTCCATGATCTGCAGCAGCATATTATGCGCTTCGGGGTGAGCTTTCTCAATTTCATCAAAAACGATAATTGAATAAGGCCGCCGTCGAATGGCTTCGGTAAGTTGCCCGGCCTCTTCATATCCTACATATCCCGGCGGGGCACCGACCAAACGGCTTACTGTGTGTCTCTCCATAAACTCAGACATATCTAATTGGATGAGTGCATCTTCACTGCCAAACATAAAGCGCGCTAACGCTTTGGTTAATTCGGTTTTTCCTACGCCGGTGGGACCAAGGAAAATAAAAGACCCAATCGGTCGGCGGGGATCTTTTAACCCTGCCCGGGCCCGCCGAACAGCTTTTGCTATCGCTTGTATCGCTTCTTCCTGTCCGATAATCTGACGCCTTAATTCATCTTCCATTTTGAGTAAGCGCTGCGATTCGGTTTGAGCCATTTGCATCACTGGCACACCAGTCCACATTGATACGACCTCAGCAATGTCTTCTGCAGAAACAACCGGGCTGTTCGTCCGATCCCAACCGCTGCGTAAACGTTCTAGTTGGCGTTCCAGCGCCTCTTGGCGTTCCAGTAATTCTTGCGCATCATCATAACGGTTGTCTTCGAGGGCAAGTTCGCGATTTTGACGGATTTGGCGCAGTTGATCCAGCAACTCTTTTGCCGTTTTTGCGGCTGGACTTTTATACATTCGTACCCGAGAGGACGATTCGTCAATCAAGTCAATTGCCTTATCCGGCAAAAAACGCTCGGTGACATAACGAGCAGAGAGGCGAACTGCGGCATCTAATGCCTCATCGGAGATATTCAAACGATGGTGTTCTTCGTAAGCAGGGCGTACACCGCGCAAGATTTCTAGCGCCTGTTCAATAGTTGGTTCTTCCACCTGAATTGGTTGAAAGCGCCGCTCTAACGCCGCATCGGATTCGATATATTTTCTATATTCATCCAGGGTGGTTGCGCCGATCACCTGTAATTCACCGCGGGAAAGGGCTGGCTTGAGGATGTTCGCTGCATCCACAGACGAACCAGCCGCACCCGCGCCAACCAACATGTGTACTTCATCTATGAATAGGATCGCTCCGGATGATTTTAATTCGTCAATCACCCGTTTTAAACGTTCTTCAAACTGACCACGGTACATCGTGCCAGCAACTAACGAACCAACATCGAGCTGTAAAACACGCTTATTCAATAGCGGTGCAGGGACATCGCCTTCCACAATGCGTTGCGCTAGTCCTTCGACGATTGCGGTTTTGCCCACTCCTGGTTCACCGATCAGAGCCGGGTTATTTTTCGTCCGCCGGGCTAGCACCTGGATAACGCGTTCGATTTCCATCTGCCGCCCAATAACTGGATCAAGCTTTCCTTCTTCCGCTAAAGTGGTCAAATCTGTCGCCAGCTGGTCCACCAATGGGGTTTTTGGTTTTTGGGCTGGCTCTTGTTTACCTGCTTTTTGTTGTTCAGTGCTCGAGGTGGGTCGGGCCGTTGAAGATTCTTGTAACACGCGATGGGTTTGGCGACGGATCTGTTCCGCGGTGATGCCCACCTTGCGTAATACATCCATCGCAATTCCCTCGTTATGACGGATCAACCCTAATAAGAGATGTTCTGTACCGATATAATGATGACCCATCCGCCGCGCTTCATCTACCGCATATTCGAGAACCTGTTGCGTGCCAGGGGATAAATCTAATTTATCTCCTCGATACTGGCCCATTCCGGTCAACCGTTCGACAATTTCTTGTACCCGAGCCGGTTCGAGCCCTAATTCTCTCAATACCCGCCCAGCGACTCCGCCATCTTCTTCAATTAAACCAAGAAGGAGATGCTCTGTACCAATATAATTATGGCGCATTCGCTCGGCTTCTTGATGTGCCAGGCTTAAAACCCGCCTGGCCCTTTGGGTGAAACGTTCCATCCCAGCCAAGGTTTAACCTCCTGCAATTCTAACAACCATTCTTGTAAATACCATTCTCATTTTGATTTCGAGGATTTTTGTCCAATTGGATTCTACCAAAGATTAGTTATCCTAACAGGGTTTATTCTTTCCAAAATTGAAAAGTTAATAAAACTCATAGAATACCCTTTTATTAGATAAAACCCCCGCACACTGCAAACGGTGTCGGGGGCGTTGGCTGCTTTTTTCTTCCCTCGTAATTTTGCTTCAATTTTATTGGGCAGATTGCTCCTCTGCTGATTTACTCGAGCTGGATGCGGAGCTGTTTGGCTGCTCGCTGGAAGAGGTCTCTTCCTGGATTGCCTCATTGTCTTCCGCCACAGTTTCTTCTGCCGCCGTCGGACGCTGCTCAGCTTGGGCGCTCTCCTGGGAAACCTCTTGCACTTCTTCTGCTAAGGCGATCTTCCAGTCTAAGTCAGCATAGGCAGGTGAATCCACTTTTTTCAAACTCAGGCCAATCCGTCGTTTTTCTGGGTCTATTTTAATAATCCTAAGGGTGACAACCTCGCCTTCCTTCAACTTCTCTTTAGGATGATTAATGTGTTCCTCACTGATCTCGGAGAGATGGACCAACCCTTCCAAATCCTCCGATATCCGGGCAAAAGCCCCAAACTTGGTCAGGTGAGTGATCGTCCCCTCAATAAGTTGGCCCTCCCGCAAGTGGGCTACTTTTTGCATCCAAGGGTCTTCTTGGAGCTGACGGATGGAAAGGCCGATGCGTTTTCGTTCGCGATCGATGCTGATCACTTTAACTTTGACTTCATCCCCTACTTTTAAGACATCCCTTGGATGGGTAATCCGATCCCAAGAGACTTCACTTAGATGCACCAGTCCATCAGCGCCGTCAATGTTGACAAACGCGCCAAAATCTGCCACGCTAGTCACTCGCCCGGTGCGTATATCTCCCTCCTTAATACCTTCTAGCAAGCGGTCTTTTAAACTATCTCGTGACTCTTGTAAAGCCAGGCGTTCCGAGAGAATTAAACGGTGGCGTTCCTGATCAACCTCGATCACCCGGACTATGATCTCCTCGCCTACCATTTTACTCCAGCGCTCTTCGGGCGTGTTTCCACTTATTGTTGCCCGTCGCGCTAATCCAATTTGAGAAGCCGGAACAAAACCCCGCAGGGATCCAATTGGAACTAACAATCCTCCCTTGTTATACCCCACCACCTTACTTTCGATCACATCCCCGGAAGCTAATAGATCAGTGACATGCTGCCAATCCCGCTGCTCAATGGCGCGCATAAAGGAAAGAACTACATTTCCGTTCTCATCTTCCGGATTGACAACATAGACTGGTATTTCACTGCCCACTTTAAAAGATTCTTTTTTTTCTTTGGGAATACTTTCCAGCTCTTTTCCCGAGATAACCCCTTCTGATTTCGTGCCAATGCTCACCAAAATTTCATTTTCTTTTATGGTGGCAATCACACCTAGGCGAATTTCCCCAGCTTGGGGAAATTCAATGCTTAATCCTTCTTCCCCTAATAATCTCTCCATTGAGTTCTGCTCATTGGCGACAGTGTTTTGATGCTCCAGTTGTGGTTGACCGGATGGCTCAACCCCCTGGCCATAGGTGGGATGATTAATTTCCATAAAAACGCGTGCTCCAAATCATGTTTAAGATATATCGAATTATAAAGCCGAAGGTTCAACTTGGCAACCTTTATGATAATATTGTATAGGAAAATTTATTGTGGTATTTGAGGATTTTGAAAGATGCCAGCTATTTATCCTTTTACAGCTATTGTTGGCCAAGAACGGATGAAGCGCGCCTTAGTATTAAACGCGGTCGATCCGCGCATTGGCGGTGTTTTGATTCGCGGGGAACGGGGCACAGCGAAATCTACCGCGGCGCGCGCTTTAGCCGCCTTACTACCAAAAGTTGCCGTAGTCAAAGACTGCCGTTTTGGTTGTGATCCGGATCAGCCTACCACCTGGTGTACCGAGTGCCGCGAACGGGTAGAGCGCGGTGAGGTATTGCCTGTCGAACTACGCGCCACTGCTTTTGTCAATCTTCCTGTTTCTGCCACCGAAGACCGGGTAGTTGGGACTCTCGATATCGAGCAAGCCATCCAAAAAGGGGAACGTCATTTCGAACCTGGTGTTCTTGCAGCTGCCAATCGCGGCTTGCTTTATATTGATGAGGTTAACTTATTAGATGATCATGTCGTTGATGTCTTACTTGACTCAGCTGCTATGGGCATGAATATCGTCGAGCGAGAAGGGATCTCTTTTAGTCATCCAGCTCGTTTTATCTTGGTTGGCACGATGAATCCCGAAGAGGGTGACCTGCGCCCGCAATTGTTGGATCGTTTTGCGTTATCGGTTGAAATTCATGGTATTCGAGATGCCCGTGAAAGGGTCTTGATCATGGAACGCAACCTAGAATTTGAAACCGATCCCGAAGCGTTCCGCCAAAAGTGGCTGCCAAAAGAAGAAGAGCTCTCCCGCCAAATTGAACAAGCCCGCATGTTGGTAGATCAAGTAACTTACAGCCAACGCGATTTGCTAGCTATAGCAGCTCTCTCTGCCTCGTTAAACGTAGATGGTCACCGGGGCGATCTGGTTATATTAAAAACTGCCCGAGCCCACGCTGCTTTTGAAGGCCGGAAAAAGATTACCGACCGGGATATTGCCCTGGCAGCCGAACTGGCGCTGCCCCATCGCATTAAACATGGTCCATTCTATCAATCAGAGATCAGCATGGAAGAGCTCCAAGAGCGCATTGAACAATTACAAGGCGAGATTTCCAATGCAGCTGAAGTAGAACCTGCCTCAGACGAGGAGCAAGAAACACAAGACGAAAAAAAAAAGCCGTGAGCGCTGAGATCACGGATGAGACTTCTGAGCAGCATCCAACCCAGCCTTCCCGCCAATCGGTATTCGACAGCGGACGAACAAACTGGTGGGAAAATGGCGAAAAAGTTAAAATTGGCAACACTTTCACGCCGCGCAAGATTGACAACCCGCTCGACCGCCTTACCCGCAAGTTAGGCGGGCGGCGCTCGCGGACGATCACCGAGAGAAAAAGCGGGCGTTATATCCAAGCCCGCCCTTCCCCAGGCGATGCACAAGATTTGGCGTTTGATGCTACCCTGCGCGCGGCGGCACCATTTCAGCAACAACGGCAAGATCAACGTAAAAAAGTTGCCTTTTCGATCTATTCCAGCGATTTTCAAAAAAAGATCAGGGTCAAAAAAGCCGCCAATCTCGTGTTGTTTGTGGTGGATGCTTCATGGTCAATGGCTGTGGCGGAACGGATGAGCGCAACAAAGGGAGCTATTTTATCGCTGCTAACGGATGCCTATCAACGACGAGATCGGGTCGGCCTGGTGGTCTTTCAAAAAGACCGGGCTACTTTGGTGCTTCCCCCAACCAATTCGATTCAGCTTGCTCAACGAGCGCTAGCTGATATCCCTGTCGGAGGGAAAACCCCCCTTTCGGCGGGTTTGCTGCTTGCTCACGAAGTAATTAAGCGAGAAAAATTAGCCCACCCAGATATCAATCCGCTCATCATCCTGCTCACTGATGGCGCTGGTAATGTCTCTATAAGCAACCTCCCTCCTCAAGATGAAGCACACCGAATTGCCGATGCAATTGCTGATGATAAAATTCGCTGCGTAGTAATAAATATGGAACATGCCGCATTTGACCAAGGTCTTGCCCAATCTCTTGCTGAACACCTTAAATCGCCTTGTTATTCCTTAAGCGAACTAAAAGCAGAAACACTCTATCAACGAGTTCGTCAAGAGATGTCGATTCCAAGATCACCGTAAACATAAAGGAGAACTTATGGATTCACTGTCTTCGCGTCTTGCCCGTTTTCCCGAATCTGCCATTAGCGAGATGAATGCTCTGGCAGCCCAAACCCAAGCGATTAACTTGGCTTCTGGTTTTCCGGATTTTGATCCTCCACAGGAGATAATCGAGGCAGCCGTTCAGGCATTGCGGAAAGGTTATAACCAATATGCTCACCCGGCTGGATCGCTGAACCTTCGTCAAGCTATCGCTGCCAAACAATCTCATTTCAGCGGTTTACTCCTCGATGGTGAAAGCAATGTGACCGTCACTTGCGGTGGAACCGAGGCAATGTTGACCGTCCTGGCAGCATTAATTAATCCCGGCGATCGGGTTTTAGTTTTTTCCCCTTTTTATGAAAATTATTTAGCGGATATCCATTTGCTCGATGGAATACCGGTTTTTATTCCTTTACGCCCGCCTGACTTTCAAATTGACCCCGCAGTATTGACTCAAGAAGTTCAAAAAGGAGCCAAAGCCCTCATTGTATGCAACCCGGCAAATCCCAGCGGAAAAGTGTTCAGTAAAACTGAATTGCAATTTATCGCCGATCTTGCTCAAACCTATGACTTTTATGTCATCACCGATGAAGTCTATGAACATATAGTTTTTCCACCGCACCGCCATTATTATTTTTCGGCTTTACCAGGGATGTTTGAGCATAGCATTACTTGTAGTTCCTTGTCGAAAACCTACTCAATCACCGGTTGGAGAATCGGATATATCATTGCCGACCAGAAATTGACTCTATCCTTCCGAAAAGTCCATGATTACACCACGCTTGGCACGGCTGCGCCATTGCAAGAAGCAGCCGTGGTGGGGTTAAATTTTCCCGATCAATACTATCAAACTCTGCTCAATTATTATATAGAAATGCGTGACATCTTCCTCTCCTACTTAGATCAAGCAGGATTGAACTATATTCCCCCCCAAGGCGCGTATTTTGCGCTGGTAGACATTTCCGAGTTAGGGTTTGCTGATGATTGGGCTTTTTGCCGTTGGCTAGCCCGAGAAATCGGGGTAGCCGCAGTGCCCGGCAGCAGCTTTTTCTATGAACCAGTTCAACATCTGGTGCGTTTTAATTTTGCTAAAAGCCCTGCCACGATGCATGAAGCTGGACAGCGTCTATTAAGGATAAGAGAAAAAATATAAATTACTCAGAGCGAGTATACCCGATGCAACGCCTTCCTTCTTTCGGTTTTAGGATCCTCTTTATAAGTTTATTTTGCTTCAGCATCAGTTTATTCGCCTCGGCATGTAGCTCAATTGATCAGCCGCCGACAACTGTTTTACCAGGAACATCTCTTCCTGAACCAGAGAAGACTCTAATAGATCCCGCTCCACCTTTTGAGTCCCGCACAGCCACACCTGCATTCACCAACCAGGACAATGTGCCGCCCCAATATAAACTCATCGCTGAACTTAATTATCCTCTCCATCAAGTTACCGTTCAAGAGACCATTACCTACCCCAACCACAGCAAGGACACTTTAAGAGAAATCATTCTGATGGTAGAACCCAATCGTTATGAAGGGACATTTCAATTACAAGACATTTTTGTGAATGGAGATAAGCTTGCCAACCCTCCAACACTCCAATCTAACCAAATGCACGTAGCGCTCGATCAACCTTTGCAGCCACAACAAACCTTGACCCTCTCCATTTCTTATCAGCTTGATCTGCCTAAACCCAATCCCAGTCCCACTACTCGGCCAGTCCCATTTGGCTGGACAGAACGGCAAACAAATTTGGTTGATTGGTATCCATTTATCCCTCCCTATATTGAAGGAAAAGGGTGGCTGGCACACCAACCCGGTTATTTTGGGGAACATCTCGCTTATCAGACGGCTAATTTTGATGTTACCATCATAAACAGTGGAAAAGAAATCCTCAGGGCTCCAAAAACAGTCTTGGATAGAGGAGAGACTCAGCCGGGTCAATTGACGATTGCCGCCAGCGCGCCGGCAGAACAAAACGATAACGATAAGGAAATCCATTATGTACTTCCCAAAGCGCGCACATTTGTATGGTCAGTCAGTCACACTTATGTTATTCAAACCGAAAAGGTCGGTGATATTTTGGTGCTTGGATACGCTTTTCCCATCCATGCCCAAGCAGGAGAAGCAGCGTTAAAGGCAACTGCTCAATCCTTAGAATTGTTCCAAAAATTATTTGGTCCCTATCCACACCCAACGCTAAGTGTAGTTGAAGCTGATTTTTTAGATGGGATGGAATATGATGGATTATATTTTTTGAGCAATGGCTTTTATAATCTTTATCAAGGGAATCCGACCGAATATCTTATTTCGATTGCTGCCCATGAGACATCTCATCAATGGTGGTTTGGATTGGTAGGCAATGATCAAGCAGAAGAACCATGGTTGGATGAATCTTTTGCCACCTATAGCGAGAAATTATTTTACGAGCATATCTATCCAGAAGCACAAACTTGGTGGTGGACTTATCGCATAGATTTTTTCAACCCCTCTGGTTATCTCAACAATAGCATTTATTCCTATACCAACACACCCAGCCCTTATGAGGCTTATCGCAATGCAGTGTATCTCAACGGAGCAAAATTTTTAGAAGACCTTCGCAAAACGATCGGCGATGAGGCTTTTTTTAATTTTCTTAAATCTTATGTTCAAAACTATCAATATAAGATCGTCACCACAAAAGATTTTTTCACCCTGCTTAGAGAAAACACCCAGGTTAACCTTGATAATTTGATCCTTCAATACTTCGATCCAACGAAAGTGAAATGATAAATACTCAACCTAGATAACTTTATATTAATTAATAGTCGTCTTAGTAGAGTCTGTGGATATGTGGAGAAAAATGTATTTCAATCCCCCGATGGCTAAATGGAGGTTGCTTCCTTATGACTGGGATAGATATGGTATATTTAATTACAAGTGACATCCGCAGCCCGCTGTGGATAAAAAACCGAAAAACATTGAGTGAGGGAAATTCAGCGCATAAACCCGAACAAAGAGGAAGTTTTCGAAATTTATCCAATTAATTATCCACAAAAACAAAGACTTATCCACAGATATTTCGTAGTTATCCACAGGGGGATATCTCTCAATCCAAAAACCGCTTTGTTTATTAGGGATACCGATAATTGTTTCCCTATTAACAAAGAAGGCGAGGTTTATCAAAGTTTGTAACCATTTCTCCGTACTTACATCTAAAAAAAGGTTTACATTGAAATTTATTGGAGGTTTACCAATGGAAATGATTGTTGATTTTCCCGGTGGTGCAAGAGTAGATGCCCACTTTGGACCTTTTACGGTTAAGACCGATCAGCCCCCAGCAGCGACGGCGCCGACACCTTTTGCTACATTTTTAGCTTCTATCGGAACTTGTGCAGGGATTTATGTGTTAGGATTTTGTCAACAACGTGGACTTTCCACAGAGGGAATTCGCATTATTCAACGCATGTATACTAATCCAATGAGTGGTTTGGTAGGAAAGATAGATTTAGAAATCCAAATTCCACCAACCTTTCCAGAAAAATATCGGGATTCATTGATCCGTGCAGCAGACTTATGTGCGGTTAAAAAGCATTTTGAAGCACCGCCAAAATTCAATATTTATACGCAGGTGTTGGAAACGGCTAAAGGATGACGGGTTAGGGATAAATTCTTGTCTCGCTAGTCGAGGTACGCAACAAGCGTACCTCGACCTCGTTAAAAGAAATGAGATGGTTACGAAGCCAGAACTTTAGATCGTGTAGCATTGGTTGTGCCTTGAGATCATTTATGGAAAAGATATGGTCATCATGTAAAGAGTTACAACCAGCCCAGCTAAAGTATTTGCGTGCGATCAGCTTGGTGCAATGACCGTTCCAGAATGCAATATAGTATTTTTGGGGACAATCACGATCCCATCTTCAACGACCCAGTTATTCTGGTCGTCATGAAAACCCTTTGGAAATTTTTTGATCACCACATTGTTTCCAATTCGGACATTTTTATCGATAATCGCTGATTCGATATGACAATCGTTACCGATGCCTAAAGGGATTGGGGCTGATGGATTATCTTGCTCTGATTCGTAATAATCATTGCCCATGATGATAGAATTGGTAATGCTCACATTATTCCTAATTAGACTGCGTAAACCAATGCTGGAATTATTGATTTCTGCATTGTGGATTACCCCTCCTTCAGCGACAAGGACATTACGCAGCTTGGCGCCATCAATAATCGTGCCGGGCAAGTTACGTGAGCGGGTATAAATGGGGCGATCGGGATCGTGGAAATTAAATGGCGGATTTGGTTGAGCGAGAGATAAATTCGTGTCGTAAAATGAGCGGATTGTCCCGATATCTACCCAGTAATCATCAAAGTCAAATCCATAGACGCGATAATGCTCTAGTGAATTGGGGATGATTTGGGAGCCAAAATCATCGTAATCAGAGTTTTCGAGGACTTCTTCCAAGATATGCGTATTGAACAGGTAGATTCCCATTGATCCTAAAAAAGGTCTTTGGGGATCGTCACGGCTGATAAATTTTTTTAGTATTTTAGGATCCTGCGGTTTTTCGACGAAGGCAGTGATCTCGCCTTTATCATTCCGCTTCAATAGACCAAATCGCGACGCTTCTTGAGCTGCAACTGGTTGAACTGCCACGGTGATATCTGCCTCTTTTTCTAAATGATAACGAAAAACGTCTTCATAATCCATGCGATATAGGTGATCACCAGCCAGAATGAGGGTATAGTCTGTCTGTGCAGATCGGATCTCGACCATCTGTTTCCGCACTGCGTCGGCTGTACCTTGATACCAATCAGTGCTATGCAAGGTTTGTTCGGCAGCTAAAATTTGCACCCATCCTTCGTGAAAATCATCGAAAGTGTAGGTTTGGGTGATATGTCGGTGTAAGGAAACAGAGTTAAATTGAGTCAAAACCGCAATCCGTTGGATGCCGGAATTGATACAGTTGCTAATTGGAACATCAATTAAACGATACTTTCCAGCGATTGGGACCGCCGGCTTAGCGCGTTGTTTCGTGAGCGGATAAAGCCTTTTCCCAACTCCCCCTCCTAAAATGACAGCTAGAATATTTTTATTTAGTTGCATATATGCCTCCCTGTTTGAAAAACAGATGCCCTCCATTTTCTGGTGGCGGAGGGCAAGGTCATTTGGGCAATGCCGAAGGTGGGAATCGAACCCACACTCCCGAGGGAACACGATTTTGAGTCGTGCGCGTCTGCCTGTTCCGCCACTTCGGCTTCTCTACTATAAGTATATCGAAAGTTATAAGGCTGGTCAAGGATTTTCAAGCTGAGTTTATTGGGCCTCCATGTTTATTAACCGATGAGAGTAGATTAACCGGGTAACCATCGGCACTTTTTATAAAAATCATGCTTTATAGTATTACCGTGCAACATTTGCATCGAACGCGCAAATGTTGTTGACATTGATCTCGCCGTTTGGTTGCGGCATGAATGCCGCGTTACGGACACCTTCCCCTAAATCTCTCGGATTTGGAGACTGACCCCCACCGTCCTA
>DYKV01000058.1 GCA_020722415.1 Anaerolinea sp.
AAAGTCCTCAAAGCCGGCCCAAAGGTTACCAAGGAGTATCTTGATTTATCACTCATTTGATTCCATATTTCAACAAATTAACGTTAGTTTTTTATATGCTTTATCCAAATTTTTCTCAATTTTCTTGAGCCGCTTTTTAATTTCTTTGCGTTTTGGCGACTTGGCGTTAAATATTTTGTCTTTTTGCAGTTCAAGTATAGCATGGATAAAAACTTTATATGGAGCAACATACGAGCTGCTAACTGATCGCCGCCCTTGATAAGATATTTAGAGAGATTTCTTTCATTCAAAAAAGCTTAAGAACAGTTAAGCCTTTTTCAGTAGATAAAATGGGCTGGGGATAAATGGTATAATGCGAAAAATAACAAATTCGGGAACAGAGTGGAAGAAGCTTGTCAAACCGATACCAGTATGCGGTTGACAAACCAAAATCCTAAATCGGAATGTATGCAATATGCCTTTCTATATAGGAGATATAATTGAAATTTAATCCCCTCAATTGGTTGTTGGGATTTTTCTCGTTAGATATCGGCATTGACCTTGGTACGGCAAACACATTGGTCAATGTGCGGGGTAAAGGGATTGTCATCAATGAGCCTTCATGGGTTGCGATCAATAAAAAAACCCGTGAACCACTTGCCATTGGAGCAGAAGCGAAGGAAATGGTGGGAAGAACGCCGACGAATGTAATTGCAATTCGTCCTTTAAGAGATGGAGTGATTTCGGAATTTGAAATTACTCAGGCGATGTTGGAATATTTTATCGGTAAAGCTCATGAGCAATCCATTGTTCCGGTACCCCGCCCACGCCTAGTTATTGGTATACCATCTGGGGTGACCGAAGTGGAGAAACGGGCGGTTTATGATGCAGGCATGTCGGCTGGCGCGCGAGAGGTGTATTTGATAGAAGAGCCTATTGCGGCCGCACTAGGAGCCGGCTTACCCATTTCGGAGATACGCGGTAGTATGATCGTTGATATAGGTGGTGGCACATCAGAACTGGCGGTGCTCTCGATGGGGGGTATAGTTGTTTCGCGATCATTGAGAGTCGCTGGTGATGAAATGGATCAGGATATTGTTCAATACATGCGCAATAAATATAATTTATTGATTGGTGAGCGAATGGCTGAGCAGGCAAAAATAACCATTGGATCAGCATATCATTTACCTCAAGAGAAAACAATGACTTTGCGTGGACGCAATTTAGTCACTGGATTACCCGAAGCTGTTGAGATTTCTTCTGTGGAAATTCGTGAAGCTATCAACGGTTCTGTTCAAACCATTATAGATACGATCAAGGACGCTTTGGATGAGGCGCCCCCAGAAATCGTTGCTGATTTAATGGAAACTGGTATTTGTATGACCGGTGGAGGTTCGCAGCTGCAGATGTTGGATAAACGGATTAGCGAGGAAATGCGGATCCGCGCTTGGGTTGCCGATGACCCCATGTCTTGTGTTGCCCGTGGGGCGGGTATCATATTAGAGGATCTCGACCATCTCAACCACTTGTTGGTTGGTTTAGAACGAGGTAGCACGAAGCACTAGTCAAAATGAACAGTCCCTCTCGCAACCTGCAAACGATCGTGTTCATCTTGATCGCAGTGGGTTTGATTGCGCTGGCATTAGGTGGTTATTTGACCTCCTTCTCCCGAACCATTTTATCCCCATTCATCAGCGCTCAATCTTGGATTTATTCCCGTTATCAAGCTGCTCAGGAATTTATTCGCGCACCCCAAGATATGGCCCATTTACAACAGAGAAACTTACAATTAGAAGCCCAGGTCGCTCAACTCCAAGCCCAAATCATCGAGCTCCAACAGCAATTAGCCGAGACGAATATTCTTTCTGCTTTGGTAGATTTTGCCCGAGCCAATCCAGAAAATCGTTATCAGGCCGCTGCAGTAATTGCCCGCGATCCTAGCCCGTTTTTACATTATGTCATCATTAATCGCGGTTCGGATGATAACATTCATCATGGTATGCCAGTTGTAACCCAACAAGGGTTAGTTGGGCGAATTGAGGCAGTTACCGCTAATGCTTCACGGGTGCAATTAATAACGGATGCGACTGCAATTGTTAATGCCAAAATTCAACCATCTGGCGCGCAAGCTGTATTAAAGGGACAGCTGAGCGGCGATTTAATCTTGGATTTAATCCCACAAGGATCCCAAGTCCACCTTGGTGACCTGGTGTTAACTTCCGGATTGGGCGGGGCTTACCCTCCCAATATCGTTATTGGACAGATCTCAGGTATCCGCAGTCAACCCCAAGACCTATTCCAAACTGCGTCTGTGCAAAATGTGGTGGATTTCAATCAATTGGAGATTGTGTTAGTCATCATCAATTTCAAGCCAGTAAATATCGAGCCATTGCTACCAACACCAGGAGCGCCATAAGGGGCATTGTTTTATGTCTGTTGCTTTAGCTTTCCCTATTTTAATTGGATTGTTGATGGTTCAAATGGGGGTTTTCAGCAACATGCCTTTATTGCACGGCAATTCTGATTTGGTGTTGTTGGCGATCGTCGCTTGGGCTTTGCAAAAGAAGGTGACCACAGCCTGGCATTGGAGCATAATTGGTGGTTTAATGCTTACTCTGGTTTCTGCAATGCCCTCGGGAGTCTATTTTGTTTCTTATTTAGTGATTACTGGTATAGCATTATTCATTAAGAAAATCGTATGGAGGATACCTTTTATTTCGATGTTATTGGTTACCGTAGTAGGGACATTTATCGTATTAGGGGTAAGCTGTGTAATTTTAAGGATAACCAATGCGCAACTTCCCCTCAGCTATTCATTATATGAGATTATTATCCCTAGCGCAATTTTAAATGTTATCTTAGCTGTACCAATTTATGCTTTGATCAGTGAAATTGCGAAGGGTTTGTATCCAGAGGTGATTGAAGTATGAACTCAATAGATCCACGAGAGAACCGCTTAAGATCGTGGCGAATAATCAGTTTTGGATTGTTTATTCTTGCGATTTTTGGCTTATATATTGGTCGTCTGTTTGTTCTACAGGTTATTCAACAACAGGATTGGGTGGCTCGAGCTGAAGAGAACCGCACCCAGATTCTAAACCTGCCTGCACCCAGGGGGATTATTTACGATCGCAATGGGATTGTCTTAGCCCGAAACATACCTTCGTTCAATGTGGTCGTAACTGCGGCTTTCCTGCCAGATGATGCTGGTGAGATCCAAAGGATTTATCGAGAGCTCTCGGCAACGATTGGAATGCCGATAAATCTAAATCAAATCACCACGGATAATCCTTATGTTCCCTGTATTTCTGAACATGGTATTGCCCAAATAGTGGAATATGGTCTATCGGCTACGCCATACCAACCAGTTCGAATTAAGTGTGATATTCCTGAGGAGATGGCGAGAATCGTTCAACAAAAATCAGTGGACTGGCCAGGTATTTCTGTTGAGGTGGAGCCAATCCGCGATTATCCAACTGGTTCAATAACCTCAGATATCATCGGTTTTTTAGGCCCTATTCCTGCTAATCAGGAAGAAGCATTTCGGGCAAAAGGTTTGTTACCCAATCGTGATAAGGTCGGTTATGCTGGTTTAGAACTCCAGTTCCAGGATTTATTAGCTGGTAAAAATGGTTCGTGGAAGGTGGAAGTAGATGTAGCAGGGAAACAAGTGCGCGGATTAGAACCGCCGGTGAATCCTCAGCCGGGAGCAAATCTAAAATTGACGATAGATACCCGCTTGCAGGAAGCAATGACTTCGATTCTGATTCGAGAAATTAATTTCTGGAACACTTGGCTAAATCGCACCATATCAACTAGTGGAGTTGTGATAGCCATGAATCCCCGAACGGGAGAAATTTTAGGGATGGTGTCTTACCCCACTTATGAGAACAATCGCATGGCTCGTTTTATTCCCGCTTATTACTATAATCAGTTAATTAATGACCCCGCAAACCCCTTACTTAACCATGCGGTTGGAGATACCTTGCCAGCCGGTTCGGTTTTTAAACTTGCCACTGCAGTTGGCGCACTCAATGAAGGGGTAGTTACCCCTGACCAGGTCATTTCCACACCGCCAAAGATCACCATCACCGAAAAATATTACGCGAATGATCCTGGAAGAGAGCGTGATTTTGTTGATTGGAATAAAGCCGGTTTTGGACATTTGGATTTTCTAGGCGGAATTGCTAATTCTAGTAATGTGTATTTTTATAAGCTGGGTGGCGGGTATAAAGACGAGGTTCCGGTTGGACTCGGTATCTGTCGCTTGGGCACCTATGCGCGAGCTTTGGGATATGGCGATTATCCTGGGATTGAATTACCTGATCAAGAGAAGGGGTTAATTCCTGATCCAAAATGGAAGCGCATTACCCACGGGGAAGGATGGTCAACGGGTGATACATATATTGCCAGCGTGGGACAAGGTTATGTATTGGCAACTCCTTTACAGGTTTTGATGTCGGCTTCGACTATTGCCAATGATGGCAAACTTATGAAACCCACCCTAATTAGAGAGGTTGATGATGCGGAAGGAAACGTCATTCAGCCTTTTACCCCAGTGATGAAATGGGATATTACGAAAGATCCAGTCATCCAAGAATTTTATGACACTACATTACGGGGATGTGAACCAATTGAAGGAAAAACAAAAACGGTTCAACCTTGGGTGGTGAAAAAAGTGCAAGAGGGGATGCGCCAAGTGGTTACTTCGGGAACATTAAAGAAAGAATTCGTAAATTTTACCATCGCCGCGGCGGGTAAAACGGGAACAGCGGAATATTGTGATAAATACGCCAATGCGAAAAATTTATGCATTCCGGGAAACTGGCCTTCCCATGCCTGGACCGTTGTATACGCTCCTTATGATAACCCGGAGATTGCAGTGGTAGCATTTGTATATAATGGCGGCGAGGGGGCGAGCGTTGCTGCGCCGATTGTCCATCAGGTCCTCCAAGCCTATTTTAATTTAAAGCAGATTGATAGCGGCCTTGGCAGTCCCTAGTATCGGTTATAATTTCAGCTATAATAAGTTAACTATTATTTAAGCTGGGTGGTTGTTATTGAAAAAGATGGACGAAGCCATGTTGAATACGGTTACGGCGAAAGGTATTCGTGAAGGAATTTTATTTCATCTCAGTGACCAAAATTGGGAGACGAATTTGCAGGCTTTGGTTAGGTTGGTGAAGGATAGGCAAAAATTTTGGCGGGGAGCGAAAGTAGTATTGGATACGGCTAATGTGGAAGTAACCAGCGATCAATTATTATCGTTGAAGGATGAATTAAGCCATTACGATCTGAACCTTTGGGCAGTGTTGAGTGAAAATTCCTTGACCCAGCAGGCTGCTCAATTCCTGGGTTTAGCGACTAGGATAAGCCGGCTAGAGAAGGACACCATGGCAGATTTTGAACCAATCTACCATCAAGGAGAACCAGCCATCTTCTTTAATAAAACCCTGCGGTCAGGTTTTCGAATCGAATTCGATGGAAACGTAATTGTATACGGGGATGTAAATCCTGGAGCTGAAATAATTGCGAGCGGGAGCGTTTTGGTTTGGGGAAAGTTACGCGGGTTAGTCCACGCCGGTGCCTTGGGGAATGAGGCTGTGGTAGTCTGTGCATTAGATTTACAACCTACCCAATTGCGCATTGCCGAACAAATCGCAATTACTCCTAAACGCCATGGGAAACCCCAACCTGAAACGGCTTTTATTCGCGATGGAAAAGTGATTGCAGAAATTTGGAATTATAAAGGATAAATTGTACTATGCCAGGAAAAGTTGTAACTGTTACATCAGGAAAAGGCGGGGTTGGAAAAACGACTGCGACGGCAAACATCGCAGCAGCCATGGCGCTGAAAAATCAAAAGGTGGTTTGTATTGATGCAGATATCGGCTTGCGCAACCTGGATGTCGTTCTTGGACTAGAAAATCGAATTGTTTATGATTTGGTTGATGTGATTGAAGGCCGCTGCCGGTTACGGCAGGCAATGATCCGGGATAAACGATTACCAGAGTTATATCTCATTCCGGCTGCACAGACTCGGGATAAAAGTGCTGTATCACCTAGCGATATGGTACGCTTATGTAATGAATTAAAGCCGGAATTTGACTGGGTATTGATTGATTCACCCGCTGGAATTGAGCGAGGATTTCGTAATGCGATTGCTGCAGCGGATATTATTGTGGTTGTGACCAATCCTGAGGTCTCAGCTGTGCGGGATGCGGATCGGATAATTGGCTTGATAGAAGCAGAAGAAAAAGGTCCTGCCCAATTAATTATCAATCGGATCAAACCGGACATGGTAAAAAAGGGGGATATGTTATCACCTGATGATGTGTTGGAATTACTGGCGGTCGAATTATTAGGTTTAATCCCAGAAGATGAAACGGTAATAACTAGCACAAATCGAGGTGTGCCAGTGGTAATAGATGGTAAAAGCCGAGCCGGGCGGGCTTTCCGCAATATCAGTCAACGGTTGTTAGGGGAAAGGGTTCCTTTCGCCTCTATAGAGGAATCAGGTGGATTATTCAATCAAATTGGTCGGATATTCCGAAAAGGAGGCGGATAAGATGGCTGGTTTCTTTGACCGTTTGTTAAGTCGCGAACCGAAATCCGCCTATCAGGCTAAAGAGCGCATGAAACTCGTGCTAGTTCATGATCGTTCTAATCTGAGCCCTCAGGCATTAGAACAGCTAAAAGATGAACTTATCGAAGTTATATCCCGTCATGTAAATATTGATACCCAAGGGATGCGGGTAGAGATAACAAAAGAAGGGCGAGAGCAGCGTTTGATTGCGGATATTCCGATAAAAACGCTTGCGAAAAGGAGAATGGGTTAATTCGATGCGAGCGGTAAATTGGCGGTATTTTGATTTTTGGTTGCTGGGTGCTGTAGCGGTACTCACTATTTTTGGCATTACGATGATCCGTTCTGCCGTGGCTGGCAACATTGAATTACAGCAACTAAATCTGGTGGGGAGACAATTGATTTTCGCGATCGCTGGCTTTGTAGTGATTATTGTCACTGCTTCCATTGATTATCACCTTTGGGCTTCAATGAGCCGAACGTTATATGTTGGGATGTGGATCTTGTTGGGGGTTCTGTTTACTGCTGGAGCGGTATTATTTGGCTCGGCTCGTTGGTTTGATACTGGCGTGATTTTGATTCAACCATCAGAGTTGGCTAAAATTGTCATGATCATTGTGCTGGCAGATTTTTATTCAAAAAACCAAGATAGCATCCATAGTTTGAAGACCGTTTTTCGGAGTTTGGTTTTAACTATGGGGATGGTAATCTGGATTTTGTTACAACCTAATCTCAGCACTTCAATTGTTATCTTGGTTATTTGGTTTGCATTATTATGGGCGAGCGGGTTGAGTATCAAACACTTGTTGATTTTCGCAACCGCCGGGATCATCACCCCGATTGTTGGTTTTCCCTTCTTAGCCAATTATCAAAAAAAGCGGATTATTAATTTTCTCTTTCCTGATCCGGCTGCCCGCCATGGGGATATATACAATTTACAGCAAGCATTGATTAGCATCGGATCAGGAGGTTGGTTTGGGCAAGGTTATGGGCATGGCAGTCAAGTACAGCTGCGTTTCTTGAAAGTTCGCCATTCTGATTTTATTTTCTCTGCTATTGCAGAAGAGTTTGGTTTAATTGGAACGATTTTATTATTAGCATTATTAGTTTTTGTGATTATTCGTTGCTTGCGAGTTGCCCGTAAAGCTAGGGATACCTTTGGTGCATTACTAGCTTATGGTGTAGCAACAACCATTGCCTTTCAGGCGATAGTCAATATTGGCGTAAATTTGAACTTAATGCCGGCTACAGGTTTGACCTTACCATTTGTTAGCTATGGCGGGAGCTCATTGCTTTCTATCTTGCTTGGGATTGGTTTAGTTGAAAGCGTTGCCCTGCGCCAAAAATCATTGGAATTTTCAACCTGACACATAGAATAAAGGAGATTCTTAAATTTATGGGTGATAAACTAGCTCCCGTTCGAGTTCGTTTTGCTCCTTCTCCTACGGGTAGGACCCATCTTGGAAGCGGCAGAACAGCCTTATACAATTATTTGTTAGCCCGTCAAACTGGCGGTCAATTTATTCTGCGGATTGAAGATACAGATGTGAAACGTTATGTCCCCGAAGCGGAACAAGAATTAGTGGACAGTTTACACTGGTTAGGTTTACATTGGGATGAGGGTCCTGATGTAGGAGGTCCTTATGGGCCCTACCGACAATCTGAGAGGAAAGAGATTTACCTGGAATATGCACGTAAGCTCATTGATCAAGATAAAGCCTATTATTGTTTTTGTACCCCAGAACGGTTAAAGGCGATGCGAGCTGAGCAAATGCGTTTGAAACAGCCTCTATTGTACGACGGGACATGTCGTAATCTTACCCAAGAAGACGCACTTCGCCGCGTCCGTAATGGAGAAGCGCATGTGATTCGTTTCAAGACCCCCCGTGAAGGGAATATTACTGTTCATGATTACCTAAGGGGAGATATCACAGTTGAAAACCGCACAATTGATGATTACATCTTGGTCAAATCGGATGGATGGGCATTATATCATTTAGCCGCAATGGTTGATGATCACCTCATGAAAATCACTCATGTATTACGCAGTTCAGAATGGCTTTCCACTTTTCCGCTCCACGCTCACATTATTAGAGCTTTTGGGTGGCAGGAACCGACATTCGTTCACTTATCAGTATTCCTCAAACCATCTGGAAAAGGAAAGATGTCGAAACGGGAATCGGATCGGTTAATTCAAGATGGCTATTCGATCTTTATAAAAGACTTGGAACAGTTAGGGTATATCCCTGAGGCAGTGGTGAATTGGATTGCGTTGATGGGTTGGAGTTACGATGATCATACTGAATTTTTTACAATGCAAGATTTAATCGAAAAGTTCAGTTTGGATCATCTTAATCCTTCACCGGCTGCGATTAACTTTACAAAGTTTGACTATTTCAACGGGCTCCACATTCGCCATTTGTCGCCAGTCGATCTAGCCCATCGTGTAAAACCATTTTTGATCCGAGCTGGATTAAAAGTAGATGATGAAAAACTACTCCTGATTATCCCGATAATCCGCGAACGATTGGTTACGTTGGATGATGCGGTGCAAATGGCGGGATTCTTTTTCCGAGATGAACTGCAAATAAATCCTCAAGAATTAATTGGGAAGAATATGAGCGTCTCCGAGTCACTCAACGCTCTTGAAGCAGCGTATAAAATCTTGCAGCCCCTGGAGTGCATAAATGCGCAAACTGCAGAAGAAAAACTTCGAATTTTAGCGGATGAATTAAATATCAAGGCGGGACAGTTGTTCGGAATATTACGGATTGCTGTTACCGGGCAATCTGTAAGTCCCCCCCTATTTGAATGTATGGATATCATTGGAAAAGAGACAGTCTTAAGCCGAGTTGAGCAGGCTATAAAATACTTGCGTGAAATGGAGGATGGTTTGACGAAAGCATAGCCACATGGTAGAATCATTTTAGATGGGGGTTCGTCTAGTGGTAGGACAGCGGACTCTGGATCCGTATGCCGAGGTTCGAATCCTCGACCCCCAGTGAAGAGAGGCGGTGCAGATGACCGCCTCTTTAATTTTTAATAGGTGATGGTTGATTGATATTATTAAGGGATGGTTGAATCAGGAACAACTTTCACGTCTTGGACATAAAGGATTTGTTTATTAAAGTAATTGGATAGCCGATCTGAATAGCCAAAGCCGCGGTTCGGTTCACAATAAAACTTGACGTAAATGTTTTCTCCGCTGTATTGTTTCAGGTCAACAGTCATTTTATACCAGTCTTTGCTACCAGTGAAAGCTTTTAAACGATCCCAATTCGCTTTCCCATCTACCTGAATTTCAACATAGCAAAAGGTGACATAACTACGAGAATAATGTTTCGTCCAGAAGGTGAGAGCTGGATTAGCCCAACTCTTCTCGATTTTTACACTTGATTTACTCAGTAACCATGAATTCACGTGGTAATCTGGGTTTGCTAAACAACCAGCCACACCAGCATGGCAGGAATATGGTGAGAAAATGATGGTGAAATTGTGTAGCCACCAGCTCTTTAACTCTACTCCTCCTTCATTGAGATTGGCTTGACTAGATACTGCGTCTGTTGATTGTGAACGATTTATTGGTTGGGTCAAAGGAGCGGCTGCGATTTGAGCAAAGATGAGCAGTGATAATAGTCCCAGATAGATTGGTTTTATTTTAGCGAGAAAATTTACAGTCATTTGAACTCCTTATTTTTTATTAAGAGACGCTTCAATTTTTGCCCAAGTGTCTTTGAGTGTAACAGTGCGATTGAGCACCAAATGATCTGGTCGGGAATCTTTGCTGTCTAAACAAAAATATCCAACCCTTTCTAACTGAAAGCGGTCGCCAGGTTTTGCCGAAGCAAGGCTTGGTTCGACTTTACAGTTATTGATTATTGTAAGCGAATTTGGATTGATAAAGTTGGTAAATGGGACATTCTCATCATCTCCTAATGGATTAGGAGTATTAAACAATCGGTCATACAAGCGTACTTCGGCATCCACTGCATGACGAGCAGAGACCCAATGAATCGTCGCTTGTACTTTGCGTCCATCCGGGGCGAAGCCACCGCGGGTTTGTGGATCATAGCTGCAACGCAATTCAACAATTTCTCCTTTCTCATCCTTCACCACTTCCTCACATTTAATAAAATAGCCATAACGAAGGCGAACTTCTCGCCCGGGAGCTAGACGATAATATTTAGGTGGTGGGTCTTCGCGAAAATCATCTCGATCGATATATAAATCACGACAGAAAGGTACCAATCGGGTTCCCATGCTCTCGTCTTCAGGATTATTAATACACTCCATGTATTCGACCTGATCGGCGGGGTAATTGGTCAAAGTAACTTTGATGGGGTCTAAAACGCCCATCACCCTTGGTGCCCTTTTGTTTAAATCTTCACGGATACAATATTCCAATAAGGCAATATCCACAGTGCTGTCATTTTTAGCGACACCAATGCGTTCACAAAAAGTTCGAATTGCCTCTGGGGTGACGCCGCGCCGTCGCATCCCTGAAATTGTTGGCATTCGCGGGTCGTCCCAGCCGGAAACATAGCCTTCTTTGACCAGCTGCAACAATTTTCTTTTGCTCATGACGGTATAAGATAAATTCAGGCGGGCAAATTCAATTTGTTGGGGGTGGTAAAGGTTTAACTGATCGAGGAACCAATCATACAATGGACGGTGGTCTTCAAATTCGAGAGTACAAATGGAGTGGGTGATTCGCTCGATAGAGTCGGAGATACAATGCGTATAGTCATACATTGGATAGATACACCATTTGTCACCAGTGTGGGGATGACTTTCTTTTTTAATGCGATACATAACAGGATCGCGCATATTGAGGTTCGGCGATTTCATATCTATCTTTGCCCGCAATGTTCTAGAACCATCTGGGAATTCCCCTGCCCGCATTCTCTGGAATAAATCCAGATTTTCTTCAACAGAACGATCGCGATAAGGGCTTTCAATACCTGGTTCGGTTAGTGTTCCCCGTTGCTGCCGTAATTCTTCAGGAGAGAGGTCGTCAACATAAGCCTTCCCCATTTTAATTAATTCGATGGCATACTCATAGAGTTGATCGAAATAATCCGAAGCATGGAAAAGACGGTCCCCCCAATCAAAACCTAACCAATGGACATCTTCAATAATTGATTCAATATACTCTGTATCCTCTTTGCTAGGATTTGTATCGTCAAACCGTAAGTTACACAAGCCGTTAAATTCTTCCGCTATTCCGAAATTGAGTACAATAGATTTAGCATGTCCAATATGTAAATAGCCATTGGGTTCTGGAGGAAAGCGGGTATGGACGCGTCCGCCAAACCGGTTGGTCTCGTTATCTTTACGGATTAGTGCCCGAATAAAATCGGTAGCAGCATTATTTTCACTATCTGGCATAAGCGTATCTCCAATTAATAT
>DYKV01000466.1 GCA_020722415.1 Anaerolinea sp.
TTGTAGACATTGATGTCGCCGTTTGGTTGCGGCATGAATGCCGCGTTACGGTATTGTCCGAACTCTTGTCTGAATTCTATAGTATCCGTCCTTGCACCTTATTGATTATTACCGTATACTATATTTAATATTTTAGTGAAGGAGGATTTGTTTATGGATAAGAAAACAACAGGAATTATCGCGACCGTGGTCAGTGCATTATTGTGCGGTTGTCCAGGGCTTTTTCTCTGCTTGTTCGGCGCTGCTTCGGCGCTAGGTGCGGGAACTTTTGAGCTGGGGCAGCGCAGTGGTGGTGTTCCCAAAGGTGTGGGTGTTGTTCTTCTTTGTTTGGGCTTGCTCTTAGCCTTGATCCCGGTTGGGGTAGGATTCTTTACCTTGCGTAATAAACCTCAAGAAATTAATAACGAACCACTTCCCCCGGCTAACTAGTCGGTCAAATTTCTATCTGGTTTATTCATATTTATGACTAAGCAAGAGGGTTGGAGAGCGGGAATAAAGGTTTTCCCGCTTCTCCAATTACTGATTTTTTCGGCTAGCTAAACCGCGATATCTCGCCTACCAGAGAGAGGATTTTGCCCAATATGGAATGCATTTTGGCTGCCATCGCTTATTTCGGTATTAAATTTGTAATCAATTAAAAAATCACACTAGCTATCTATTAGCCGTACTTTCTTTGAAATTCTTGCATAAATTGCACCAAAGCTTCGACATCAGAAAGCTCAACCGCATTATAAATTGAAGCGCGTAAACCACCCACAGACCGGTGACCTTTGAGACCGATCATATTGTGTTGTTTGGCTTCATTGACAAACTGCGCCTCAAGTTCTTCAGTGGGTAATCGGAAGGTCACATTCATTCGTGAACGGGCGTTTGGCAGGGCATGTCCTTTATAGAAGCCACCGCTGGCATCAATGGTCTGGTAAAGCAAGTCGGCTTTGGTTTTATTACGGGCTTCAATTGCGGAAAGCCCGCCTAACTTCTTCATCCATTTCAAAACCAGCCCAACCATATAAATGACAAAACACGGAGGGGTATTATAGAGTGACCTTTCGTTTGCCTGCACTTTGTAGTCGAGCATGATCGGCAAATTGGGGGGGATACGTTCTAGCATGTCTTCGCGAATAATGCCAATCATGACCCCCGCAGGTCCGACATTCTTTTGTACACCAGCATAGATATAGGCGTATTTGCTGATATCTATTGGGCGGCTCATGAAATTGGAAGAGGCATCACAAATAAGCGGTACACCGGCCGGCGGTAGTGGCTCATCAAAAAACTCGATACCATGGATGGTTTCGTTGGAACAGTAATAAAGGTATGCAGCATTTGGATCGAGATCGAGGGATTGGGGAAGGCGGTTATAGTCGCTATCCTTCGTATCGGCAGCGATATGGGTGGCGCCTAGTTTTTGGGCTTCTTGAACAGCTTTTTTACTCCATGCACCGGTGATAATATAATCTGCCGAAGCGCCGTTTGGCCGTAAATTCATCGGTATCATGGAGAACTGCAAGCTTGCGCCTCCTTGTAAAAAGGTGACTTTGTAATTGGATGGAATATGAAGTAAATCTCGTAAATCAGCTTCGGCTTCATTGATAATAGTATCGAATTCTTTAGAGCGATGGCTGATTTCCATCACGGACATCCCGGTTCCTTTGTAGTCCAACAATTCGGCTTGTGCCTGCTGTAATACCTCGAGGGGTAAGCCTGCCGGACCAGCATTGAAATTGTGTGCGCGTTTTAATTCGGCCATTTTTTTACTCCATTTTTGTTGTTGAACGGTGAAT
>DYKV01000059.1:0-2123 GCA_020722415.1 Anaerolinea sp.
AATCATCATTGCCACCCAATAAATCCAATCTACCTGGCGTGCGGTTGATATAGATGCTTCGGGATGGATCAAAAAAGCCACCCCCTATCTGCAATTGAAGAACATGCTCGACGAAGCCTGTTAAATCTGGGAATGCATCCATGAAAGAATATTCAGAATTGCGCAAACTCATCTCCTGTTAGGTAAAGAATCCGAAAATTGGGGCGACCCATAATTTATCGCCTCAGATCTATTTATGATTGCACTGTAATGACTGGATTTTAAAAATCGAAACATGGATTTAGAAAAACGAGAAGAAATAAAGTTGCTAGGTCTAAAATAGGTTCTAGATGGAGATGGGTTACAAAATTATTTTTAATTGAGAAAATACCAACATCAAATACAGAAGATTTAGACAAGGCGTTGGCGACGATGTCTAATAAAGTATTGAAATCCTTTGTTTTTAATAGAATTGAGGCGGAAATGTGATTATTGATCGGGATAGCCGTCCCAATTCCTAGCACAATATTCTCAATAATATTGTCCATATCCATCTCAAATCAGGGTTCATCGTTAGTAACTATTTTTTATTCTCCAATAATTTGAAATCTAACCGTTCTTTCCCGAGCCCGCACCTGGTCGAAATCCGCGAAGTATATGCGCCCAAACTCTCCTAGTTCCAGTTTGCCATCTACAATAGGGATGGATTCGGAGCGACCCAACAAAACCGAGCGCAGATGAGCATCGGTATTCAAGCTCCAAGATGGTAATTCGTTCCGGCGTGCTGCCATTTCGATATGTTTTGGTCCCGGATGCAGGTATTGACCTTCGGTGTGGCAAGTAGGGACGATTTTCTCTAAAGCATTGACCAGGTCTTGCAAAAGCAATTTTGTTCCCCAGTAGTTGACATCATCGGCATCTTCTTGAATTAAAACACTGCAAGTAGTGTGCTGAGAATAGACAACGCATATTCCATTTTTCACTCCTGAAGCTTGAACCGCTCGAATGGCTTCTTCAGTGACATCATGAAAGGTTGGCAAACGATCGGATTGAATTTTACAGGTGTGATGATAAATAGTCATTATTATTCTCCTTCCGGATGTATTTCATCCCACGCTTGACGCAAAGCCCGGATCATTTCCTCCAGTTTTGCTTGCGGATCCGCTGATAGAATGACCCCACTAGTAGAGCCGGTTGCCTGAGCACCGCTTTTAATAATGTTATAAACATCATCTCCACTGCTGATTCCCCCGCCATGCAGTACCAGGATTTCGGGGTTGGCTTGCCAGATCATTTGATTGATGTTTTGAATTTCTTGCTGGTCAACAATCTCACGCTTTCCCGCTTCAATCAGGTTTGGAGATTCAACCAACAGGATATTGGGTTTCAATTTGGCAATTTCTACTGCTTCTTGGGCAGTATCAGCACAAACCATCGTAGCCAAACCAACCTCATCCGCCCGGATAATCGTCCGTTTGATCTCGGTTAAGCTAAGCTTCTTTTCCACATGATTGAGCAATGAACCAACTGCCCCAGCTTCTTTAACTGCTTCAGGTAACACAGATCCAATCCCACGCCCAATTGACAACCCATCAATGTGCTGGGCAAAAACGAGAATCCGTTTCGTCTCGTTTACCAACAATGGAATATCCACACATTGGGGGGTGATAATAATCCGGACGTCGTACTTTTCGCATAAATAGTCAGCAAAAAGCGCTAACTCTAATAGCCGGCGTCCGTAGAGATATGCTTTTGGTCCTAATTCAAAAAAAGGTGGTTTTATACTTAAACCTTTATACATACTTGGCGATGATCCATTCTTCAAAAATTTATTATTCAACTGGTACCATAATGACCCTTTTACCCAGATTTGGGACTAACGGGATAAAGCCGACTGGCGCCTTATTATCGGTAATAACCAGATCAAAAGCGCTCACTGGTTGAATAGTTACGAAACTAGCTCGGCCTATCTTGGAAATCTCGGTGACTAATTCTGTTTTTCGGGCGTGTTCCATCATTATCCGATCTACCTCAGCCATGAAGACACCGCAATTTAATCAGGTCTATGGCGTACTTCCTATTTGGGCTTTCGCCTGGATGTGGATTTTCATCTTTTCAGTAAATGGATAAGTTGGAAATTTTGC
>DYKV01000059.1:2223-11934 GCA_020722415.1 Anaerolinea sp.
GCTCACTCATACTTCAAAAACATCTAAATTCTTGAGCGCGGCGAAGGTTTTTATTTGTGAAGCGAGATGACCATAAGCCAACGCTTGATGATGAGGAGAACCTGCCTTGCACCAAGCATCACACCAATCGGCTATCGGCAAGGATTTCGGCTTAAACAGCATTTGAGGCGCTGAAATAGGGCGCGGGGTGATGGGTAGAGATTCCCCTTCAGAAAGAATCAATCGCCAGCGTTGATTAACCGGGACAAGCGAAAGCATGGTTACCGGACCTGGTGCATAAGCAAATTCAAAAGCAGCTCCAAATCCATGTACACCCTGATAATAAATGCTATGTTTTACCTTAACATCGGCAGCACTAGCTGCTAGAGCAGGATTGCCATGCCCATCATGGGATAAAATGATGGCTTGCCGTTTAAAATCAATGACATAGTTTTCCAAGAAAGTTGCTTTGCCAGCAATCTCTTGCAAAATTAACATCGCTACCAACGTTGAAACATCCGCTTCAGTGGAGCACGGTATACCAATTTCACACAAACGCCCAGTTCCATAGGATGGGATTATCCCAACTCGGGGATCGGTAAGCCAGACCTGGTCAAAAGTAGCTAATGCATCAAATTGATAGCGTCGCACAACTTTTTCTAATGCCAACGCCAGACGGCATGAGCGATCAAATAACTTGGCGTCCATCTCCACTTTGTATCGAGCGGATTCACTCTTGATCAATTGTTGCACCTCATCCTCTGCTAACGATTGCATTGCGACCGCGAATTTTTCCGGTTCCACCGGCCAGCAAACCGGACCAACGTGTTTACGAAGGCTCAACAAATCCACCATTAAGTCCGTCATCCCCTCAAATGCATGTCCCACAATTCCGATTCGAGCTGACTTTAAGCGGCGGGCAACCCCAGCAGCAGTAATATATTCTTTTAGTTTCTCTCTTCCGACTGGGTCATCAATTTGCGAGGTGACAATCCAGAACGGGCGACCTAGCCGCAATAGCGCCGAGGTCATCTCGGGCACCCCCGCCATCCCAGAATTAACCATGATCAAGTCAAAGTCAGCATCTTCTGGTAAAAATTCGATCTGTTGTGTGTTCCAGACTAATACAGGGGCAGTGGTATTCAGGAAACACCGTACTGGCACAATCCCTTTGGTATAAGCCAGCTCCACCGCCAGGATTAAATCCACACCCGCAGCATTGAACATCTGTGCCGCTGCTTCCGCTTGATGCTCTTCCTCCACTAAAGGCGGGCATACCGTTTCCGCATACTCACTGATAATGCTATTGATGCGATTGACCGCCTGTTGAGCTACCGGGCGGATATGAGCTGTTTTGTTGTAATCGTCCTCTAAAAGTGCCATTACCAGCAAGCCGACCTTTGGTCTAGTTGACATTTGAATGCTCCTTTCTCATAACAAATTAATTTTTATAACTACGGATAAAAACCGAACGTAATGTTTCATCAACATCCCGATAAATTTGATAAGGCTTAATATATTTTTCCTGATCTCGATCTGGTTCTATTGTGACTTTGGTTCTCACCATTGCCGCGACGCCCTCTTGAACAGATCGGAACACTTGACTGGCAACTCCAGCTAAGATGGCATTGCCGAGCAAGGCTGTTTCCTCATTTTCCAATGTAAAGATTGGAAGCCCACAGACATTTGCTTTAATCTGATTCCAAAGCGCGCTGCGTGCCCCGCCCCCGGTAGAACAGATCTGGCTGATTGGGATACCACTTTGTTCAATTCGCTCCAGATTTTGGCGGAGCAAGAACGCCACCCCTTCCAATATAGCCCGGGCAAAGTGAGATCTTTGGTGATGGAGGGTGAAACCGAAGAATGTACCTCTGGCTAATGGATTAGGCTCTGGGCTGAAAGCTCCCATCAGGTGCGGAAGCATGATCAATCCATCACAACCAGCTGGAGCTTCTTGGGCTAATTCATTCAACAAATCAAATGGGTCGAGTTTCCGGGTTTGGGCATGCTCAACCTCGGGTTGTCCAAATGTATCGCGGAACCATTTGTATGCCATTCCCGCAGTCGGGCAAACCGGGGCAAAGAGGTAATGCTTTGGAATACTATGCGAATAAACTGGGATCGTTTTGCTTTTGTCTAGGTCAGGCGCAGAGATAGTTGCCTGGATGACCAACGCAGCTCCAGTGGTTTCGGATATGCAACCGGGTTGGATATTCCCGGCCCCGATCGCGCCAACACATTGATCCATTCCTCCACCAATTACTTTTGTCGAAGGTGAAAAGCCAAACTGTAACGCCACTCGATGGGTAACATTCCCCACCAATGCACCTGGCGGAATAATTTGGGGTAACTGCTGATTGGTGATACCAATTTCATCCAATACAGGTTGCCACCATTGATCGTGGACAATATCATAGAGTAGAGAAGTGCAAGCCACTGAAGCGTTGGTCACATATTTTCCCGTCAATTGAAATATCAAATAATCTTGCACGAGCAGAAACTTAGCTGCTCGAGAAAACACTGTTGGTTCATTTTCGCGCAGCCAAAGTATTTTACAGGCGCTCCAGGTTGGAATGATCTCTGGTATCCCGGTAACCTGATACACTTCAGTTGAGAACAACTGTGCCAGCCGCTTGGCTTCCTTTACAGCTCGGTTGTCTAGCCAAACAAGTGCTGGATAGATTGGTTTACCATCCTTATCCAAAGTGATGATCGTTTCGCCCTGACTGGACACCGATATTGCAACCACCTCTTGAGGGTTTATCTCGGCACTTTGAATGGCGTGATTTACTGCCTCACAACATGCTTGCCAATATACTTCAGGGTTCAACTCAGCCCGGTCTGCCAGCGGTGTTTCAAGTTGATATTCACAGCGAGCTAACGCCAAACAATCGCCAGCGGGGTTAAATATACCCACTTTAACCGAAGTAGTACCGGCATCAATTCCTAGTAACAGTTCCATAGACCTCTAATTAATCCAAATGATAAGTGCGGGCAACTAAATCTGGAGCCTTAAATTCTTTGACCACTTCTTGTAAGGCTTCTAACAAACGTTTGGGCTCTTTCGCTTGCAAGACATTCCGCCCAAAAACGATTCCACGCGCCCCAGCTCCTACCGCATCGGCAGCCAATTTTAATGCATCGCTTTCTTTGGGTAATTTTTTAGCGCCTAACGCCAGCACTGGAACGGGGGTGGCTGCGGTAATTTCCGAAAAGCGTTTTCCAGTGTAGAACGTCTTTACCATGTCGGCACCTAATTCAGCAATAATGCGACAACCAATATAGATTTCTTCTTGCATATCTTCGGGTTGGCGATCGTCACCACCAGTTGGGTAGAATTCACCAACCATTGGGATGCCTAGACTTCGTTTCTCAGAAACAGCTTGGGAAAAAACTGCCACATTTCCAGCATCCTCCACTTCATCAGGGTTTTTAAGGGTCAAACTGCACATGACCAAATCAGCTCCTTGAGCTACCGCCTCTGTAACCGAGAGCATTTTAACACTGTATGAGTGTTTATAATTCCATTCATTGACATAATTTGAAGCCCAATTAAGGCGGATGAGCAAAGCTGGTGCCCCTCTTTTAGAAAAAACCGATGAACAAAAACTTGGCATATTTGGACTCATCAAGATCGCATCAGCTTCAGCAATATTATCAATCACTTCGGGCAGGTTGATCATCCCGGCTAATGGCCCAAAATATAAGCCATGATCCACCGCAATAACGACGACGTTCTTATTTTCTGAAAACAATCTAGCTGTGCGGATACTTTCTCCTGTAGTTGGCATATCAACTCCTTCACAACAAGGATTAATCGTTTTTGAAAAAGGAAGAGAGGGTTCCCAAAACGGGAATAGCACTCCGAACGTTTCAATGGGTCATCGAAGCCTAATGTTCGTGCATAGATCGTTCTCATTCATTCACCGGCTGGGATTCCCTCTCTAAAATTAGGCATTACTTACTTTTGAATCAGCGTCCAACCATCCGAAATGGCGGTTCCGGCTGTATCTAAAGCCTTATAATCTTTAGGAAATTTCACCACAGAGTAATCAGCATCAGGTGGGAAAAGCGCCAATAGATCAGCTGGCAATGTGACGCTGGTCCGGATGGGATGGACAAATCCATTAGCATAAGCCAATTGACCCTCATCCGAATATTCCAGTTCGATCATTAATTTCGCAGCATTAGGATGTGGAGCTCCAGCGGTAACAAATTGAATGTAAACTCCTCCGACAGTGCCATCTTTAGGGATAATCACCTGGATATTCATATTGGGATTTTCTTTTTTAACACTCAGTCCGTCGAAATCCCAGAATAAAGACACTGGGCACTCTCCTTTTTGGATATTGGCGACCGAGGGTTTAACCCCATTGAGAATACCCTTATCAATCATTTGTTTGAAGAAATCCAGACCAGGTTGAACGTTGGTTTCATCGCCGCCTTTGGCAAATGCAGCTGCTAACACCACCATATTAGCGGTTGATGAGGAGCGTGGATCTTTCATACATACCTTGCCAACAAATTCATCTTTCAAAAGATCATCCCAGGTTTGAGGGAGATTTTTAATAATGTCAGCATTTACAGTGAAGGCAATTGCCCCCCAGTATGCTGCAGACCAACGTCCGTCAGGATCTTTTGCCCAATCAGGGATTTCATCCCAATGGGAATTTTTATACGGCTGAGATAGTTTTTCATCTTCAACTATCTTGGCGTAGTTCAAGCCTAAATCAGTGATATCAGCTACAGGAGCAGTCTTTTCAGCTTCTAGGGCAGCGATAATTTCTCCAGATGACATATCGGTATCTTGGTCAGTTATCCCATATTTGTCTTTGAACATTTGCTTAAGCTGACCATAATTCACCCAATCATCTGGTAAACCATACGAGACCAGGGTGCCCTCTTTCTGAGCTGCCTCGATTAGCTGAGCCATCACATCCACTGTAGGAGTAGGCGGCGCAATTGTCGGGGCTTCGGTAACAACCGGCGCTTCAGTTGCAGCAGGAGCTTCGGTTATAGCCGGCGCCTCCGTTGCTGGGGCAGTAGTTGGTGTGGCAGCAGGCTGACATGCGCTCAGCACCATTGCCAAAACAAGCAGAAAGCTCATCAGAAAAACAAATCTTTTGGTCATCTCTTACTCTCCTTAATCAGAAATATTTGGGTTGGTTTCTTGCATTTTCAAAAGTCATGGTTTTTTCCGTTGCGCCTCCTCTATTCAATCAATCTGGCTGTGTAAATTATGATTCGACCCGGCCAAGAATTGTGATCTCTCTGCCAAATGGTTGAATCTGGATCACCTTTAAATCTTCACTTTCGACAACCCAACTAGCTCGATCGGGTGTGATTTCCTGCTGAGGTATTTCTTTACCATCAACTTGCACTGTGACTGGCAAATAGGTCAAACGAAATTTCTGCTTGCTATTTGGCTGAAAAATCCGGTATCGAATGGATAGTGGCTGATATTGAATATCTTGGACGACAGATGTGGAATATAACAAATGATCTTCATTAAACGGTGCCTTTTCGGGCACAAATGCCATGGCGTGAAGAAAATGCGGGACATAATCAAAATATCCATCAGTGAACCAACATTGGTTGTAATAATCCGGACGGTCAATCCCCACAGTGACTAACCCATTTTCATTTGCCATATAAGTTGCCCAATTGAGCGAGCGGATCCCCATTTCTTTATAATTCTCTTCACCACTTAAGGCCGCATACATACAGCAAAGGCTGCCAAAACGAGCTGTATGACTGCCCATTGGGTAATAACAAAATTTTTGTTCGTGAATGGGTATGGCAGTAAAGAAGGAATGACCTCCTAATGTGCCTTTTACCCATTCAATAAGATTGCGGGCGATGGCTTGCCAATCCGAAAATTTGGCAGTATTTTCCATTATGTAACGGGCAGTTTCGAGGGCAGATAGTTGATCCCGATTAGCGTTTTCAGGATCAATCCGAATATCTTCAAAATATCCCTTCCAAACATTGTTCTGGATGGGATTTTGAACTATCCAATCCCAGATATGCTCTAGGTAGGGCTGGTAGGTGGTATACCCAAGATCTATCAACGCCTCGAACAACCTTACTGGTTGAATCATGTCCGCGGTATATTCTTCGATGATCTTCCCAGATCGAACATCCACTCGGAATGGTAAAGGTGATTGGCTCTCATTACCCGAGCGCAAATGGCGAACCAGCTCATCAGCGCAATGGATCCCAATCTGAAGATAACACTCCTCACCGCTAAGTTCATAAAAATCCACATAAGCTCGCCCCACTTGGGCAATCTTATCGCATTCAGTAACAAATTCCCCATCTGCTCTAGAACCAAAGTAAATACCGGTGCCAGGATGGGCTGAAGCGTAAGGAACATCTTTCCATTCGAAATGGTCGGGAGTGCGATATTCCCATAAGCGATCAAGCATTTGGCGGACTATATCAATAAAAGATTTATCCCCGGAATAGGGAAAATATTTCGTTAAGGTTGTCATTGCCCAGGCAAATTTCCCAGCGGGATTATCTGGCCAAATGGCTGGCCGGAGGGGATCAGTCCAAAAACAAGAGTATTGCAGATACCAGGCAAGGTTATTTCGCTTATCAATCGGACAGTTCTTAATAAAATCCATAGCATAGCGAACCACATTGCCATAGCTTGTCCATGGCTCAAGTTTCTCTTCCATATCTAAGGCAATTTCATGGTCATTGATATAGATCATTTTTCTACGCCCATTACTTGACAACTTTCCGTCCGAAAAGTTAACCAGCATCTTTGTCCTAAAGAAATTGGGGTTGCGTAAGAATATGTGATATCAGCCACGATCCGTTGATCATGAACATTCATCCCAATGCGGGTTACTGCTCCATGGAAAGTAACCGTCTCGATAATTCCTTCAAGAAGATTCCACTCAGGTTTTTGGGTTGGTTCAAATTGAATTTGAACGGATTCGGGGCGTACCAATACAACGACCTCTTCCCCCTTAGAAAAATGGCGAATATCGGCAACTTGCAATCGGATATGCTCACATTCCACAGAATGTTCGTCATGTACCTTGCCAATAAATTGATTAGCGGTGCCGATAAAGGTTGCTACAAAACGGGTTTGCGGTTGGCGGTAGATAGATTCGGGGGAACCAACTTGTTCGATACGCCCATTATTCATCACAACCACCTTGTCTGAAATGGAAAGCGCCTCTTCTTGATCGTGGGTAACGTAGACTGTCGTTATCCCTAATTGGCTTTGGATGCGGCGAATCTCAGCCCGCAACGCTACGCGGACTTCTGCATCTAGTGCGGAAAGCGGTTCATCAAGCAATAAAACGCGTGGCTGCACTGCAAGCGCACGGGCAAGGGCAATCCGCTGTTGTTGACCTCCGGATAACTGATGCGGATAGCGGTTGGCAATATGGCTTAATCGCACCATTTCGAGCACTTCTGTTACGCGCTGGTTGACTTCCTTCTTCGGAAGTTTTTTCATTTCCAACCCAAAAGCGACATTATCGCCCACATTTAAGTTGGGGAACAGCGCGTATGCTTGAAAAACCATGCCGATATCTCGTCTATTGGGGGGAACAGCAGTTATATCGGCATTATCTAGCCTTATCATTCCTTGATCGGGTTGTTCAAAACCGGCGATCATTCTCAATGTTGTGGTTTTCCCACAACCAGACGGCCCAAGGAAAGAGACCAGGCTGCCCTTCTCAATGTCCAAATTGAAATCATGGACGGCAATGACGTTGCCAAATTGTTTCGAAACATTTTTCAGTTCAAGATATGCCATATTTAATCCTAGTAACGTTAGCGTGCGCCAATGGCTTTTTGGTACGGAACCTGCCCTTTACTTCCTACCCAAAGGATGAGCAGGGAAGCAAGCCAGGCAATTGTGAACGAGATCACCGAAAATGCCGCAGCGGTATTGCCATTAATGCGTGTGTATTCAACAAGCAGCATCGGAAAAGTCTTGAAACGAGCTCCTACAATCAATTTTGTCAAAGTAAATTCGGCAAAGACCGTGGCAAAAACCAATAGACTCCCGCTCCAAATTCCAGTTAGGATATTGGGAATGATGACTCGGCGAAGTAATTGGAAAGTATTTGCACCCAGACTTTGGCCGGCTTCCGTAAGGGTGACCACATCTATGGCTTGAATAGCATTGGAAACCGGGCGATACATAAAAGGCATAGAATAGATCACTACTGCCCCGATTAATAGCACCGGTGAGCGAGCTAGAGGGGCAAAGTTATAGACCTGCACCAGGGCTAATGCCAGAACCACAGTAGGTATCCCAAAGGGTAAGATCATTAAGACATCCAATAGTGGTTTGGTATAAGGGATCCTCACATGCACCCAATACACCGTGGGCACAATGAGGACAAGTCCAACTAAAACGGTGGCAATCGAGAGAATAAATGAATTCCTTAGAGAGGATATAAAATACGAAGCTTTGAAAGCTTGAATGTAATAACTCACTGTATAACCTTCTGGAAGGATTGTCCGATCCCAGCGGGTTGCCACCGAAAAGACATAAGTGGAGACAATCGGCAAAAGCATATAAAAGATGAAAATTCCGATTAACAGATATTGCCAGGAGCTTGCTTTAGTTTGCTTATTTAGGTTCATGTTTGTTTCTCGGTTCACGATGATGACCTAACTAACCATTTTGCCCTGCGGGTGGATAACTGATAGAGACCAATGCTCAAACCCATCAAGATCAAAGATACCACCGACATTGCCATACCTATACCAGGATCATGGCGGACTTCGCCGGCGATCATAAAACCAATCTGCAAGGTTACCAACGAAAGTTGAGATTCAACCAGCGTGTAAGCGGTGGCAAAGGCACCAAATGCATTTGCAAATAAAAGCGTTAGACCAGCAATGATAGAGGGCATAAGCAATGGCAGCCCGATCCTCCACCAGTATTGAAAGTTGCTTGCCCCAAGGCTTTGCGCCGATTCAAACCACTCTTTCTTTAGCCCTTCAAAAGCCGGGATGACTAGCAAGATCATGAGCGGAACTTGGAAATATACATAAGCAAGCACTAACCCAGAAAAAGAATAGATACTCAATTTTGGATAGAGCTGTATGTGAAAGTAACGCAGCAAGATTTGGGTTATCACTCCATTCATTCCTAAAATGACGATAAACGCGAAGGCTAAAGGGGCGCCTGCGAAATTAGTAGTTACATCAGACAGGGTGACTAAAGCATGTTGAACTTTGATAGAAGGCCAGCGATAAATCGCATAGGCAATCAAAGTGCCCAAAATGCACCCAATTAAAGCAGTCAAGCCGGATAATTTTATGCTATTCCAAAATGAGTTGATGTACAGAGGAGTGCCAAGAGAAAGATAATGTTTTAGAGTAAATGCTTTGGTTGCTTTGTCAATTAAACTACCTCTAATTAATAAAATAATGGGTATGATTTCGAAAGCGAGACAAAACAACAAAAAAGGAACAACCCCAAATAAATCTGTTATGTTGCGTTTTCTGGATTTAATGGAGGTCATATTTGATATTCTTCGTTACGATTCTTGTTTTGATTATACATAATAAATTTTGTTATGTCAATAAATTATATTTATTAATTTTCGTTTTATATATTATTTAATAAAATTACATAACATCAACGTGCGTTTTTATGACATGTTTAAAGAGGATTAAAATAAAAACTTCCGAAGGATTTACTCCTTCGGAAGTTTTTGAAAAAGAGAAGATTATGCTCGAATTTCTTGC
>DYKV01000467.1 GCA_020722415.1 Anaerolinea sp.
GGTTGGCAAAGGTGTCTCGCCAGCCCCGCTCGGCAGGTGAGCCAACCGTTGGGCAACTATGATCCAATTTTGACCACGGAGGCAACTATGAGCAAATCTCTTTTATTACTTGTAGCGTTGTTCACTCTGATGCTCAGTGGATATTTTGTTGCCAATGTAGAGACCACTTCTGACTCGCTGGAAATACAAACTGCTACTATTCACCTGGTAGAGCCTGTGAGCATTGAGCAAATCCTAAAAGAAGTCGCCAATTACAACATTGACTTGTTGGCGTTTCATTGCCAACGTCGATTCAAAGATCGTGTCATTACAGATGGTTATTACTTAACTCCTGAAGATAAAAGAACATTGGATAACAACACTTTGCAGGAACGATATTGGTTATCATATGGCGCAATGCTGGAGGATTTGTATCGAGATATGGAGATGAGCACGCCAGAAATGGGAAGTGAGGTTGCATGGCAAGACTATATTGAGCAGATCAAACAGGTCAGACAAAATTTCTCACCCATAAACGGTTGTTGGGAAATCCATAACTGTCCAACCGTTTACGTGGTAAGCATTCTGGCTCGTGGTGAAAAAGCCTCTCTTTCTGCCATGCTGAATTCTCCATTAGTTGATCGTGTTGAATTCTCTCAAGCCCAAGGCAAAATCAATTCTCTTGCCGCAGCACCAACTCCCAACGCCACGCCAGCGCCTTATAACTTATGGGTCCCAAATAGAGGCTCAATCCATGTTCAGCCGAGTGTTATTCAAGGAGAACGCTATGTTCAAAATCGTATGAGTTGGGATACAGCCGCGCGCCTTTCGGCATTTGGCTCCACCTCTACTTATGAGCATGACTTTTTCTTGAATGATAGCGACAGCAGCGTGTATGGCCCCGGTACCTATTTGTCCGATGCACAAGATCTCGTTGGCATCCCAATCGTTTCTCACTGGTCTAGTGATTTACCACAACCTTACTTGGACACCCGTTTTGGCGATGATGATTTTATCAAAGCTTTTACCATTGGCTCTGCCGAAGCAGACAGCCTCCAACCCGTTGTTTTTTATTACTACTATATTCGCACACCGAACGGAGATGCAGATATTGACAATGGATGCTTAGTAGCCCAAATAGGCCGTCGCGTCCCATCGAACTGCTATACGACCTGGTGTGCATTTGGTGTCCAGGGTGAGGCGATATATAACTGTTTTGACTATAAGGTAGATCCCATACCTGGCGATTTTATTTGGGTTTTCACTAGAATTTTCCTCCCTCTCGTGATAAATGAGCAATCCTCATTACAATCATTACCCTACCCTCCCCCATCTTCCTCATACGAATTGCGACCAACGGACTGCCCACCATATCCTTCACCGCCATAAATCCGACTAAACTGCGAGAAATCTGAACATGGAATATCCTGAGAGGAAAAAAATGAAAACATGCTTAACGAGGCTCTTTGCAGTTATAGCATTGTTGGCTTTAAGTTGTGTGCTTACTTGTTTATCTGTATTCCTACCTGTAACTGTTCATAATAGGGTTGAATTACAACAGCTAAAGTTGGGATTCCCATTCGGCTATATTGCCCAAGATCAAAGTTGGCTACCCATCGGTTCCCCTGAGGGCCCATCATTTCCGATACGTCGAACTTTGATTTCTCCTTGGGAAAACCCATTAAAAATAATTTGGCGGCGTTTCTTTCTGAATATCGCTGCTATTTCGGTTGCCCTTAGCCTGATCTATTTTGCGACAAAATTTTTATGGCAAAGATTACGAAATGCGC
>DYKV01000468.1 GCA_020722415.1 Anaerolinea sp.
ACCTTAAGGATACGCTGACACCACGTCCCATGCAAGGACATTCTAATAACGCAATCCGTTGGGCGCTAATACCAAGTCAAAAGGCTTCATATCAGTGAAAAGGTGGAGTCGTATATGCATAACTTCGAAGAAAGGGATTTCGTATGACATCACATTCACGATTTATATTCCTAGTACTTGTAGTAAGTATCCTAGTGCTGAGTTCATGTTCAGGAGGCACGGTCGTTGATCAGTCCCCGCTGCCTATCGAACCGCATGTTGGTTATAAGCCACCGTTTCTGCCAATACAGTTCACTGTTGCTTCATCTGGTATCTCTGTTTCAGGCGACACATCTTTCGTGACCCCCATTGGCACGTTTAGTATTGGCGCGTCATTGCCGATTGTCGAAAGTAGCTCACGCGATATACTGCTTGTTTTGCGCAATCGCCCGTTACAGACCGACACTGTATATCGGATTAGTGAGGGACAGGGCGCGCACATCGTGCTCGACGGTCATATTGAAATCCGCGTGACAAATACAACAGTGGTTATCGAAGTACTCGAAGGTCAAGTCGTAGAAATCAGCGCACCGCAAGATACACCAGAAGAACAGGCAACAGCCGCAGCAGCAACAGCAATCGCAAAAGCGCCCTCAATTCCAGGACAACCAAATCTATTAAATAAAGTTGATATTAACCCAAGTGACGACTCGGCTCATATTGTACAAGCATCATTTTCGCCTGATGGGACATTGCTTGCTGTTTTGACGAGCGCGACATACGATGGCAGTTCACTGTACTTATGGCAAATGCCTAATGCAAATCTTGTCCGCACCATAGAGTTAGGTGGATGGGCTACACAAATGAGATTCAGTCCTGATGGGCAGTCAATAACCACTGTTGGAGACGGTGGACCAGCCAATACTTGGAATATCGCAGATGGAAGCCTAGCATGGACTTTGGAAGATGATTTAGGTGCTCTGGCATTCACACCTGATGGTCAATGGATCGTGGCTGGCTGCCGTGATTGTTATGTTTCCACTTGGATGAAAGTATGGCGTGTTGCTGATCGGTCTTTGGATACAATACTAACATGGGAGGCTGACAAGTACCATGTAACTAGCCGAATCACTATGAGCACAGACAGCCGATGGCTAGCTCTACTTGATTCCTCAAACATGCCGTCAACTGGAGAAAACGAGATTCATATTATTGATTTATCTACAAGGCAAATAGTCAAGACTTGGGAAAATACTGGCGGTGGCGGCGATATAGTCATGAACCCAAATGGTGACTGGATAGCCATGTACGATCAGCATAATGTATCAACCATTTCCCTGCTGCGTGTGCCAGACGGCGCATTTATCAGGAGTTTTGATGTTGAATCTGGACTGGTGCGTTCAGAATTGGCATTAAGTTTGGATGGCGCATACTTGGCTGCTGCGGATGATAGTGCTACTTATCTTTGGCGCACGGCAGACGGACAAAAGGTTTGGAAAACGCGCGAATTAAGTCACGATGTATGGTTTGCATTCAGTCCAAATGGCTTGTTCGCAACCGCGCATGGAACGTCGATCTATATATGGGACATCAATCAGTGATATTATATGATGTATGAGAGATGTTTTGAAGCAAAAAATCCTTCATGCAAACCGCGCCCAACAAAGCGTGCACCCGACGCTGGGGATTCTGGCGCAATTCCAAGCATTTTTCTACGCCTCTGCATTTTCCCAGTCGGACGGCGTTCCGCCGCCCGCCCCAGCGCGGGTAACGCAAACCGTT
>DYKV01000469.1 GCA_020722415.1 Anaerolinea sp.
TGGACTTTCACCAGCCAGCAGACGATGACTTTCAGGACACACCACGCTTTGTTAGCCAGCATTTTGGTTTTGGAAACCCAATGCAGGAAACGAGTTTAGAATACCGCTTGTTCATTTAGCCAAAACAAAGTTTAGGATGCGTTTTGCCAAAATATAATATGTTATTTCAGGAGTTCCGTCTGTATTAAACAACAGAGGGTATCCTACTACATCGCCTCTTTTATCAGGCGAGAGAGAATATATCCAAGAAGATGCATTTGTAAGGCCCCAAACTATTATCCCACCAACAACATTTCTGCGGTATTCATTATTTAGTTCCAATGCCGAAGATATAAATCTATCATATACATCCGCTTTCTTTGCAAGTATATCTACATCCTGATTTGGCACATCAAACACATCAAGTTCAGTAATCTCTACTCGAAAACCCAATTCTATATATTTTCTTAGCACCTCTTTGATGTCGCTAGTAGTTTTATTGTACTCAATGCCTACATGAGCCTGAAGCCCAATTACATCTCCATCTCTCAATATTCCCTTGTGTTTCAAGTCAGCCACATAACTGTACAAAGCCTGATTCTTTTTTGGGTTTGAATCAAATTGAAAATCATTTATTACGATTATCGCATTCGGGTCGGCTTCTCTAATTGCAGTAATTGCTATTTCTGGGTAATCTGTTCCAATTGTTCTTTGCCATATTGTTCTATTCATTCCACCTTGACTATTGAAAATCTCATTTATTGTCCAAGCATGAATGGTATCTTTGTACTTTGAAACAACAAGTTTCATTTGGCTTGCAAGTAATTCTGAAAACACGACCCTTTTTCTTTCATTAGCAGTTTCTTTTTCAAGTGTATCCATCCACTCGTTAACATCTCCGCTTACTATCACAGGCGCCCCAGATTTTAGGTTATTCTCCTTGAGAAAATTAACATACTCGTCTGACCATTCCCATGAATGTTTATTTGGTTCGTAAAACATTGCTCTGGCAAAAAAGGAATCTTCTGGAGAGACCATTATTGAATTCTCAATAAGCAAGTTTTTAGGGGGCAAATTATTGTGATTGAATCTGTAAGGATTAATGCTTGACTGAAACGTAAATCCAAAATCAATACCTTGAGATTTTAGTAGATATGTAAGAGACCACTTCTCCCACTTTTCCCCGTTAACTTTAACCATCAACGGATAATCGCCTTCCAAAGTCTCCCCTTTTTGATTTGGGTCTGGGTCAAGATGTGTCGTCGCAATTTCATATTGTTTACCATCTACGCCAGTAATGGTTTGAATTTGAAGCCCCTGTTGTAATATCAGTTCGGCTGTGGTATTGATTCCTGCCTTTTGCATTGCGTTGGCAAACTGACTAACGCTTTCTTGCGTTGCTGGAAAAGTTTCAATTGGCGGAAGTGGCGTTTCTGTCGGAGTTTCACTTGGAATAGGCGTAAGTGTTTCGGTGGAAGTTACTTCTAAAAGATGAGGCGTTTCAGTGGGGACAAGCGGCGTTGTTGTAACAGCAGAACATGCGGTTAGAAAAAAGAGCAAGATGAGAATAACGGGTAGATTCTTTTTCATTTTTTTAGAACCTTTATTTTGCACGGGCTGGCTAACGGTTTGCGTTACCTGCGTGTGGGCGGGCGTGGATTCTGTTTGGGAGCAGGAAAAACTTGAAGCGAGGAAAATGCTTGAAAATGCCGCAGAATCCCACACGTCAGGTGGTAGGGTCAGGGGATGACGCCTGGATTTAGGTGTGGCAG
>DYKV01000470.1 GCA_020722415.1 Anaerolinea sp.
TAATTTTAGCTATATTGAGCAACCTAGCCCTGATGGACTTGCCCAAGCATTTATTATTGGTGAAGAATTTGTTGGAAATGATAATGTTTGCTTGATCTTAGGAGATAATATTTTTTATGGTCAAGGCTTTACCCCACTACTTAAAAAGGCAGCAGCTATAACAGATGGTGCAGTTGTATTTGGCTATCAAGTTAAGGATCCAGAGCGCTTCGGCGTCGTCGAATTTGACCTAGCTAAAAATGCCATCAGTATCGAAGAAAAACCAAAAAATCCAAAGTCAAACTTTGCAGTAACCGGTCTTTACTTTTATGATAACGATGTAGTAGAAATCGCTAAAAATGTAAAACCAAGTGAAAGAGGAGAACTGGAGATCACTTCCGTAAACCATGAATATCTCAAGAGAGGCAAGCTCAAGGTTGAGTTGTTGGGTCGTGGATTTGCGTGGCTTGATACAGGTACGCATGACAGCCTGATCGAAGCAGGGCAATTCGTGCAAACTATCGAACATCGTCAAGGATATAAAATAGCATGCCTTGAAGAGATCGCATATAATAATGGCTGGATAACAAAAGAGCAAATACTTGAGATAGCAAAACCTCTCAGTAAAAACGGTTATGGACAATATTTGCAGGATTTGGTAACAGAATGAAAAACATTTTGGTCACCGGTTGCGCAGGTTTTATAGGCAGCAACTTTGTTCCCTATTTTTTGGATAAATATCCGGAGTATAATATTATAAATCTAGACCTTTTGACGTATGCAGGAAGCTTAGAAAATTTAGTTGAATGCGAAGGAAATCCTAGGTATAAATTTATCAAAGGTGACATCTGCAATCGTGAATTGGTAGAATTTATATTCAACGAATACGACATTAGAGGTATCATTCATTTCGCAGCTGAGAGCCATGTGGACAACTCTATCAAAAACCCGGGTGTGTTTGTGCAGACCAATGTCAACGGCACTTTCACTCTCCTTGATGTCGCATACAAATACTGGATGGAAAAACCTTTTACTTATCGTCATTCCGTACTCGATACGGAATCCACACCGCGCTTTCACCACATCTCCACTGACGAAGTCTACGGCACACTCAGTGATGATCCAAACGATCTCTTTACCGAAAAAACTCCATACGCTCCAAACTCACCATACTCAGCATCCAAAGCTTCTTCGGATATGATAGTGAGAAGCTATGTAGAGACTTACGGCATGAACTGTGTCATCACCAACTGTTCCAACAATTACGGCCCTAAACAACACGATGAGAAATTCATCCCGACCATTATCCGCAATGCACTAGCAGGCAATCCTATCCCAATCTACGGCGATGGCAAAAATATTCGTGACTGGCTCTACGTACTTGACCATTGCAAAGGGATCGATTTGGTTTACCATACCGGCAAAAAAGGAGAAACGTATAACATCGGCGGACGCAATGAACGAACTAATCTTCAGATCGTGGACCGTATCTGCGCTATCTTAGATGAAATCAAACCTCGTCATTGCGAGGAGCAAAGCGACGCGGCAATCCAAGAAAGTCCTCGTCATTCCGTACTTGATACGGAATCCACCTCTGTCATTGCGAGCGAAACGAAGCAATCCATCACCTCCTACAAAAGTCTCATCACTTTTGTACAGGACCGTGCCGGCCACGATCGCCGCTACGCCATCGATGCGACCAAGATCGAGACTGAACTGGGATGGAAAGCGGATGAAAACTTCGACACAGGAATTGTAAAAACAGT
>DYKV01000471.1 GCA_020722415.1 Anaerolinea sp.
GGTGGAATGGGTTGAAAATGTTTTCATGTCCATCGAAACTCCTTTATCCCAGGATCGTCATTCCAGATGATACAATCTGCGAAGCTGAAATGCACTGGTATAATCTCAGGGATGCCGTAACGGCCCGCTTCATCCGGACGGGAAACGGTCACGATCCGGCCTGCTGTAATCGGGCATGGGGAAATTCTCCCTTGTGGTCACAGAAAATTTCCCCCACGAGACCACAGGAGGATAAAGATGAGCTGGGACGACTGTCAGCAGATTTTGCAGCAGAATGGCCTTCAGCAGACATGCATGCGGAGGCGGGGATGATCCACAGAGACAAATATGGAGCCATTCCGGAGCTCTTTGAGCGTAATTATGCTTTTTCCAGTATCGCTATTATATTGGTTCTCAACGATTTTCCTGCTTTTGACATAAGGAACCTGATATAGATTAGCTCAAATAATACTATTGGCGGCAAAATAACAAACTGAGCGGAAGAACAAATCATCTTTATTTTTAAAACATTGAAACCGGATAACTTAGCCAACTTATCTATTTCTGTCGGGGAGTTAATTCTATAAAATGCGGGAAAAACATCTTCCTCTTTTCTTCCCTGCAAAATATACACTATCTTATCTTTGATAGATTCAGGTATCATTCTCGCCATCAATGTTGCATAACCGAACTTGTTTGGCGTATGGAAAATAAGCCTCCCTCCCTTTGATAATACTCTACAAATCTCCCGCATCTGTTGTTCCGGATTATCAAGATGTTCAAAAACCATATTTGATGTTATCAGGTCAAATGTATTGTCTGGGAATGGTAATTTACTAATATCACCACGCAATTTGTTTTTTATGGTCTTGTGCTTTGTTAATGATAAATAGTCATAATCAATTCCAACCACCATTTTTGCTTTATCAATTAGCGTCTTTTCTTGTTCAAATCTCCACGGAGGCAAAAGTTGATGCCCACATCCTAGATCAAGCCATTTAAGCGGTTCTTCACAATACTCTTTCAATACATCTTCATATATTGCCTGAGAGTATTTTAACCCAGGTGCTATCATAGACTGAAGCTTCCAATAAATATTATAACATGCCTGTCTATTCATAATTTGCCTTCTCCATTCTCATCATCGCAGGCTATCGCTTCATCGATAAGCATAATGGGAATATCATTCTTGATTTCATAAGAAAGCTTACAATCTGAACAGATCAGAACCTTTCGTTGACCGTTTAACTGAACCTGTTTTTTACATTTTGGGCAGACCAAAATATCAAGTAGTTCTTGAGTAATCATTTTTTCTCCTTCAGTTTCAATTATTGAGGGCATAACAGTATTAATAGGCCAATTTTGATGTTAGGTTGATCGAATACGGAAATAACATTGAATTCTTATTATTATAGGCAAAACCGATGAAGCCTGTCAATAATGATAGGGGACGCTTGTTAGCAACAAATAGATTTGTCCGGTTTTGTAGCGCATAAATTGTCCGGTTTTGGCGGGTGGCGGCATCATGGGCTATGGGCCGGCACAAACGGTCAGGGGGGGTTGTTTTGGGGCCGTGGCGAGCGGAGCCCTTTGGGAGAGCTCAAGCGAGCCGCGGCCTGTCTTTGGCAGTGTTGAAGGGGGATTGTCGAGGCATGATCCCTTGGCATCGTAGGTGGCCAGTTTTTGGGGTCCGTGGAAGATGGCGATCCTGCCGTAGTTATAGAGATGTAAAAGGGGACGCTGTTAAGTTTTTAAGTTGACCGAGA
>DYKV01000472.1 GCA_020722415.1 Anaerolinea sp.
TGCCGCCAGTGCCCGAACCAGTGCCGCTGCCGCCAGTGCCCGAACCAGAACCGCTGCCCGAACCAGAACCACCAGTACCTGGCGTGGTATTTCCGCCGGTACCCGGGCTGTTGTTTTCATCAATACCTGGATACGGATTGCCCCCTTGATTATGATCGGGATTACCCGGGGTCGAATCGGTTGGGGAATTTTGCATTTCCTGCTTTTGTTCTTGCAATTGCAGTTGGATGCGTAGTTCTTCCAAATCACCTTGGTTTTGTTCTAATAATTGCAAGCAGTTTTGCAGCATTTCCTGCAACTGGTCGCCGGCCTGCTCTTCGGTAATGTCGCCATCCTGCATATCTAGCTGCATTTGAAGTTGTTCCTCCAATTGGACTTGCAGTTGCTCGAGGAGTTGCTCTGCCTGCGGATCAGGTAAATTCGCCGCCATCTGCAGCGCCTGATTAAGCTGTTCTTGCACATGCTGCATTTGGTCAGACGAGGGATTCTTGCCTTGCTGCAACATCGCCAGCGCCTCAGTTACCCGGCGCATGGCAAAAGATACCGCCAATTCGGCCTCGCTTTGCGGATTCCCTTGGGTTAATTTCTGGAGCAGCGTCTCACTGGCTATCTTTAACCCGTATAACGGTTGATCTGGCAAGCTCGATTGGGCTGCAGCAACCGTCGCACCGCTGCCCCCGAAAGCTAACGCCACAATGACCATGATAGTTCCCAAAATACTAAACATCGGTTGAACCTCCTTACGCTTCACATAGTTTCGGATATTGAGTATCCATCCATTAAGACGAGGATAATCATGAGAAGATACGGCTGGAGGTAAAGTTTGCGCCTGTTCTAAAAAGCGTTGCCGCCCTAGCGCCTGTTTTTCTGGCGGGCGGGTGGTCTCGATTTTGCGCATACTTTCAAACCAAGAGGTCAATTCTTGCAATTCATCTGAATCCTTCTTCATCATTCCGTTACTCCTCTTCTTTCAATAACATCCGCCGTAACGCTTGTAAACCGCGGTGCTGTAACGCTTTCACTGCGCTAAGTGGTTTACCCAGCGCTTCAGCCACATCCTCTTGATCCAACCCTTCAATGAAACGCAAGCTGACCACTAAGCGTTGTTCTCTAGTCAACCTTTGCAAAGCAGCCCGCAATTGCGCCTGCTTACAGCTCTCCAGCACTTGATGTTCAAGCGGAGGGTCAGACTGGCTTAAGGCTGCTCCCTCTAATGGCAGGGGCTGCAACGGCTGGCGCCGGTAAAAATCGGTAATCCAGTTATGGGCAATGCGGTAAAGATAAGGGCGCAAATTCTGGATCTCAGAGCTGCCCATCTGGAGAGCCTTTAAGAGACGATAAAACGTCTCGGCTGTGCATTCTTCGGCAAGCTGTTCATCGCCCAGCAAGCGCAGGGCGTAGGCGTAGATAGCGGAGCTATAGCGATCATAGACCTCAGCGAGCGCCTCTGGCTGCAACGTTTGCAAGCGCCTCAATAGCGGAGTAGCCTCGTTTGGTGGCATGTTCTATATTGTAAGACGAAAATGATGAGGAAAAGATACCGGGCAGAGAAATCTCAGACGGTTTACCATACCTTACAGCTATCTAAGTTCATACCAGTACAAGGAGTAATGTATGGGCTGGTTCTAAACCAGCCCCTCTACCCTTACGGGCATTCATGGATTCTGACCTAAGCCTGGCTCTAAACCAGCCTTATGTACGGCCTGGTTCTAAACCAGCCCTAACACCCTTACGAGCATT
>DYKV01000060.1 GCA_020722415.1 Anaerolinea sp.
CGCCGCCGCATCCCCCTCCATACTCGGATTTGTTGCGATGATGATTTCTCCAACCCAGCCTTCCTGCACCCCCCGTAATCCATATAATCGAAGAACCAATGATCCCTTATCAACAAGTGTCGGTGAACGCTTATTTTGAAGATCAGAATCTTCCTGCTACAGCAAATTTAGATATTGGCACCCCCCAAGCCGAAGCCATCATCCCGAATAACGCCTTCCTGATTGTCAATGGGGTCAAATTATACCCTTTAGAAAAAGCGGTCATTAATATCGGCAGGCACCCGGATAACCAAATAGTGATTAACGATGCGCGTGTCTCCCGCCAGCATGCGCAACTGCGAGCAATAAATGGTCGTTATATTCTCTTTGATTTGAGCTCTAATGCCGGGACTTACGTAAATAACCAACCTGTCCATCAAGCCATCTTGTCACCCGGTGATGTGATTTCCCTCGCTGGAATCCCTCTAGTGTACGGACAAGACTCGATGGAAACCAGTTCAACGCGGCGCCTGGACATCTCCGCTCATGATTAAGCAACCAGCATGACAGCAATTCTGTTCTTAGCCATCCGCATCCTCTTGGTCATTGCACTCTACACCTTTTTAGGCTGGGCAGTTTTCACAATTTGGCGGGATCTAAAGCAACAGAGCAACGCGCTTTCACCAGCTCAACTCCCCAAAATTACCCTAATCCTTTTGCCCTGTTTTGGGATCCATCTCAAGGTTTCATGCGAATTTGAAACAGTAACCCTGGCTGTAAATAGGATAACCCAACAACTAATTCAGCTCATTAATCAATCCCTTGTTCAATCACCTTCACCAACAAGGTAATATCCTTTCGAAAAAGGAGCATTTGTGTTGCGATTCTTCTAGGCACATGTATAAGAGAATGCTCACAAATGCTCCTTAATCACTTAGGGGCAAGAACCTCTACAAATCTGATAAACGACCTCAATCCAGCCACCAGGACCCTCTGCTCTAGCCCTTCGAATCTGATTATCCCAATCCGCATAACCATGACCGCGCACAGCCTCGCCAATAGGTTGGGGTAATATGCCTGGATCACCTAATGATGCCCAGCAGTGAACGTTGAAGTAAACCCATCCATAATCAGTGACTTCAAGAGTAAGTTTATTTCGATCTCCAAGATTCCACGTATCCTCATCAATGCGGGGAAGATACCCGGCTTCTGGGATTCGGAAACGGCCATAATCTTGTATTGTCAAGTAGCAAAAAACACCGCTCCAACCCGCATTTGTGTTTAGTTGTAACACTTTGAATTGAACATTATTAGATCCACCCAGGCGTGGGCAACCATGATTAGGCGCTGGTCCTGCTTCATCAGGGCAATAATCCAAGGTAGGAGGCACACCATCGCGGTCACTATCACTAGGATCGGGACAACCGTTGTTGACAGGGTCTCCAGCCTCTGTAGGGCAAATGTCATCATCATCTAAAACACCATCCCCATCCATATCAAAAGCATAAAGGGGGCAACCATAGAACAATGCCAAGCCATACTCATCCGGACACGCATCCTCTTCATTGAGTATCCCATCACGATCACGATCACAGAATGTTGGCGTAATACTGCAGATGTCAATCGGGGGAAGTATTAATTCTAAATCCGGTCTCGGCATAGGTATAAGTATATATGGACAACCACTATTTTCAACTTCCCCGGCTAAATCAGGGCAGCTGTCTTCTGAATCCGGCACACCATCCCCATCCCGATCATCTGGGAGAGGACAACCAAGTGTTTCAGCCGGACCAGGTTCACTATCCCATTCATCAATAAAATCCATTACCCCATCACCATCCGCATCGGTATCCCAACCCTCCGGCAGGCAGCCATCATACTCTTCCAATCCAGCCTCATCCGGACAGACATCACTGTCATCGGCAATGCCATCGCCATCTCGGTCTTCAGCAATAGGACAACCTCCGCTTTCGCTCGGACCAGCTTCCTCGTCACAATCATCGAGATCGTCTAGAATGCCATCCCCATCTGTGTCCGTGGTTGTGACAATTGGGCAGCCGTCACTCTCCAGTGTCCCGGAACTATCCGGACAGGTATCAAGGAAATCAGGCAGTCCGTCTCCATCACGATCCGCAACCCACGCCCCGGCTGGACATCCATCCCATTCCGGCAAGCCAGGTTGGTCCGGACAACGGTCAAGCTCATCAGGCACCCCATCGAGATCTCGATCGGCTGGTAAAGCTGGGGGACACCCCCCTGCTTCTAGGTCACCAGCCAGATCGGGACATTTATCCTCTGCATCAACTACACCATCACCATCTCGGTCATCTGGTACAGGACAGCCCTGGCTGGCAATTGGACCAGATTGATCAGGACACGAATCTTTCTCATCAGGCACACCATCCTCGTCTCTATCAGCGGTTGGTAGCACTTCGATCGACATCGTAACCAAATTTGACTTTCCTTCCTGGTTATAAGCCATGAAAGAAAGCGAATGTGTCCCTTCAGATTGTGGCGCCCAGTTCCAAGTACCGACCAGATTCTCTTGTGGTCCTTGAATCTCACCCGCTAAGAAACCATCCGCAAAAAAGCGCAGGGAAGCAACTGGATTACCATTCGCAACCGCCGCAGCTTGAATGGTCATCCCTTCTTGGACACGACCGGTAGCATTGGGTGTAGGCGAGATTATCTCTATTGCAGGAGCCATAGCTTCCTGTTGATTAAATTGGAAATACCGCACACCCAAATAAACAGCGACGAGCAAGATGATCCCAAGGATACAAAGACCTATCACAGCTAACCCAATTAAACAGCCTTTCTTCTGTGCGTTCATATCCTTCTCCTTTCTCCTAGATAAGGCACACTTTGATCTCAAATTTTTGAGTCGGACTTTGCGAGTTGTTGCCGCGCCCATCTCTAGCAATAATGTAAAATTCTACCCAGCCACCACTATAGCTATCTAAGCTGTTCTGAAAATCTTTCGGATATAAGGTTCTTTGATATAACTTTCCGCTTTTCGCCATAGATAAAGATACCCATTTCCCTATATAATTCCCCTTTACAACGCGATAATAAATATCAACGTTCGAGACACCAGAGGGATCACTGACATTGACTCTAATCTGCGCTTCGGTAGGCCCACAGGTAGCAGAATCATAAATAGAGCTGGGGAATGACAGATTCTTAATATTTGGACCCGTCGTATCTGGTGGAATTGTTGCGGAAGGTATCGGAGTTTTGGTAGGTGATACTTTAGTAGGCTTAGGAGTTTTAGTGGGTGGCAATTGAGTGGCTGTAGGCAAAATGACATTGACCATTAATTCTTGATCCACATTGCCGCTCGGATTTTCGACATGCAATCGGTAAATGCTCGTCTTGGTCGGACAAATCTGACGTTCACCTTGTTGAGGGACGAACTCATCATTAAGATAGACTCCACTCGCATATATCACCTTCCAATGAAGCAGCGTACACTCACCAAGATTAATATTAGGCCGATCAACAGAGAAACTGATCTGGGCCGGCAGCCAAGGTGTTTCAGTGGACATAACCGCCACAGTTGGAGCTTCGGTGGGGAGCGCAGTTGGGGTCGGGGTAAGGAATTTCATTTCTCCACTATAAGTAGTAAGGACTGTAACTCTCACCTTCTCAGAATCTTCATGGCCACCACCCGCAAGGTTGGCCCGCACATGTAACATATAGCTACCCGCTGCAATAGGTGTCCAATATCCAGTCGCTTCAGTCAAACCATCACCAATAGATGAAATGTCCAAATGCTTCTCCGCATTGTTATTGACATATAAATCCATGCTAGTTACCACCCTCGTTGTATGAGCCATAATCGCCACTGGGATGTCAACAGTCACCAGCGCATCATACTCGGGGGCGTCAATAAAAGTCTCTGGCCCAAGCCTCCCGCTTGTATCTAAACCACAACCAGCCAGCAGGAAAGGGATAATCAGCACTGATATTAGAAGTTTTGTTTTCATGTCTTCCTCCTCATAATAAAAGCAGTACCTTAGTTATTTTTTCTTAGGGAGGCGTCAGACGGAAATTTAGACCGTCTTTCGCTTGACCTGATGCTAGAACAACACTATATTCATAAGGCGTCAACGGCGCCATTACGCCATACTGAACACAATAGGAACCGGGTGGTAAGTCTGGAAAGCTATAGCGCCCGTTTTCAGAAATTTTCACTTGTAGGCGAGCGCGCTCCTCAGTTGGGGGGCATGTTCCTTCAAACAGAACAACTTGGTTTTCAATAGCCGGCTCACCTGAATCTCGTTGAGCATTATGATTCACATCCACATAGAACCAACCACTTATTGACCCTAAACGAATAATTGGTAATTTGGACAAATCCCCAACCACATTCGTTGTAGTACCCCAAACCCAACATTCCCCGGTATGATTGGGATTACGAACTAACCACCAGCTATGTGTACTTAATCCGGCTATGACCTCAGTGTTTTGCCCAACTAATAAATATCCCACTGCGTCATAAATTGGATTCGGTGCAAAGCGGCAGTTTGTATCGATAGAGGCAGAAATAAGCGGAACGGATGAAGTAGCCGTGGGTGTATCGGTGGGGATATTTGTTGCGGTTAATATAGTAGTGGGAGACATCGTCAACCTTGGTTCCATTATGCCGCTAGGGATTTCGGTTGTTACTAAGGGGAGCGCTGGCTGCGTTCCTAATCTTGCGGCTGCTGCCGTTATTTGCGCCACAACTGTTTGGGCTGCAGAGGTGAAAACGATGTCCCTTGTTGAGGGGGTCGGTGTGGTAAACGTAATGAAACTGCATCCCAAGCTAATAAAAATACATATAATGATAAACATTTGTTTGATAAAATATCGTTTATTCATAACACCTTCCTATAATAATCATGGCGTGCAAGAGCCACCTGGTTGAGCGTTGGGTGGGCAAGGCACAACACAAATGTTTTGTTGGAGATTGGGATTAAAAACCCAACAACCTAGCTCTTGCGCAGCAGTCGCAACAGGCAAGGGGGGTGGAGCGATGATGAGGAGATCATCAACGTTTCCAACAGTCTCCATTGATCCACTCCAAACCCAACAATGCGCTCGGCTCTGTGGCAGTAGAATCCACCACCAGGTACCTTCACGGTTACGTCCCTCGATTACCACATTTTGACCTTTTACTAGACTAGTTACAATCTCGTAAGCTTGGCTTGGTCCTTCTCGACAATGAGCATTCTGGGTTGTCATTCCAGTAGGAATGAGAGGGGTGGGGGATAATGTTACTGTAGGAGTTTCGGAGGGAATGCTCGTCAGCGAAGGCAAGATTGTCCAAGTAGGTGAGGGCAATGAAGTAGCGCTGGGGGGATAAGTAGGAGAGATAGTAGGAAAAACACCAACAATTGAAACAGGAGAAACAGAAACCGGAGAAGGGTTAACTGCTTTTGATGAGTATAGTTTACCGAATACCAATGCAACAACCATCAAAGAGATTATTCCTATCATGCTTATCCATATCCATTTCCCATTTCCTTTCCATAAGACAGAAAAACCTCCTCCACCACGGCCAGTGGGAGGCACTCCGGTTACATCTGTTTGGGAGAGATTTTCTGTAGGTTGTAAACCTGAACTTTGGCTCTCTTTATTCGAAAGTGTTTCTTGTGGGATCGAGCTTTCACCGCGGATACGTCCCAATACTTGTGCTTTCCATAAAGGAGAAGGGATGAAAAGCGGCATGCCAGCCAGTAGAACGCTGGTTTTAGCCATTGTTTCCCGCAGCTCACGGCAATCATCACAAGTTGCTATGTGATTTTCAACCGCGATCCGATCTTTTTCATTCACTTCACCATCATAATAGGCGGAGAGCAATTCTCCCAATACGGAACAGTGCCCAGAGCCGGTTGCCAGAACCATAGCCATCCGATGTGACCGACGAAAACGTTCCCGCGCCCTATGCACTAATTGACGGACATTCGCATAAGAACATTGCAGCGCATAAGCCACTTCTTGATAAGAAAAGCCGTTCATTTCGCGTAGTATCAGAGCTTGACGATAATTCGTTGGCAATCTCTGTAATGTTTCCCAAACCATTTGGTTTTGATCCGCATTTTGCGTTTGTTCGTTTACGCTTTGTGGAAAGGAATTATCCTCTTCATCCATCATGTCCTTCACTTCAATATAGCGATGTTCTCTGCGTAAGTGATCAATGGCTATATTGCTGGCAATTCGATATAACCAGGATTTATAATCCCAAGGCGGCCCAAGTTGTCCAATACGTTCAAGCGTCCGCAAGAATGCCTCTTGAGTGATGTCCTCGGCTTCTTGACGCTCTCCTAAGATGTGATATAGATAATTAAATAACGGCCTATAGTAATTCTCAAAAAGGATAGAGAAGGATTCCCGATCACCTTGTTGAGAGCGCTGGATCAAATTCACTTCTTCTTGGACATTATTTTCCATCGGATGATCATTCACTCTTTAACTCTAAAACGAATATCTACGTCAATCTGTGACAATCTCACCATCGTTTTTCTACCTTTATTTCAAACACATCGAAATATCAATCGAAAAAAATCGGCTTTCTCCCCCTCAATATTCTTAACCAAACCAGTGCCCTAGGTTCAAGTAATTGTTAATAATTCGTTAAGAATACGTTCCTTCGATAGTTGATTTCGACTCTTTCTCAATCCAATCCTACCGATACGAAACCGATACAATTATTAACAATTTATAATGCTTTAACAATATAGATAATTTTTTAGTGAGAGTCAAGTGGTTGGTGTAGAGAGTATTGAAAAACAAATTACAAAATGGGCATTATCGAAGAAGCCTATGTAATATCTTTTGGAATCAATTCAATGCCAAGAATATTTTAATGATGGATAAATTTACGGTTTTTCCACACATGCTTTTTAATCAAACCTTAATAGCAAACTTCTCCTTCGTGGTAAGATAATAAAGGTGAGATAAGCATGGAAACCATTAAAAATAAAATCATTCGTTTCGAAACTAAATTGCAAGGATTGATCGAAGGCACAACTGCAAGTCTATTTCCCCGCATAGACAAGATTAACGACCTGGCAGTGCGCCTCCGTTTGGCAATGCAGGATCAGTGCCGGATGCTAGATAATGGCGAGATAGCTGCTCCGAATATCTATCAAATCTTCGCGTCACCGCAATATGCAGACGAATTAAACCGGGATCAGGTTAATTTACAAAAACTGCAAACGGAATTAGAAACAGCAGCCAAGGTAGCTGGATTCGTCTTCCTGCAACCTCCCGTAATCCAAATAATCGAAGAACCAATGATCCCTTATCAACAAGTGTCGGTGAACGCTTATTTTGAAGATCAGAATCTTCCTGCTACAGCAAATTTAGATATTGGCACCCCCCAAGCCGAAGCCATCATCCCGAATAACGCCTTCCTGATTGTCAATGGGGTCAAATTATACCCTTTAGAAAAAGCGGTCATTAATATCGGCAGGCACCCGGATAACCAAATAGTGATTAACGATGCGCGTGTCTCCCGCCAGCATGCGCAACTGCGAGCAATAAATGGTCGTTATATTCTCTTTGATTTGAGCTCTAATGCCGGGACTTACGTAAATAACCAACCTGTCCATCAAGCCATCTTGTCACCCGGTGATGTGATTTCCCTCGCTGGAATCCCTCTAGTGTACGGACAAGACTCGATGGAAACCAGTTCAACGCGGCGCCTGGACATCTCCGCTCATGATTAAGCAACCAGCATGACAGCAATTCTGTTCTTAGCCATCCGCATCCTCTTGGTCATTGCACTCTACACCTTTTTAGGCTGGGCAGTTTTCACAATTTGGCGGGATCTAAAGCAACAGAGCAACGCACTTTCACCAGCTCAACTCCCCAAAATTACCCTGATCCCTGAGGATAAAAAGCAACCTTTATCCTTTCAGAAAATGCAGGTTTTAATTGGGCGGGATCCGGCTTGCGATGTTTGCATCAGTGATCATACCGTTAGCGCTCAACATGCACGACTGGAGTTTCGCCTTAGCCAATGGTGGATTGAAGACCTGCACTCAACCAATGGTACCCTTGTGAATGGGATTGATGTTTCGCAACCCATCGTGGTTACCAGCGGTGATGAAGTCAGCGTTGGCGAAGTCCATTTACGGATTGAACTATAATAACAATATATTCAATGGAGGAAATCAACATGGAAGACAAACCATTTTTGGCAATCATCGGCGGATCAGGGCTCTATCAAATGCCCGGGTTGGAGAATGTCCAATCGTATGACCTCACCACGCCATTCGGGAAACCGAGTGGTCCAATCTTGACCGGATACCTGCAAGGGAAAAAGCTCGCTTTTTTGGCGCGGCACGGGGAAGGCCATCGTTTTTCACCCAGCGAAGTGAATTATCAAGCCAATATCTATGCCCTCAAAGTTTTAGGGGTGGAACAAATTATCAGCATTTCCGCAGTTGGTTCCTTGAGGGAAGATTATGCCCCCGGCGACTTGGTAGTCCCGGATGGCTTGTTTGATTTCACCCGTTCCCGCAAACGAACCTTTTTTGAGGGGAACTGCGTCGTCCATATTAGCGTACCAGATCCATTTTGCAATCGCCTGTCTGAACATGTCTTCCAAGCTATTAAACAGACCGCCGCAACCGTTCATCGAGGTGGTACCCTTATTACTATAGAAGGGCCTCGTTTTTCTACAAAGAGTGAATCAAATGTCTTCCGCTCTTGGGGAATGTCTCTGATTGGAATGACCACCTCTCCGGAGGCTTTCCTAGCCCGCGAGGCGGAAATGTGTTATGCTGTAATGGCTCATGTAACCGATTATGACGTCTGGCATGTCAGTGAATCTCCTGTCACTGTTGAACAGGTGATTCAGGTTTTAAACCGTAACACTTCAATTGCCCAAGAGGCTATTCGTAATCTCGCCAAAACCCTATCCCCAGAACGAACCTGTACCTGCAGCCATGCCTTAGCCAATGCGATCATCACCCAGCGCGAATTCATCCCACCCGAAACCCGCCAACGTCTAGATATTTTGATTGGGAAATACCTAGCCTGAGCCAGCTTTTTGTAATGGATAATCCGAACCCCGCTTCTTCATCTGTCGAACGACAGTTATTTTGGTTAGGAAGTATCACAATCCTGCTGGCGGCTATTTCCCTGACTATTGCACCCGCCGTGCGAGAACATCAATGGGGAGTGCCATTAAACTGGGGGCATTGGTTTGGTGTGGTAATATGGTTCATGGGTGGTTGGTTAATCCTCCACTTCCTCCAGAAAGGACTTCCCCAACACGACCCTTTTCTTTTTCCGGTTGCATGGACATTAACTGGCATAGGATTGTGTACAATTTGGCGCCTTTCCGCTTACCATGGCATTCGCCAATCCGTATGGTTAGGTATCATCATTTCCATTTTCTTACTCTCCTTGCGGAATGCTAACATCCTTAAATTTATCCAGCAATATAAATATATTTGGTTATTTACTGGGCTGGTTCTGACCGCTTTAACATTGATATTTGGCCGCAACCCGAGTGGATCGGATCTGCCGCGTTTGTGGTTAGGCTGCTGCGGGGTTTATTTTCAACCTTCCGAACCCTTAAAATTGCTCTTGTTGATTTACCTTGCTGCATATCTAGCCGGAAGTCGGCAGGTCTTGTCGGCTCGGGAAAATACGAGGGATTTAGTTTCTTTGCTCGCCCCAACTGCTTTAATGAGTTCTTTAGCAATCGGCATACTGGTTATCCAACGCGATCTTGGCACAGCCTCGATTTTTTTCTTCCTTTATGCAATGCAAATTTACCTTGCCACAGAACGGAGGCGGACGATCTTGATCGGCGGGTTGGGAATGGTCATCGGACTCCTATTAGGTTATACGTTATTCGATGTTGTCCGTTTGCGGGTTGATGCTTGGCTTAATCCTTGGCTGGATCCCAGTGGACGTTCCTATCAGATTGTTCAATCTTTAATCGCGATCGCAAATGGCGGTATTTTTGGACGCGGGGTAGGGTTAGGCAGTCCGTCTTTGGTTCCAGTAGCCCATTCAGATTTTATCTATGCTGCTTTTGCAGAAGAAAGCGGTTTGTTTGGCTCCCTCGCAATCCTTGGATTGCTTAGCTTATTGGTTGGTAGAACTATCTCCGTTGCCATGCTAGCAAAAGATGAATTTCAACGCATCTTAGCTGCGGGTTTTGCAGCATATTTTGGTGGGCAGAGTTTATTAATCATCGGCGGAAATTTACGGTTGCTGCCCCTTACTGGGGTTACCTTACCTTTCGTTTCTTATGGGGGGTCCTCGCTTTTAGTTTCTTATTTTATGCTCGCATTAATACTCAGGATCAGTGCCTCACCCAACACCCAACCTGGTACACTGAAAAACCCTCAACCTTACCTTTACCTCGCTGGTATTATTTTTACTGGGATTGGATTTGCTGCATTAGCCAGCGGATGGTTTGCGGTAATCCGCGCACCGGTTTTACTCAATCGCACCGATAACCCCCGCCGCGCAATCAATGACCGCTATGTCTTACGCGGTGGATTGTATGACCAACATGACAACCCAATTGTACTCACCTCTGGTAAACCAGGTGCTTACCAACGTGTTTCATATTACCCTCCCTTAAGCGTAATCCTCGGCTATTCCGACGCAATCTATGGGCAATCAGCCCTGGAGAAGAGTTTGGATGAGTGGCTGCGCGGTTATCGTGGTTACAGTACCTCCGAACAAGCCTGGAACCATTTATTGTATGGGATGCCGCCGCCGGGTTTGGATATTCGCCTGACCATTGATCTGGATTTACAACGTTTAGCGGACAACACTTTAGGAAAATATACCGGGGCGATTGTGGTTTTGAACACTAAAAGTGGAGAAATCCTAAGCCTTGCTTCGCATCCCGGCTTTGATGCGAACACAATCGAACAGGATTGGAAGAGTTTAATTAAAGATCCTCGCTCTCCATTCCTTGATAGGGCGATTCAAGGCCAATATCCATTTGGTGATTTAGGAAGTTATTTCTTTCCAGCCGGGGTGGAGTCCATTCATTTGGAGAAAGCAGCCCAAGCGCCCTTCATTTCTGAAAATAAATTCAAATTAAGCAAACCCACCCTGATTCAACCGATTGCTCTCGCTTATGCAGTAGCAGCTCTGGAAAATGACGGCACTCGACCACCATTACGATTGATTTCCACAGTAAAGATTCCCCAAAAGGGCTGGGTCACTTTTCAAAGCGATGACGTCCCCGTTCAAATCCTCGATCCACGCGAAGCGCAAACTCGCTGGATTTCTTTATCTCAGGGAGACACCCCAGGCTGGCAACTCATCCGTACAATCGCGAATGAGCCTCCTTCTATGGTTACTTGGTTTATTGGTGGAAGTAAACCAGATTGGACTGGCACCCCTATTGCAATTGTTATTTTACTAGAGGAAGATAACCCCGCCTTGGCGCAACAGATGGGAACAACCTTGCTCAACAAGCTCCTCGTTCCATAATCCCGCTTCGCCTCGTTTCGAAATGTCCAAAGTTTCAATTTTTAATATTCGCACCTAAGGGCTATCCGCATTGACTCGAAACACTTTTTGCTATACGAAGGTCTCTATTGTTCAGCGTAAAATAACAAATTGGGTTATCCCTGACAGTGAGTATTGGGATTAATGGTTAGTAGT
>DYKV01000473.1 GCA_020722415.1 Anaerolinea sp.
AGTACGGGCAGGTTCGCTAAGCAGACTCTTCTCCTCAAGACACTGTTGGCATACGCGATTGGTCTTACCTGTTATATAAGGTAAACCTGCCCCTACTGCTTCGGCTCGGAGAGCAAAAGCGGATCCCTACCGTCTCTATTGAAAGGTGAGCAACAGCCCCGCCGTCCTCAAAGCGAGCGCCGTGAGCACTGCCAAAAGCAAAAACGCCGCTCCATAGATAATCATATCGCGGCGATCCTGATGACCGCGGGTGAGGGCAAAAGCGAGGGGTAAAACCAGCGCGCTGGCGATCCCGTAAATCGGATGAATGGGTAGGGCTAACTTAAACTCGGAAAAAAAATAAAGATATGTTCCAAAAGCGCCTTGCACTAAAAGCAAGATTTCCGCAATAATCAATGCCCCCCAATAATTGCTGTCTACGCCGCGTTTCTTGATAATCCGCCATATCGCCCAAATTGCCATGATAGCAGCATAATAAAATGCCGTATTTCCTAAACGGGTATGAATTTCCAAGGGTAAGCTCTGAATGCTCAAGTCCATCTTTTATTCCTTTTTGAAAAGTTCCAGCCCCTGAGTCAGCAATCCTATTTGCGCAATCGCCATCCAAAGCAAAAATAAAGTCAGGAGGATGGCGCTGAGATTAATTGCTAATGGAATTTTTGTTTGCAGGGTTACCAATTGTCGCTTTAATTCCTCCGCGGCATCCTGATATTGAACGATAATTTGGCTTGCTTGTTCCAGGCTGGTTTGTACCAGAGTAATCTCACCAGTCACCTGTCCGACATTGTCCTGCACCATGCTCAAATTGACAGAAGTCTTGTGGATATTGCTTTCCATCGCTCGAAATGCAGCCGGCATCTTATCTAAACTGGTAGAAACATCGGCTAAAGCCATATTTAATGGGACATCCGGATTATACGGTTTCCCACGGAAGAAAGGGATGGCGGTGAGGATTTTTAGAACATCGTCAATTACTTTTGCACTCGCCTGAGCAGCTTGAAGGGAAGTCTGGGTCGCCTCAATCGTTTGCGGCAAATCCTGCCCCAAAATCCCACTCAAGGAATCCATCATTGGCAGCGTATCGGTGATGGATTCCGCTAACACCTGGACAGTATCATGCAAGGTTTTAACAGTTGATCGAGTAGTCTGCAGGGCAGCCTCAGCGACGGACAATCCTTGTGAGGTCGTGTCCAAAACAGAGATGGCTAACCCAACTTGTCCATCGAGCAATGCAGTAACCCGGTTCTTATAACTCCAGACCGCCACCAGACTCACTAAAGCTAACACCAACCCTAATGCTGCGGCTGCAATCAAGAGAAAACCAGAAAACCGTTTCAACTGCTGTCTCATTTCATTCTTGGTTATTCTTTGGGGACAATCGAGTTTTCTGGGCTGCTTTCTTCTAAGTAGCCGATCAATAAGATGAGGAATCCGCCAAAATTTGCCAAATCTGCTAGGTTAAACGCATTCGGTAACAAAACTACAAAAATATCGGTGACATAACCTTGCATCAACCGGTCAATTAAATTACCGACAAAACCGCCCAGCAATAATCCAAAAGCAACCCGCATATAGGGTGGCTGTGCTGCGATGCGGGGGTAGAAAATCAGGATCAAGGCAACAACGATTACCCCCAATCCCACAATCCAACCGCCGGCCCCTTCGCCAAAGAGGCCAAAGGCAGCCGCAGAGTTATCCAAGTTGAGGATGCGAATCGAGCGGCCAAGAGCGGGGAAGGG
>DYKV01000474.1 GCA_020722415.1 Anaerolinea sp.
CTAACGGTTTGCGTTAGCGGCGGGTGGGCGGGACGAGAAAAAACTCCGAGAGCAGAAAAAACTCAAAGCGAGGAAAATGCTTGAAAAACGCGCAGAATCCCACCCGTCCGCTGCACGCTTTGTTAGCCACCGTTTTTGTGTAAAGGTACAAAATGTTTTTCTAAATCGTTTATTGAAGCACGAACCACTTGCCAACTAATTTTACATGTATCTTCATCAGGAAACACTCCTTCTTTGAATTGCTGGTAAGGGTGAACCAAATTTCTAAATTCTCGGACTGAATGAGAAAAACGCTTAATATCAATTTCTAGCCAGCCTAATTCACACGTAACATCTATCATTTGACTTAATGACCAATCACGAAAAGATTTCGGCTTGCCAGTATTGTCTTTTGGGCTTGCAGACGCACGGAAGGCTTTTTCAGGAAATTTCATCAAAGCCCAATTCAATATACCTTCAAGTAAACTGCCCATAAGAATTATGGACGCCAAATAAGCACGACTCTGAAGGCATTTTTCAACTTCTTCCCAACGACTATCCAATAAATCGCCGTATTCAGACTCAATCCCAAGTAACTTGAAATCAGGTTTTTCAAGAATAAACGTTTCGCCGTTTGAAGGTGAATTTAGAGGACGGGACAAACGAGGCTCAATGCTATTCAAAATAGGTTTTACGCCATTTATCTCGACGCTAAAACCTTCTGGATTCAAAACTTCGTTCAAACTTTTTAGAGCCAACTCTATCTGTTCAACATTTCCTTTGTAAGCCTTTGGTGATGCCAAACCCAAAATAACTTGATTCAATTCTTCATTTGAGCATTGCCTTAAGCAACCCAATACCCAAATTTTACGAGTTGAACCATCATGTTGAAACCTTGATAAACCAACGCTTTCAAAAAAACGTGTTAAATACCAACTGCTACGATAAATTGGCGCAAAGTTTTTATCGTCACCGCAAATTAATTCTGCTAATCTTTCGAGCGAAAATTCTTCCACAAATGATTTCCTAAGTTTTGCAGGAAGGTGGCTAACGGCAAGTTCACCGGGGAGCGAAGCGAATCCGGTGAAACGACAGGTTCGGTTTATCATTTTCTTCCTGACAGTGCCTTCTGCAACACTTCACTATCGTTTTTGATCTTCGAGAGAAGTCGTTCATTCGAGTAATGGCTTACGAAGTGCCGGATGTCTTCATGTCGCTTCACGTTCTCTCCTGGTTCGGATTGAACGATCTCTCCCACGACTGTTCGCATAACCAGACATGTGCTGACAAGTTGATCGGTGTCAGGAAACCTAGGGGTGTCAGGCGCTAAGAACTCATGGTGAACAAGGTACCTGTCTCTTGCATCCTTAACTCCTTGCCAAAAAATGCGGTACTGGTCATCGTTCATTCCAAGGGCACTGAGCAGTCGGTGGGAGACATTGTCCTTTGTCATTTGCGCCAGCATTCCTTTTTCGAAAAGATGAGAATAATGGGTTGGCTCTGACCGTGAACCAAAAATCTGACACCAGTGGATCACGCAAATGCCTCCATAGCAATTCTGCGTGAACGCCCAAGTGTTATTTTGTATCCCTGAAGCTACATCGAAATACTTTGCGGCCCGGATGCAACGCTGGCAGGCGACCTCAATAACCCACAGAAGATCGAGCTGTTCCTGATTCAGCATCTATTCATCTCTCCTAATTGACCGAACGGCGCCATAACCCGCCGGGTACAGTTGCGCGCTGAAAGCGCGCGGCTG
>DYKV01000475.1 GCA_020722415.1 Anaerolinea sp.
AAATCCCGCTCACCCTACATACGAGGGAAACGAATTTTCTCCTCCTTCCAGCGTTCTTCAAACAATCTGTCAGCTAAAGCGCGAATATCCTCCGCCATTGCCAGACGGGTTAACCACCCGCGTGGGATTTTTTCCACCCCATAATAAGCCCCGGCAATCTGGCCGCAAACACTGGCAGTTGTATCGGCATCATAACCGAGGTTAGCTGCACAAAGGACAGCATCACGGAAAGTATTCGTATTCCAAAAACACCATAAGGCAGCTTCTAAAGTATTGACCACATAACCTTTTGCTAAGATTTGTCTTTCGGTTTTATTAATATAAATTCCCTTAGCGATTGCGGCAATTGAATCAACTAACTTTTGGCGTTGAAAAATTGGCACATGACCGCTGAATAAAATCATTTCTTTCGTCGCTCCCCTTAAAGCTAATGCAAGCATCACACCAAATAAACGACAGGCATCCACTGCTTCCAGGCTGGCATGGGTTGTGCGGGAACTTTCTGCTGAATAATGGGTTACTAATTTCAAATTTTCCACATAATACATGGGAATTGGGGCAAGGCGCATCAACGATCCATTCCCAGCTTGCATGGGGTCAGTTGAGCCACTAAATGGATCACCAGTTTCTCGAAAATGCTGCAAGGCAGAGGCAGTAGTGTAACCGATATCAAAACACGTTCCGGTACTGCTCATATACCCCTCGTCCTGCCAGCGGCAATAACGCTTCATCTGATCCGCTGGATCAAAACCTTTACTCTCGAGCAAGCTGGCGGCAAGGCATAGAGCCATAGAAGTATCATCAGTCCAATCTCCAGGGCGAAGGTTAAACGGTCCTCCTCCATCCATATCCGACAAAGGTGTAAAAGTTCCCGGAATTTTAAACTCCACCGCCGATCCTACCGCATCACCACATGCCAAACCCAACAGACAACCACGAAAACGATTCAACACTTTTCCTCCCACTGAAGCAACCACATAATAAAGATCAGAAATCCAGTAAACAAGTTTAATGTAGGTTTATATTATAAATGGGTTGATTTAATTGAGAACACAAACGCTATTCCTGCTATTACCCGATGATGATTTATACTTTCAATACTCATATACATTCATTTTATCAAGTACTCATCAGAAACATGCTAATTCTATTCCCCATTCACTACCGGATACCCGGCAGCCTGCCAATTATTCATCCCGCCAGTTACCATACTCACTTGGGTAAAGCCGGCCTTCAACAATAGCACCACTCCTTCACGGCTGCGATTACCGGTATGGCATATCACCACAATTTCCTTATCTTTGGGGAGTTCATGCAGACGGCTTTCCAATTCGTCCAAGGGGATATGGATAGCATTTGGGATATGGCTTTGTGACCATTCCTCAGCAGTGCGTACATCTAAAATCAATGCGCCTTGTTGATATTTTTGATATGCTTCTTGCACAGTGATTTCTGGTACGGTGATATTGTGTATTGTCGAGTTGGAAAACTGCAGGGCAACCCCATAAACGACCAGAAGCGCCAACACCCCTAGTACTATCCAAGTTAACAGAGAGGATTGCTTTTCTTTGCGGATATTTTGTCTTTGCTGGGTTTTTTTTGATGCATTTTTCTTCGCCATTTTTCCCTCCCGGGTTTTCTTTAATGATATGCCAGAGCCATCCATTCGTCAATTCTTTTTCCTAATCTCCGAGAATTTTAATATTATATGTGACAGACAGTTCCTTTCAACTGATT
>DYKV01000476.1 GCA_020722415.1 Anaerolinea sp.
AAGCATAGAGTTTTATAGAACAAATGTTTAATGTGATATTGTCAAAGGAGTTACGATGCAGAAACCTTCGTTGAAAATAATTATCTTAGGAAGCGCTAACGCATTGCCGGATGAACAGCATGATAACACTCACCTCCTGCTTGTCTCCCAACAAGAGCGGATCCTCATTGATTGCCCTAATAATCCTTACCTGCGCTTACAACAAGTAGGAAGTGATCCCATTCAACTAACCGGTTTAATCTTGACCCATTTTCACCCTGACCATGTATCCGGCTTACCCACCTTATTGATGAATTTGTGGCTACGGAAAAGGAAAGCAGTCTTACCAGTTTATGGATTGGAAAGTACGCTGAAGTTATTTGAAAAGCTGATGGCATTATTCGATTGGGAACAATGGAGTGAACGTTACCCAGTCGAACTACATCCGTTAGCGGATCAAACCAACCAGATGGTTTTTCGTGATCAAACTGTAAAAATCCTCAGTTCGCCCGTTTGTCATCTCATTCCAACCATTGGATTACGCATCCAGAACCTCCAAAGTGGTCAAAGCTTGGCATATTCTTGTGACAGCGAACCTTGCCACAATGTGATTGAGTTAGCCAGAGGTGCAAAAATCCTGATCCATGAAGCTGCCGGCGAAGCCAGCGGACACTCCAGCCCGCGCCAGGCCGGAATGGTAGCCAAACAAGCCGGAGTCGAGGAATTGTTGTTGATACACTATCCGGTATTTAGGCAAAATGCCCAAGACTGGGTCGAACAAGCCCGCCAAGAATTTCAAGGAAATATTAAACTAGCCCAAGATGGGATGGAGATTGTCTTCTAATTACCAGCCACTTATGAAAGGCAGCCATTCCTTATTCAACGCCAGATGACGGCCAAATAAATACAATGCATTCACCGGCGGCGATTTCGGCTGACGGAGTAAGCGCATGTGTACTTGTTCAAGAGTATGACTTCCTTTACGGTGATTACAAGCTGGACAAGCTGCCACTAAGTTCTCCCAACTGTATTCTCCCCCTAAATGGCGAGGAATCACGTGGTCCACGGTTAAAAAGGGGGATTTTTGTCCGCAATACTGACAGGTATAATCATCCCGGCGAAGGATTTCTTTTTTAGTCAGGCGCACAGTGGGTCGTGGTCGCTTGATCATTTTTTCTAAGCGGATGATGGAGGGACGTGGATAGGTGCGCGCAACCGTTTTGATTTCTCCCCTGCCATTCATGACTAAACTAGCTTTACCGTCGAGAATCAAGGTAATGGCGCGCCGGGTAGTGCAGACATTAATGGGTTCAAAGTTCGCATTTAGAACAAGCACCGGCTCAAGCATGGCTCGCTCCACGTATCTTTAAAATTATAGCACAGGATAGGAGAATTAATGTTTATTTCAGCAATTCTCAATTTGCTAAGAAATCGCTTGGAATCCTTTCGCAAAACCTATCCAGCGCTCCTAAAAAGGAAACATTTATTTACTGAACCGCAAAAAGTTAAAATATTTAACGCCAAGCCGTCAAGACGCAAAGAAATATAAAATCGGCTCAAGAAAATGGAGAAATAATTGGGTGAAGCAGACAAAAAAACGTTACTTTGTTGAAATATGGAATCAAATGATTGATAAATACAGATACCCCTTTGCGACCTTTGCGCCTGCTTTGTGACCTCTGTGGTAAAAGAGAAAACCACCAAGGGCGCAAAGATTCCACAAAGGGCACGGAGAAAAGCTTTTTGCAGTGGACTCA
>DYKV01000477.1 GCA_020722415.1 Anaerolinea sp.
TAAATAAGAAAGGAGATCGCAATGAACAAGCTTCTTGTTATGATATTCTTATTGAATATGGTCCCGGTTGCTAATGGCTATGGTCAGCGCGAGATTAACGTTGACTTTAGCAATGAAATTGCAACGATAAAGGATTTGTTAGGTGTGAATCGCGATCCTGGAGGTATGAATCGCGATCCTGGAGAAAAAATACTTGGTTATCAAGAAACCGGGATAACAACGATTCGGTTGCACGACGATCGTTTTAATGATTACCAATATTACTCTGAGTTCTGGCAGCTCGATACAGGTTCAAACTCGTTTTCTATTTTAAATACTGACTTCGATCCCACCAATTCTGCTCACTATCACTGGGATACTTTCGACCTTAAACTCAGCACCATCATCGATCATAACTTTGAGGTTTATTTTCGATTGGGGATTAGTTGGCCCAATAGTTCTTTGTACCCGACACCCCCTTTGCAACCGCCACTTGATCCAGACGGTGCTCATTTTACTAAGTTTGCTGAATTATGTAAACGCACGGTCATGCACTGCAATGATGGTTGGGACGACGGCTTTGATTACAATTTTCAATACTGGGAAATTTGGAACGAACCGGGAGGCATCTTCTGGGATGGCACACCTATGCAATTTTATCAAATGTACGAGGCAGTGAGCAGAGCACTTAAAGCCTATAATCCTGAACTCAAAGTTGGAGCGCCGGGAGCGGTACCTGCGACCATTGTTATTCCTCAAAAGGCATATTTTCATAATTTCCTACAATACCTTTCGGACAATCATGCTCCCTTAGATTTCTATTCCTGGCATCTTTACGGGGCAAAAAATCCCTATGGTATCAAATATTGGGCTGATTATGTCAGGGATGTTTTGGATTCTCTGGGTTTTGTCGATGCGGAAAGTCATATTACCGAAATCAATTGCGATTTGCACGAGACAGGGGTTGTTATGGAAGACAACGCGCTGGGAGCTGCGTATCTGCTTTCCAATTTGATAACAGCTCAGGAAGCTCCGGTGGATAAGATGTTCTGGTATCCTGGTTTGCAGCTTGTAGATAGCGACTCTTTGAACGCTCCTCGTTTGAAGTGGAATGCTTATGGCATGAAAACATTCAGTTTGACTTTTGAAAATACACCGGTTCAAATTCATGCCACCGGTAGTGATGTGGTTGAAGGCCATTGGCAGGCGGATACCACGAACTTTATGGTGTTGGCAGCCAAATCAAAAGATGCGAATAAGCTCTATCTTGCGATTTCCAATTACAAGAGTAATTATCAAGATTACGAAATTCATTTCAATCATTTGCCCTGGGATTCAGATGACAAGATCAAAGTAACTAAAAATTTTGTCAAAGAACCTTTGGACAAGTTCTCAAAACATGTAAGCTATATGGCTGGAGGAAGCACGCTTGATATCACCATTAACGATATGCCCAGTCCATCGATCACTTTCATTCGACTGGAACGCCAAACCAGCACGGGTATACGTCAGGGGAGTACTACTCCAAAGTTTTTTCACATGGATCAGAATTACCCCAATCCTTTCAATCCTTCGACAACGATTCGTTTTTATCTCCCACAGGATACACACGTGGCCTTGAAAGTATTCGATGTAACCGGCCGAGAAGTAGCGACGCTGGTGGAGGGCGAGATGGCGGCGGGGAATCATGAGGTGACGTTCGAACCGCAAGACGTGACCAACGGTCTTTATTTTTACCAATTAACTGCCGGA
>DYKV01000478.1 GCA_020722415.1 Anaerolinea sp.
AGTGCGAAAGGAAAACTCATGCTTTCGGCTGCCCAACGGCCTGCGCTTCACCTGCACCGCGGAGCGCAGCGGCGTCAGCTGGAGCGGCAGGTTAGGCGCATCTGACTTATGGTGAGCAATCATGCACTGTATATTCATAAACGGTCCAATTTGAATTTGGTAGAAAATCATCAACCATACAATAATGACGTTGCAGATATGCCAATCGTTGCTGTATGGTATAGGTTTGGATAGGGAAGTGGTATAAAGGAGTAAGCGTGTCATGAGTATCAATAATCAAACGAGGACGTTCACGGATTAAATCGTCCAAAAACTCTATGATCATTTGTTCGTCCACATATCCGTATCTGTAAAGTGGATACTGATAGACAAAACGAGTTGGGCTTTTGCGGCGTGAGAAATAATTGACAGATGCTTCTGCCCCCCATAGCAAGACCTTGTCTTCAATGTCGGTATTCAATTCTATTCTGCTCACTATAGAATGTTGTTTATTCACACTTCTAAAAGATGTTACTTGTCTTCGGTATTGGTTGAAAGATGACCACAAAAATAGTCCCAAAATGCCTACGGTCAGAACGTATTTTGCAGTATGTGCAATGTCATCGAGAAACCGCGATGAGAGAATGACCCAAAATGTGACCCCTGCGAAAAGATTCAATACAGGTAAAACGGTCATGTAGTAATGGGGATACGTTCTGCCAGAGACGCTAATTAGAATCAACTCCATTGGGAAATCAAACAACCCTATCACAAGTAGTGGCAACCAATCGCGGATAGCATCTCTCTTCAAATAAATCAATTGCAACCCAAGCAAATATCCAATCCCAGCAAATTGCAACAGCCCCACCGTCGTAAGTGGTGTTATACCCAGGATTACGGGGTTCAGTCGAGCGAGAAAATTTACAGACGAATAGACAAAATTAAAATCGAAAGCGGCACTCCAAAATTGGACAAAACCACCTTGTAAGCCAAAAAATACTGTCCAGTATATACAAACTACAGCAAATCCGCTTAACAGGGACAGAAATTCAGATGCAAGCTCTTTGATCTGATGTGATTTCACTCTCCAAATGACCAGAAACAGAATCACTGATATCCAAATCCCGATAGAGGTCTGTTTGGTAAAAAACGCAATAGCACCAAGTAAACCTATCAGAAACCAGCGCCAACAGTGGATGTTTGGTTTCTCAAACGCAGTCTTGGTAAGCCACAGAGTAGCAAATTGTAGAGGCAAGGTATACTCGGTAGTTAAGTTCCCCCCTTCAATTACAAATACAAGCGTCAACAGCCAGAGCAGCATGCCGAAAATGGCAGGAAAGGTGCCGAGTGCTTTCTGAACAATTTTAAATCCAACAAATGCCGCAAAAGACAGACCTAAGAATTCCAGTAGCCAGACACCCCAACGAGAACCATCTATCATAGCAAGCCCTAATGCGTTGATGTAAAAAATGACAGGGGGCTTATGATCCCATACATCCCGATATGGTAATTCCCCATTCAAAATCCGCCATCCCACATACAGGAATACCCCCGAGTCTCGCGTTGTGTATAGCATATTCATTGGGCTTGTAGGTAATAAAACACACAATGTTCCAATAATGACCAGCAACTTGTCCCAAAGGTGGTGTGCAATGTTTTGTAGTGATTTCATAATCCCTCACGAGTTTGAATAACGCGCCCAACGATTTGCGTTATTAGAATGTTCTTGCATGGGACGTGGTGTCAGTGTA
>DYKV01000479.1 GCA_020722415.1 Anaerolinea sp.
GCAGACGGTCCCTGGGGGGATGGGACGAAGGCAGTGGATGGACGGCTTCTGCGGGGTTTTCATAGCTCTTCTTAAATCTTGATAATAATTTTGTTAGTAACTTCCCATTCCTTTAATTGAAGTACGATTGATAAGTGCTTTGCATAGCTCCAAACAAAGGCGCATCCTAATATGTACAAACAAACAGCGAAAAGTATTGTTTGAATATTTCCGGTTGTAGATCTTGCAAAAACGAACCCCAAAGCCGTTACTAAAGGCGAAAGGATAGAAACGCGTTTCCAGATTTTGGAGTTCCTCTTTTCAACGTCCGGAGATTCTAATCGCAGGGGAGCATCTAGATTCCAAAAACCTTTCTTGAGGTCCAATCTTTGAGATTGGACATTTAAGTTTACAGACGCTCTTAATTTTGCGCGCGACACTTGAACTTGGCCCCAAAAACCTAATAAAGTGACTAATGAACCTAAAAGTAGGACTATAAACGAATCCCAACTTAAAAAACGAGATTCGCTACCAAGAAGTAGCCTAATTGAGCCATCAAACAACAAAAATGAATTAACTGATGCTAAAGATAGAACCAAGAGATGATATTGATACGCGCGTTTCATCTTTTGGGCAACCAATAATGCTATCAGAAATAATACTAGGGCTAGAATGGTCCAAATATAAATCGGTGGTATCGTTTTTAGCATCAGAAATGTATTGAGACCTATCCAGGAAAAAAATAAGGATACTAAGTTTCCCGACATTAATCTGAAAAATGATGTTTCCATCTGATGTTGTTGTGAAGGAGAAGTTTTAGACATAGCTATATTTTCGGTTCGTTATCAATTTTTATTGGGGTGGTTTTGGCGTAGCATTAGGTAGGATAATTTGATTCTGTGGGTCTGGAGATTCAGGAACTGGATCATAGTAATTATATCGGGGCATAGCTGATGCAACATTGCCTGGTACTTGTCCAAGCCAATCTATAAAATCTTGGCGTGATCCCCACTCATCCATTTGCTTTTCCCATATTGAACCCATGCCAATATCCCCGACGAAATTCGCTACAATTGCACCTGGTCCAGTTTCAATAAAACCCACTGCGAGCATATCCCCGACAATTTCAGATGCAATAAACCCACCAGTATCAACTAGCGCATCGCCAACATAATCATTCCAAGATGCTCCTTGAAAAATATTTTCTATTTGGTTAGGTGCAACAGTTAGTAAGCCTCCTGCGACTAAGAAAGCTGGCCCCAAAAGATCTTCTCCGGCAGTTCTACCAATAGTTCTTATTGAAGCCTTCAAGTCAATAGAATATGTAAGCACTTTTGAGGCCCCCCCCAATTCCAATGGCGTGACAACAGGAATATTTACACTGAGATTTTTTGAGATAGTTATTGGGTTATCTTTGATGTACGAGACTGTGGCCGCAGCAATACTAATAGCTGTACTAATTGTTTCCTTGATTTTATCCCACGGCCAATGCCCATTGGGATCAGAATATCTAAGAGGATTGTTATTTGCATAGGCGTACCTGTCCCATGCTTGACTGCTTCCTGCGCCAGGGATGATCGTATCGGCCTGGGCGAAGCGCCCCAATTGGCTGTCGTACCATCTTGCGTTGTAGAAATACAGTCCGAACTCGGCTGCGTAGCTGAATTGACCGGTGTACTGGTACCTGGTCATGGCGTAGGCCGGGGTGGTGTCCAGGAACGGGTCGGTCCAGGTATAGCGGGTCTCGCCC
>DYKV01000480.1 GCA_020722415.1 Anaerolinea sp.
TCAAAGTAGTTACGATTTTCATTGAGTAAAAAGCGTAACGCGGCATTCATGCCGCAACCAAACGGCGACATCAATGTCTACAACATTTGCGCGTTCGATGCAAATGTTGCCCGGTAATGCTATAATTTGCCAGATCTACGGAATATATTTCCCTTCGGTCTAGAATGAGAAAAGGGTTACCCCGCTTTTGGGAAATTTTTTCCTACAGATTAGTAATGGAGCAAGCTCAACTAATTAATCAAAAAAACCAATTCAAAAAACTTTTAGCCTTATTCAATTAGTGATAAACTTAATATATGCGGACATTGGTTATTCAAGCTGGCGGAGAATCGCGCCGTATGGGGCGTGATAAAGCATTGGTGCCATTCCTTGGGCGACCATTAATTCAGCGCATTTTCGAAAGATTGCGCTCCATCGCGGATGAGCACTTGATAACAACTAATCATCCCCAAAATTACCGCTTTCTGGGCTTACCGTTGATAACGGATATCTTCCCTGGGCGGGGTGCTTTAGGCGGGCTTTACACGGCATTACAGGCTGCTCATCATCCGTATGTGGCAATTGTGGCTTGTGACATGCCTTTTGCCAGCGCACAACTATTTCAAACGATGTTTGAAACATTAGAGAAAACCAAAGCCGATGCTGTTATCCCTCAATCGCGCGAAGGCAATGAGCCTTTTCACGCTGTATATCGCAAGGAAACCAGTCTACCGCTCGTCCGCGAAGCCATTGAAGATGGTTATTGGCGGGCGGATGCCTGGTTCTCCTCGGCAAATATCCGTTTTATGAGCGCTCAAGAGGTGGCTTTGTTCGATCCGCAGGGATTAATTTTCCGCAATGTCAACACACCAGAGGAATTTACAGCAGCAGAAGAACTCGCCCGTCAAATGGACTAATTAATCTTCACTGCGCTTGCCTGGGGCAATATATTGCACTCGCTTATAAGGTTTGATCATCTCGCCGAGTTCATCTTTGAAAATGTTACCCGAAACGTGCAGTAGGGTGTCATCGAAATCCACATCAATTCCCATGCTGGCTAAACAAGGGTAATGGTGGTGTAACAAACCGGTTTTCTCTTCCGCTTCCTCAACGTTCACCCCAATCAACCCGTTTGCGACAAAACGGGCACAACCACAAACTGAATCGCGTTGGACTTCGACTTGGATGATGCAACGCGTCAGCTCATTAACGATCACTTGAAACTGAGGATGTCCAAAATGGCGGGCAAACTCGCTTATCTCGTTACTATGATAGCTAATCCGCTGGCGGCGAGTTACTCCAAAATCACTTTCGGTCAGAGAACAAAGCGGTTTCGGTGTGGCACAAGCAACCCCTATTCTCTCCAGCCAGCCGCGCAGTTGCCGCGCCAAACCGCGGGGCAGCCAGGCTTCGTTATCAATTGCAGCTATAACCGCTTTTGCACTGGTCCGTTGCGCTATTTCGGGTAAAAGCTCTGCTACTCCTTTTTGCTCGGCGAAGGAGAGGACGAGATCTGCTTGGGGCAAATCAGGCGGAATAAAATCCTCTGGATAATCAATAATCAGAGGGAAATTTGCGGCTGCCTTCCATGTAAAAATTTCCCAATGAGGTGGTGCATGTTGGGTAATGTTCTCGATATGGCGTTGCCCATATTCACCATTGTAAATTGCTAAGATACGCATATTAGATTTATTTTACCTTTATTTGTCAGAAATTGGCTGTTTTTATAGCATGCTTCGATTTATT
>DYKV01000481.1 GCA_020722415.1 Anaerolinea sp.
TTCATCCCCGCGTACCGATCCCAGGCCTGGGTGCCCTGAGTCTGTTCAGGGATGATCGTGTCGGCTTGCACAAACCGTCCCAAAGCGACATCGTACCAACGTGCGCCGTAGTACATGAGTCCGAAGCCGAGGCTGCCGAGGTCGGTGGCGTCGTCGGCGATGTACGAATACTGGCCAGTATAGGTGTATCGGGTTGGTAAGGTACTGTTTTCGGTAGTATACCGCACTTCACCCCACGCCTTATAGCGGGTCTCGACCAGCAATGCGCCGGTCTCATCGGTTGCCAGGGAGGTCGAGCCGAGGTGGTCGCTCAGCAGGTATTCTACTTTAATTTCGCCTTTTTTCTTCTGCCTCATATATGGTGGTACAACGAGCGACTTTGCCACCATGTATGGGGGGGCATGGGCTCAAACTGCCAGTTTTAGGGCGAAAAATAGGCAAAAATGCAATTTTGGCGAAACTAAAGTAGAAGAGATATGTTGTAGGTGAAATGAAGTCCAATGGCACCCATAATATTCTTATTTTTGGCTGTTAGCCAGCCGCTTGACAAACCTAATAGAAAAATACCAAATAAAGCTATCCATTGACCATTGAATATTAAACTTGAATGCCCTAACGTAAAGATAAACGCCTGAATAGCTATTCCAACTCGGGAAAATAGTTGAACATATTGGAGATTTCCTAATAAAATACTTCTAAAAAGCAGCTCTTCTCCAAGTACTGTAGAAATCTGATAAAAAACCATTGTTGCGTTTATGGTGTAATTATTGGATGGAGAAAGCTTTTCAACTACCATAGAGAGCAATATTCCTATGACTACTCCGACAATTAAATTTAATAGCCAAGAATTAGATGTTATGTAATATTTCGCGCGTTGCCTAAAATTTATTAATAAATAGGTAATACAAGGTAACCATAACGGAATGCTGATATTCATTTGTATGAATAAGAGTGAAATGGAAAACTTATAACCATCCACCAGTATCCCTATAATTATTATGAGAAAATCCCATGGGAATTTCCTCTGGTTCAATGTAGCAAATACACTAAGGAACACCCATATAAAGGTGACAGCTATAAATACTAGAACTCGAGATGAAAACAACATATTATTCACTAAGTGTTCACCATTTAATTGACCACAGCGGCCACGTAAATTGAAATGTTTTGCCATTGGCGAATATCAATCTTATTTCCATTCTTGTTTTCACGGGATCTATCGTTACATTTGTTAATTTACCAGATGTATATTTTGCGGTGATGTTTACAGTGGTTACTGCACGCGACTCTACAACAGGCAAATCAATTGTAATGCTTGGAAAGGATGGCGTACCAGGAGGGGCGTCGGAGAATGGTGTGGCACCTTCGTCTTGGTATAGATTCCCAACAGGGGGCTCGGCCAAATTATATATTTCTTCATTGCCGCCTAATGTGTAATGATAAGCATCCCAGCCTAGTCCCCACTTTCTAAACCACTCGCCGTAAATTTGCGATCTCCCCTTCAGAATCAACTCTGTGGGCGATCCAGGGGAAGGTGTCATCTCTGGTGTTGGAGCTGGCTGTGGTTCGGGATTATTTGTTGGTGGAGGTGGAGTGCCTGTTGGGGGTGTTACGGGTAGTGGCGGTTGGGGCGGAATATACTTGCAAATCTCTGGGTTATCGCTACAGTCCTCACCGATATGCCCTGTGGGATCACCATACCTGACCGGATTATTATTCATCCC
>DYKV01000482.1 GCA_020722415.1 Anaerolinea sp.
GTCAACAAGCAAAATTCGCAATTCAAAAAACTCCTCGAACTGGCTTGCACTGAGCTTGTCGAAGGGTCAGTGATGCCATCCGCAGCAAACATTACTCCGTTCGCAGCGAAAAAACCTACATAGATTGACTCCACCGCTACATCCTCTTCCACAACAAACGTCACCTAGAGGATAAATGCCATAGAGTAGAATCCCACTTTTGTGGCTGAATCCCCGTGGATAAGGGCACAGACCCGTCCGTCAGGTGGAGCCGGAGTTACCCCGCTTTCCTCCTGCCAATATACCTCATTGACTGACTATACTGCTACAGCAATATACTCTGCAAGCGTGTCATTTTCGGGGATTGGAATTTTATCTTCAATCATGCCCTGTATGTGCATTTGTACAGCCGCGTGCATATTGCGTTCTGTTTCTGCGCGTGTTTTGCCAGTAGCAACACAGCCAGGTAAATCAGGGGAATATGCAGAATAATTGCCATTTGCTTTTTCGATAATGATAAGAAAGCGATACATGGTCACCTCTCGCTGTTTTTAGGTCTCTTAAGTTGGGCTTGTTTCAAAATGCTATTCAGTGTGCCTGGTGCTAAATTGTCACTCGGATGTCCTGCAATGGTCACACGCCCCGGTTTTGTTGGATGCTTATACTGCCTGTGACTGCCTTTTGTGGCAACTAAGTACCAGCCATCGGCCTCAATGAGTTTGATAGCGTCGCAGACTTTCATAACCAAATTTTAGCATATAAAGCTCTACTTGGCTCGCTAAATCTATGACTTGGGACGCTTGAAGTAAAGGCAATGCCAAGCCGAAGCTGTATTGCCGACACCAGTCATTTCCCAATCCTCTTCTCCAAGCTTTGCGTTATAGTATCCCGCCGCGTCCGCGTCAGATAAAGTATTCAGCCGGTTTCTAAAATCAGAAAAAAGCTCGAATCCCTTACTGTTGATCCGATAAGCCACAGGATAACTATCTGGTCTCCCATTGCGGAGACTAATATTTCCCACAAAAAGATATTCCCATTTTTGCATGTAAATTTTCCTTTATGACGGGTGGGCTAACAGTTGGCGCTTCACCCGCGTTGCGGAGCGCAGCGAAGCAGCGTCGGCTGCAACACGTTGTTAAGCCGCCTTGTTCTGGATAAATGGATAGTACTTCCTCTTTACGCACGATTACTTGATTGGCGAAGCAATCTGTATACTTGGGTCATATATAAAAATGCTGGTCGTGATCGCTTTGACCATCTTCGTTTTACCTGTACTTGAATCCCAAGAGCCAACTTCACCATCATTGACCAACTTGTACAACAAACCATCTTTCGGGCTGATCCAATAGGTAAAAACACTGGTTGTTCCAGTCTCTTTATTTACAAGGCTAGCCTTGTAAACCAGCATTGGTTTTCCATCTAGGTTTTCTTGTCCTAAGAACTGAATATCACCGAAGTCTTCACTAAAACTGGGATAACTGATTTGCGCGGCATCCATCTGTAACTCTGTCCATTTATCTTCCCCTTTCCCTTTGTTGTAAACTCTGTTATCAACGACGATCATTTCACCATCTTTACTAAAGAAGTGCTTTTTATCCGGTGGTGCGAATTCAATTGTTGTGGTGACTGTCTTTCCATCGGTGAAAATGATTTCATTTTCTGAACGATGAGACAGCTTCGAGACGGAGCGTAAGGCTGCCATGACAGTTGCATGCATTTCGCCCTGGCTGGCGGTTGGCATAGC
>DYKV01000483.1 GCA_020722415.1 Anaerolinea sp.
ATAAACGGATGCAGTCAAGGAGTGCTGCATCCGTTTTGCTTTCTTGAGAGCAGGTTGTCAATTGATCATTCGTCCCCTAAATCAGGCGGATTACCCCGTTTTATTGCGCTTGGCAAGCAGAGCCGGCAAGCTGAGGATCAGACTGATCACGAGGAGGGGAAGGACATTCCTGATTCCGTTGTTTGGTTGAACGGTTTGGAATTTGCTGAGTTGTATTGCGGTTGGTCCGGCGTTGTCTCCGATTGTCCAGTCAGAGAGAGCGGTGACGTTTTTGAGGGTGATGGTATTTGTAGTGTGGCTCGAAGCCGCACAAACCCATTGATCATTGGAGAACCGGCATAATTTATCCTTGTCATCCGGAGTCATGCCGGGGGGAGTCGTCAAGGTGAGATTGAGGGAGAAATCTGTGGCTGGAGTGCCATCATTAGCCAATGCTTCGATTTGCCAATAGTAACCGGTTTGCAATGGAGTAGTGGCAGATGGATGGGATTGGTTGTGACGCTGAACGCGCAGGCTGGAGATGTTGCCGGGCTGGGTGATTTCTATGGTCACTGGCAGGTTATCACTGTAGAGTGTATAGGTCGAAACACCAGGGGAGAGGGGGGTGCAGTCTCGCCCAGTCCAAGCGGCAATGTTGCTGGCTGATTGGTTACCAGCCTGGTCGAATTCACCCCCAACGTAAAGAGTGCCATTGTGATAGCGCAGCGCTTGTACGGATGGGCTTCCAGATTCTAGGGTTAATCCATCACCCAGACCAGACCACGACATACCATCCCAATAGGCAATTGCCGGGGATGCGGTGGATGAATTATACGTGCTAAAACCTCCCCCAACATATAAACCACCACAATGGTCAGTGGCTAGGGCTGAAACGGAGCCATCTGAGTAAAAATCCAGGTATGACCAAGTCGAAGAATACCTGATTAAGTAGGGATAAGGATTATTAAATGATCCACCCACATACAAATTATCCACATCGTCCACGCTCAATGCGTATATTCCACCGTCAAAATTTGCCTCACTAAATGATTGCCAGGTTGAACCATTCCATTCTGCGAGGTTATAGGCAAAATAACCACCCGCATATACGTTATCATTGGAATCCACTGCCAAGGAAAATACTGTGCTGTCTAAGCCATCCCCAAGCGCAGTCCAGGAACCGTTGTTCAATGTTGCAATATGATTAGTGAAATCACCCCCGGCATAGATTTTCCCGCTGCTATCAATAGCGAGCGCCAGCACCATGTTGTCAATTACTCCATCTAGTGAATTCCAGTTTGCCTCATGCAAGTAAGCGCTGTACTGGCATTCTGTGCAGGATCCAATTTCGGTAAATGCACCACCAGCATACAGATCTCCATTTGCGGCGGTTGCTAAGGCATAAACAGCTCCATTCATATTCCCTAGCGAATTCCACTCTGTTCCATTCCAAGCAGCAGCCCCAAAACTTCCCCCGGCGTAGAGGGTCGTGCCGTTTAACGCGAGCGATGCAACAAAGCCGGATAATCCAGGATTCCCAAGGGTGTTGTCCCAATTTTCGTTGCCGGGAGTGTCGAGGGCTAGAGGATGAGCTGTAGCTGATGGGGGGAAGAGCAGGAAAAACAGTAGAGCGATCAAAAAATAGGATAACGCGCGCTGAATCATAATGACCTCCGGTTCGGTGAGATATTTAAATATTAAGTTGACATTAGAAAAATTGCAAGCGATTTTAGGCAAGATTTAT
>DYKV01000484.1 GCA_020722415.1 Anaerolinea sp.
ATACCCACTTTACCAGCGGATTGGATGGGTTCGCTAAGATAGGATTCAAATTGGATGTGGATGGGTTTGAATAACTTTGGCGAGCATTGTGAGAAATAAGCGTGGATCTCGTGTAAATTATAGGCAAGCTGGGGAGAAACAGCCCCGCGCACCTCTAGGTCTTCATTAAAAAACATTGCGATTTGGAGCAAGGTCGAGGCAAAGGCATCTGAAGTGGGCGCTACATAAGGGGCATATCTTTCGGGGAAAGCAAACCAGAGCTGGGTTGGTATGTCTGGGATGGATTTGGAAAACTCAACTTTAGCGCAGAGAATAACTTCTCCATCGCTAAGAATCTTTTGTGGAGGATGAATGATCATGGTACATCTCTTTTCCGAAGAATATATTTATTCCATAAGGACAGAAGGTAGGCTGTAGCTTTTTGGATTTCGCTCTTTGTAGGGATCCAAAGCAGCATAATCAAGATAATCACACTACAGATGGCGATACGGAGCAAAATGGATGGGACGAATTGGGCTACAGCATAACCAAGAACTAACAATGGTAATCCCTTGAGGATCATCAACCAATTCGGATTGCTCAACTGAAAACCACTGGCTTTGCTTTGATAAAAGATATCTCCGATCAGCATGATCAGGTTGATGCCAAAATAAGTAACCAGCGGAGAGAGGATGCCCCATCTTGAAAGTCCGAAGACCCCAAAAATAATCCATCCAGCCCAATAGATTATTCCCTCGATGAAATAGTTTCTGATTTTCTCGAATGGAATTAAGGTAATTAATATATTCTGGCGAGTGACCAGGATAAGATCGCCCATGACCTGCCAGATAAAGAGCGGGGCGATGCTCAGAAAAGCTCGGCTGTATAAAATCGGAATCCACACTTCCCGGCCAGCTAAGAGGGCAATGCTGAATGGCGCTAAAACCAAAAGGCTAACCCGTAAGCCGTTGTTCTGGATATTTACCGCTTCAGCGCGGTTGTTGGTTAAAGATGAAATTTTAGGAATCCCATAAGACCACACTGATGTGGTCAAGAAGCCTAGGTAAGCCGATGAAGCACTAATAATACCTTGGTACAAACCATTATTCTCGGTACCGAGTTTAACGATAATTTGACTACGGAGGAATAAAAGTCCTATAGATGCAATGAGGTTTAAAAGCGTGATAGGCGCTGCAAAATGAAAAAATCGTTGCAGAAGTTCTCGGCTTGGGGCATACTTCCAGAAGCGAATTTGATGGCGGGGGGCAATATGTTTAAACAAAAAGTAAAGCGCAAATCCCAAATTGATTAGTTGGGATAGTAACATTGAAACGACTGCACCAGTAATACCCCAAAGGTAGATACAAACTGCGACAATGGCGATATTGGTGGCATTCCCGGCGATGGCAACCATTGATGATTCTTTCCAGTGTAAAAGTCCGCGGAAGATCAACAGAATGGCAAAGGATTGAACCCAAGCTAGAGCAGAAAGACTGACGATTAATATGTATGATTGATAGCGCAAATCGTTAAAAGTGAATTGGGCGATCGGTTTAGCAGTTAGCGAGAATATCACGATCAACGCTCCACCCAAGAGACCATATAGGGCGATTACCGAAACGATGGTCTGATTTAAACGCTTGAAATCCTCGTTGCTGCGGTACTCAGAGATCAGTTTTGTCAGGCTGCCGCTCAATCCGAGCCCGAAAAGAGATTGTAAGAGAGAAAAAAACTGGTT
>DYKV01000485.1 GCA_020722415.1 Anaerolinea sp.
CAAGATTGTATAGTAACAAACTAGAGAAACTTTATCTCTAAACAGGGAAAATATTAATAGCTAATTGCACCATATTTAAAGATGGAATCATGATTTTTGCTTATGAAATTCGGCGGAGTTCGTTTTACGAATTGATCGCTCGATTTTTTCCAACAACCTGGATAATGTTAAAAAGGGTAACTATTCAGACTGTCTATTTTCTGCCAAATTCGGCGGACTGAAAGCCCTGCCAGAGGTCAATGAAGTCCTTATGGTTGCATAGCTGGGGACGTTCCAAAAAGAAGGGTACTTCCCTGTGCATGATGGGAAAATTTGGATTACGGAAGCCCTGCTTCCGCAATCCAAAAAGAAATAAAAAAGGCTCATGCCTCGTTTTTCACATCCGCAAACTCATTGAACATAGTCATGTGGATTGACCTTGGTTCCGTTAAAAATCATCTCGAAATGCAAATGTGGACCAGTTGCATTCCCGGTTGCGCCTAAGGTTCCAATTCCGCCTCCTTTGAACACGCTCATCCCACAAGTAACTGCAATGGAGTTAAGATGCGCATAGGCAGTTTGCCAGCCATTCCCATGATCAATAACAATGAGATTGCCATATCCATAATCACTCCAACCCGCATATACAACGACACCGCTGTCTGCTGCAAATATTGGATTACCGGTTTGGCCGCCAATGTCAATCGCCGGGTGAATTTCGGGGTTATAGTCATATCCCGAAATAAAATGATCGGTGGTGGGCCAGACAAAACTACCGGTACCAACGGCTCCTTCATAGACTGCCGCACATGCACCTGCACCATATCCTCTTGCACTGGCGGGATTTTTTCTCGTTATAGCGGGAGGACCCCAGTCTTTGATGGGCCGTTTGCCGCCCGGAATCACGATCCAAGTTTTTGGCGCTATTCCAGAATTATTCTGATTTATTTTCGTTAGGTCTATGTTATTACCGGTGAAGTTTAGAATGTCATTAGCATTTGTCTTGAAGTCGTTTGCAACCTTTTCTATGGTATCTCCATCATTCCATTGGTAATAGATGCCATCCACTGGTAAAACGTTGAGGATCTGTCCTGGCTTAAGTAAATGAGGGTTATCTTGCAGAACCTCGTAATTCCCCCATAAAAGTGTTGTTGGTTTTACATGGAACAATTCTGCAATACTAAATAGCGTGTCGCCACTCTTTACGGTATATGTTAATATATCGGTTGGCGGCCGATCGGGGATGACAGTAAGATAGGTTGCTTCCCGAAAAATTAGTTCTGCAGGTGTATCCAGAGAATTGGATTGATAAGGTGGTAAATTAAAATTGGATTTGGGAGGCTCGTTTTTTTCTGGCAAAGAAATATTTTTCTGAATCACATTATTTGCGAGAAATTTTAACGGAAGTGGTTGTTGCGTTATCTTCAACCAAGCTAGATAAATTGCGATGCCTATCGCAATAATGGTTATCCCATTGATTAAGAGGGAAAAAGATGTTCTGCTTATACGACTGGTTGTTGTCAAAGGATTCCTCCGCGTTGATACCTATACCACATATCTATCATTTGTTCCCAATTTTAACTCGAAAAAACGAAGAAAGATATTAATAATAGTTAATGATTTTTATTGAAAAGTCAATCACACCGATATCACTTAATGAAGAAGAGGGTTTTTATCCAGAAATCTGATCTCGGTTGTTTAGGTTATATCCCCTCGCTTCTTTTTGTATTCGTG
>DYKV01000486.1 GCA_020722415.1 Anaerolinea sp.
TACTTAAACAATGGCATGGAGAATCTGAGGGGATAAACGGTCAAGGAGAATTCGAGCACTGCCTAATGGGGTTCGTTTTGAAACGATTAATCCCCAATAGTAATCGTTTTCACCTAAAAGACGGGAGAGTAGATAATAACGGTCGGTGACTATCAGGTTGTCCTCCACCTTTCCTAGCTGCATTTTCTGGCTGATCAAATTTGCCAGCTTGAGCAGAGTGGCATAGAAAGTGGGATACTCTTGTTGTTCGGGAGGCAATATGGCGTATATGAGTTTGTTCTCTGCGGTGGAGATAATGAATGCGCCGATAAGATCCTCTCCAAGTTCGATTTTAATGGATTGGAAAAATAATTCAAGTTTAGAAGGGTTGTGAAAATGGGGATTGTTTTGCATGTTATTAAGATCCAATTAAAGCTTGAAATTCTCTTAAATACATGTCGATCTTAAACCCAGATTCATGAATTTCCTTTATCAATTCAAAAGCTTCACACGAACGAAATTCACCCAGACAGTATCTGTTTTTAATTTGGGCATAAAAATTATCCTTTATATTTATTTTTCGTTGGTACACCGGGCAGTTAGCTTGATAGATGCACTCCACTTTCGTTTCATCGGTTGCCTTAGTAGGCAAAGTTTCCAAAGAAAAAGCGGGAATTTGATCTGCAATCGTACGGGAGAAAAAGAGTAAATTGCCAACACTGCGGGCGCTGCGATCTGTAAAAACTAACAAAAACGCCTGATGGATAGGCAAATAACGCAGCAAACAGTAAGCACTTTCGGCGGTAAAAATGTCTTCCTCGACCACGCCTAATCCATTTTTTTCAGTGATTGCGGGCAAGATTTTGATGAATTGCAAGATGTGGGGGAGCAATTCCTCTATGGGCAATTTTCGCACTGCATGTTGACCAAGAATCGCCCCGTTAAAATTGACGATGGCGCTGCCTAAATAACCATTGAGTTGGGAGCTGATCTCTTGCAAAAACAGTTCTGGAGTAAATCCCGACCTATTGTTCTTCGCTGGCTGGGGTGTGGCTTCGGTGGCAATAGCAACCGGTGTGGCTGGTACGGGAAAAGTATCCTCAAGTAGAATGTCGAACCAAAAGCGGGTGATAGTAATAGACGGGGGTTGTTTGTCGATTTGGGTCTCAAAAATCCCTTCTCTCCATTGGAGTACTTGATGGATCACCTCTTCGCCAACCAATTTATCCATTCTAGCATGAACCAGATTCCCGTCTTTGAAATAAATCTCAGCCTGGTATTTTTGGTGCTGCAAAACGAGACGCACGGTTCGTTTATCCAAACAGAATTGCTGGATTAAATTTGAGACCGAGATTTCTTCAAGATTACCCTTCATTCGACTTTATTATTTGAGTATAAGTAACGATCCCTTAGAGATCGGTTTTACTCTCCACTTTTTGCTAACCCAGGAATGTCTAAGCAAACAGTGATAATCTATTCGGATTCTTCACAAAAACGGCGCCGCTCATCAGCTATGGAATTGATTGATGGATAATCGCCCAGGGATTTCGTTATTCATTTATCCGTTGAGCTTTTGTATCTTAATCGCTGATAAGCTGAAGATAGGTTCGCCGATATCCTGTAAAATAATTTTATCGCAAGTTTACCCTATCTTAACCTTACAGTCTTGTAAACTCATTAGGGAATCCAACGGATATCCATCCAATGGGCATTATGCTAGATAATC
>DYKV01000487.1 GCA_020722415.1 Anaerolinea sp.
GAGGCCCGCCGCGCCCACTTTACCGAGGAACTGCGCAAGAAGCTGCAGGACCCGGAGTTCCGCAAGATCGAGGGCTTCCCCATCGGCAGCGACGAGGACATTCTGAACCTGAGTGATCCGCCGTACTACACCGCCTGTCCGAACCCGTGGATCGCTGACTTCATCGCCGAATGGGATGAGCAGAAGCCGAAACAGCCTGAAGGCCATCACTATCACCGTGAACCCTTTGCGGCTGATGTGAGCGAGGGCAAGAACGACCCCATCTACAACGCGCACTCCTACCACACCAAGGTGCCGCACAAGGCCATCATGCGTTACATCCTCCATTACACCGAACCAGGGGATATTGTGTTCGACGGCTTCTGCGGAACCGGTATGACCGGTGTAGCGGCGCAGATGTGTGGTGACCGCAAAGAGATCATGTCTCTTGGCTACCAGGTGAAGCCAGATGGCACCATTTTGCAGGAAGAGATTGATGAAGATGGCAAAAAGGTTTGGCGGCCGTTTTCAAAACTCGGTGTGCGGCGAGCCGTACTTAGCGATCTTTCACCAGCGGCAACATTCATCGCCTACAACTACAACACGCCGATAGATGTTGTGGCGTTTGAAAAAGAGGCCAAATGCATTCTAAAGGAGGTCGAAAAAGAGTGCGGTTGGATGTATGAGACGCTCCACACGGACGGGAAAACAAAAGGCAAGATAAATTATACGGTTTGGTCGGATGTGTTTGTTTGTCCAGAATGCTCGAGCGAAGTCGTTTTCTGGGATGTTGCTGTAGATAAAGCAAATAAATCAGTAAGAGACGAATTTTCCTGTCCCCACTGTAACTCGACTTTGGCGAAAAGGAGATTAGATAGAGCCTGGGTGATTAAATATGACGAAGCCATCAAAGATACTATCCGACAAGCAAAGCAAGTACCTGTGCTGATTAATTATATCGTGAATGGCAAGCGAGCGGAGAAGCCAGTTGATTCCTTAGACCTTGAACTGATAGCAAGGATTGAGAACAGTGAAATTCCCTACTGGTTTCCAACTCAACGAATGATGGAGGGGGGGGAAACTCGAAGAAACGATCCGATTGGAATCACTCATGTTCACCATTTCTACACAAAAAGAAATTTGTGGGCATTAAGCTTATTGCTTTCTAAATGTAGTTTGCGTTTTCGTCTAATGTTTCAATCAATTGTAGCTACTTTGTGTTCCCGGCTGGTCAGATACAACATGGGTAACCGAGGAAATGGGACATTAAGCGGAACTTTATATGTTTCATCTCTAAATGCCGAAGCAGAAATCACAAAATTGGCAGATGGGAAAATTCGTGACTTTGTAAAAGCATTTATATCAAAAGAGAATGGAATCGTTCAATGTCAAAGTTTTGAGAAAACGCCTATCAAGGCTGCATCCGTAGACTATCTATTTATTGATCCTCCATTCGGAGCCAACCTTAATTATTCCGAACTGAATTTTTTATGGGAGGCTTGGCTAAACGTAATCACCAATAACATACCTGAAGCGATTGAAAATAGAACTCAAGGGAAAGGTAGTTATGAATACCGTCACTTAATGGCCAGGTGTTTTAGCGAAGCATTTCGTCTGCTTAAACCTGGACGTTGGATGACTGTTGAATTTTCAAATACCAAGTCTTCGGTTTGGAACAGCATCCAAACTGCACTAACTGAGGCTGGTTTCATTGTAGCCAATGTAT
>DYKV01000488.1 GCA_020722415.1 Anaerolinea sp.
GGCGCCCACCCAGTAACTGAGGTGTAGCTACTACCGTTAAAGGCGAACACAATACATCCTCTAAAAACAACAATTCCAGGATCTGGCCACGTACACATCATCCCGCCAGGTACTGCCTGTTGAATGACAGTGGTCGTCCCTCCGCTAGGGGCAGTAGCCTCCCACTTTCCAGTGCTGCCATTATAAGTCATGACATCGCCATTAGCAGGTGTATCAGAGTTGTTGAATTTATCTATAATACCACCGACAGAATTGTCAGAAAATATTGCCATAAATTAGCTCTCCTTTATTTTTCTGCGGGCCCAATGCCTATGTCAGCCATGCGCTTTCGAGCCTGTATACTACGAGCAGTTTCTTCGTTTTTACGCCCCATGTCGGCTACTGCATCGTTCATTTTACGGGTTGGGGTGAGAAGGTTAGAAATTTCACCTATGCTGTCAGTCCCGAAAATTCTTTTAGCGTCTTCCGAACTCATAGAGGATCCTCCTGGACGGAGTGTTAGTTTTTGTTCTGGTGAGATGGCCCCAGAAACTCTGGCGGGAAGAACAAAGCGTGCCAGTCCACCAGAATCAATGTAACTCCCCGTGTTAAAGTCTCCGACAAAGTCCGACAGTGGGCGCCCGTGGAATAGTGCCTCGGGGATGCCTCCAGGTAACCTTGCGGCACCAAAGCCAGCCCCTGAAACTAGTGCGGGTATTTGAGAGTGGGATAAGGCCTGAGTGGTTGAGTCAGCTGCTAGGTTGCCTTTCTGTTCTTCAGGGGTAATAGGCACCTCCAGGTCTTCGGCTTTATCAGCTGCCATTTTTCTAATGTCCCGCATCATCGCCTCTTTTATCATAAGTTATCTCTCCTTTTAGCCCATGAAGCTTGGCTTAGTTGGCCAGGTCGGATTCTCAGGATCTTGGGTGTTTCCCGGCAAATCGCGTAAGGCCTGCATGTAAACTAATAGTGCATCGTAATCGGCGTTACTTAGCGTAGCAGTCACGCCGTTGGTCTGAGTCTGTGTAGTCTGTCGCATGATAAGCCAGTCGCAAGCTTTCAAGCGCTTATTGCGCTCGAGTCTTAACTTGGCTAAGTTACTTACACCAGACTCGACTGGCCAGGGCAAATTAGTGTTAATATCGCCGATGCTTACTGGCGCATAGTCGGCAAGCTCATAGCCCGCGTAATTCAAGTCAAAATTGGCAACACCGTTTACGAAATTAGCATTAAAGCTCTGGCCCAGAGAAATAACACTAATCTCGCCGTTAAAATCTGTGTCTACAGCTTCGGGGATAGTGCTTTCGATTATGTTGCCCAGGCTATTCTGATCTAGGTCAGTATATAATGCGTCAGCTTTAGAGATAAACTTATGTTGCGAGCATTTTCTCGTGACAGTTACGTGGCAAATCTTGTCTGTCCATGTGCAGGCAAAATTATATAATATACTTTTGCCATACTCACCTGGAATTAAATCAAAGCTATTAGGGCCAGTTAATTTAATATGCCCTGGCCGAGTGCTTTCGGAATAAAAGCTTTCAGGCAAATATAAAATTATATTTTCGTCTAAAAGCTCGTGTGTCTCTCCTGGCTTAGGTGCCGGATGCGCTATGCCGTCTAGCGGATAGACACGCAAAATATTATTATTCGAATCTCTTACTAAGAATTTATCTGACATGTTATTTTATTGCTCCCTTTTAGTCTTAAGCTACTATTGCCCAG
>DYKV01000061.1 GCA_020722415.1 Anaerolinea sp.
AAACGGAGGTGAAATGAATCCAAATGAAAAGATCATCCTAAATGCCAATGCCGCTTTCCTCTCTACCCAAGGAGAGCAGCGCACCTATTTGTGTCGTTTCGTCCGCGCCGGGCGGATCAGTGCGGGATCTGGTAAACCGGCTGAAATTGAAATCACCCCCCAAGCATTACAGGATGCAGTTGCCCAAGGGTTGTTTGAAGGCAGAGCTGTCTTTGTTGACCATGCGGGCTTCTTGGAATATCCTTCTTTGCGTGACTTAGTGGGGGTGAGCAGTAATGCGGTTTCGATTGACAATGGGCAAGAGGTGAATGGGCAGATTCGCTTTTATGAAACACCCCAAGCGCAGCCGATTGTAGACCTATTGGAAGAATTTCTCCATGATCGTCAGGCTGGTTTAGCGGTGCCGGACATTGGTCTATCTTTGGTGTTCTTCCCGATCTGGGAAGGGTCATCCAATCAAAGCGGATTAAGGCGGGTGGTCGGCATTCAGCAGATCGAATCGATTGATCTCGTCTTTCAACCAGCCGCGGATGGCCGGTTGTTGCAAAGTTTATCTCGGGCCGATGAATTTTTGTCTTCTGAAGGAGAAAAAAAGATGAATGTAGATGAAGAAAAATCCAGGTTAAATGCTTTACCGGCGTCCCCCGCCGAGTCGGGTGCGGGGGAACAAAAAGACATATCTGGCGGGCAAACAGAAACGGGGAAGCCGGTTGAAGCGGAGATGAGGCAAGCCCAGGATTGGTCGCAGGCGCTAAGTGAATCGGCAGCTGCTTTCATGATTGCAAATAGCGGCTTACCTCAAGCGGCGCGCGACAAATTAGCAGCCCAAACCTATCAAACCCCAGCGCAAGTTGTCAATGCGATTGAGGCAGAGCGGAAATATCTGGCGAGCTTGAGCGATGAGCAAGTCGTCCAAATTGGGGGTACTCCTCCGCGTTCTCCTTCGATCAGTCTCGGCTTGAACGGGCTTGAGCAAATTAGCCTGGCTTTGGAGGCATTAATCAAAGGAGTGCGGCCAGCGCAAGGTGTGCAACCGTTGAGCGGCATCCGTGAATTATATAATCTGCTGAGCGGGGATTTTGAGATGACCGGTTTATTCCATCCCGAGCGGGTATACCTAGCCAATGTCAATTCTTCAACGATGTCGAACCTCGTCGCAGATGTTCTAAACAAAGTCCTGATGCAAGAGTTTCAGGAATATCCTCAATGGTGGCAACCTTTTGTGACCCAAATGGATTTCAGCAGTTTACAAAATGTGCGCTGGGTGACTTTAGGTGGGGTGGGTGAACTCCCGACTGTAGCCGAAGGCGCTGCTTATACCGAATTAAACTGGGATGACCGCTACGAAACAGCCCCTTTTATTAAAAAAGGCGGTTATCTCGGGATCACCATTGAGGCGATCGATAAGGATGACACTGCCCGTTTACGAGCTGCTCCGCGTGCTTTAGCGCAGGCGGCTTGGTTGACACTAGGGAAGACGATCAGCAACATTTTCACTGTCAATAATGGCGAGGGACCCGCCTTGAGTGATGGGGTCAATTTATTCCATGCCAGCCATGCCAATCTAGGCAGCACTGCTCTGTCTTTATCTGCCTGGGTTGCCGCTCGCACCGCCATGCGCAAACAAAGCGAACTGAATTCTGGAGAGCGGTTGGGTTTTCTGACTGCTCCGCGTTATCTGCTTGTACCACCGGACCTGGAAGTGACTGCCTTACAAATCCTCGCTTCCAGCCATGATTACAGTTTTGCGCTGAGCAATGGAATAGGTCCGGCGCCGATCAATATTTTCTCTGAGGGAGAAACCGCTGACATGCGCCTACGATCTGCTAGGGAGCGGGTGGTGGTTGTGGATTTATGGACTGATACCAATGATTGGGCTGCCGTGGCAGATCCACGTTTATACCCTTCGATAGGCTTGGGTTTTCGTTACGGGCGCACACCCGAAATTTACAGCGTTTCTTCTCCAACCGCGGGATTAATGTTCTCCAACGATGTCATGCCAGTGAAGGTGAGATTTTTCTTTGCGGTTGGTCCAGTTGATTATCGCGGTCTATACAAATCAAATGTCGCATGAGAGGAAAAAATGGAGAATATTTTTAGTTACATCTATCATATTCCGGGCAGCTTGACCGCCAATATTCAATCGGTATTCAGCATCCCGTTTGATTGTACCCTTATTCACGTCAGCGCGGTTGCTTCTAATATTAATGACGCCGCTTTAAAACTTGGTACCATCGCGGATGATGACGCTTACCTTGCCAGTTTTGACATTGGCGATTCCAATATCCCCCAGGTAAAAAGTCGGATGGATTTTGTGGAAGGGCAGTATCCACATATTTCGGCGGGGACGAATTTTATGGTGACGCTTGACTATGATGGCTCATCAGGCATCGCTGCCCAAAATGTGACCATTGCTTTGACCTTTGCGAAAGGATAAAGAGGGTCGGCATTAATCAGCGGGATCGAGATAAAAGGCAAGAGAAAATCACCTGAATGTTTTTTGAGAAAAGGATGGATGAACGAGGAGAATATTTGGATTAACCCCATCCACACCCCTCTCCTCATTTGGAGAGGGGATGCTGGGGATAGACAAAAGGATTGAAAATGGATGAAAGCCAAAGAATCAAGTTGATTGCCCAGAAACTCAAACTAGATGTGCCGATTATGAAAATGGTGGAACAAGATGGCAAACTTATTTTATATCTATATGGCGGCGCGGTAATAGAGCTGATTGATTCGGTTCCATCCAATTTGCCGGGATCGCGCAAGAAAGTTGGTGTGACAAAATCCGATCCAAAGCAGCGCAAGAGTGTGGCTGGCTAGCGCTCGGGCATTGGTGAAAGTGAAGGCAGCACAGTCATCAGGATCGAGGGTTTGTGATTGCGAGCCCGGCTAAGCAATCTTTTTCTGAAATTTAGCGGAGGATTGTTCCGCAAAGGAGGTTAACCGATGGACATGATAAAATTTGCCACTTCGCCGGCGGCGGGCACGCCGGGAAGCGCTAGTGCACAAGGTTATTCGCCCATGATGAGCGGCTTGGTCTATAAAGTAGTGATTGATTTTAGCGGAACACCACCGCCGACCAGTGCTGTGACCTTGGTTGACAGTAACGATCCGGCTGGTGAAACGATCGTCTCTCTCAGCGGTATAAACACCCAACGCGTCCTATATCCACGACGAGCGATGACGACAAACAGCGGCGGGATGGTTACCTATAATGGATCGCAATTCGTGCCGACTCCATATCCTTTACATGGAGCGTTACGGCTCAGCCTCGATCAAACCGATGCGGGTTGTACGGCGATCGCCACCGTGTATCTGATCAAGGGGTGAAAAATGGATATTGTCAAATTTTCCAGCGGAACAGCCAAAGGAACAAATGGCAGCGCTGTGGCAGTTGGATTGTCGGCGCCGGTTTCTGGTTTGATCCATAAAGTGCGTTTGGAATACCGCGGAAGTCCTCCAATTACAACAGATGTTCTCTTGGTGGATGAAAACGATCCAGCTGGAGAGAACATTATCTACCGCACCAATGCGAATAGCAATACCACGATCTATCCTCGCCGAGCGGTGCAAACCAATAGCGGAGCCAACTGTACGTATGACGGAATCCGAGTGGTTTATGAAAATTACCTTGTTCACGGGCGGTTGCGATTGACTTTGTCACAGACGAACCAAGCCTGTGAATGTATTGCCTATGTTTATCTGATCAGATTATAGAGTAAAGATCACTTGAGGTTCTCGCAACAGAAGATCTATAAAAACTTACCCATAAAGGAGTGAAAATGACTACGGAAACATTGACCTTGCTAACCGCTTCGCTAACCAGCTTGTTATTCTCTTATGTACCTGGTTTTAAAAATTGGTTCGAACAACTCAACGGAACCCAAAAGCGCCTAGTGATGGTTTGCGCTTTAGGGATTGTGGCACTGAGTTGTTATGGGATAAGCTGCAGCGAAGCGCGGATCTGGTTGGAGCACCCCGTCCGCTGCGATCAGGCTGGGATGCTTACCTTGCTAAGATTATGGTTGGATGCCCTGGTAGCCAATCAAGCCACTTATGCTTTATCCCCGCGGATAAGGAAGGAAATTTGAGGTGAGCCGGGTTTTGCTTTCCAACAATGCTAACCTGAACCGAGTCATCACCGTGGATGGGGCGGGGAGCGGTGATTTCACCAGCATCCAGGCCGCCATAGATGCCGCCAGCAGTCATAATCCAACCCAACCCCAGCCCTTCACGATCTTGATCGCCGCCGGAGAATATAACGAGAGCTTGACGTTAGCTGACCATGTCCATTTGGTTGGACTGGGGAACGGAGCCACGGTAAAAATAATGCAAACCAGCCAGTCGGTGATCCGCAATGGAGCAGCCTGCAGCTTAACCAATTTGCGCATCAGTGGATCCTTCAGCCCAATGATAAACCTTCCCAGCAGCTTTAGTGGAGAGCTGGTTTTAAATCAGGTTGTGATCGCCGAGCAATTGGCTGAGATCAATGCGATTGCTTGCGGAGGCGGGACGTTGACCTTGCAGCAGTGTGCTCTGCGTTATGGCGGCAGCTTGGTGGGGAATGGGGGCAGCATTCAGATTCAACAAAGTTTGATCCAACATGTCCACAATATGCCTCTGGCGGTCACTCAAGCGGCTTTAGAAATACACGGTGGGCGGATCGAAGCTTATGCTTCGCGATTTGAAAACCTAGCCATTCCAGCGAGCGGGGGCAGCGCGGTGCAATTTTTAACCAGTGCGCCTCAGTCAGCCCGTTTTTATTATTGCGTTTTTCGAGCTAGTAGTGGTTTCAGCATTGACAGCACCATCCCGATGAACGCAGTATTAGCCGCTTGCCGGATGAATGCGCAGATAAACACCAGCAATATATTAGCCGGCTATTTGGATTATGACTACAACCTAAATATTTAGAGGAAAAAAATGATTGCCTTACGGTATCCTTTTCAAGAAATTTACCCCATTACCCAAGCCTATAGCCGCGAACATCCGGCAATTGATTGGGGGGCACCTATGCATAGCGCCGTGCTCGCTGCCGCAGAAGGCAGAGTTCAAGCAATCCGCTTTCAACCTGACGGCTATGGTTTATATTGCCTTCTTGAGCATCCCGACAAATCGGTCACCTTGTATGCTCATCTTGATGAAACGCTTATCACGGTTGGCGAACTTGTCTCCGAGGGACAGGTAATCGCCTATAGTGGCTGTAGCGGCAACAGCACTGGACCACATTTACATTTTGAATATCGTCCCAATGGTAAAAAGGGGGTTGATCCACTGCCTTATATTAAAGCGGTAACAGTTGGAAGCATGGTGTCTTCAGTGTATGTGCAGCCAGCGGCGGAACGTTTCTCGCCTGGCGATCGGGTAATTTTGAAGGATGAATTTAATTATGTCAACTTACGCCCCATCCCGGCTTTTGGGGCAGATGTGGCAGATATCGGTGATTATACTGGTGGCGCAGCAGTCGAAGTTCTAGAACAAGAAGGTGATATGATCGCCGTCAAGGTTTGGCTGCATGGTGGATATGTGCGTTGTGTTCAGGGTAGGTAAAAAGGACTGTCTATGGAAAATAACTTAATTCAAGAAATTAATCAAATACTCAAAGAGGATGGCAAAATTCGCCGAGAAGTGCGCGACCGTTTGCTATTGGCATGTATGCTAGAAATTTATCGAGCCACCCAAAGCTTACCAGACATCCAACGCCGGGTAGAAAGGTTAGAAAGTCGTTCACTGCTTTTAATAGCCGAGAAACATCCCAAAACTGCGATCAGTATCGTCGTATTCCTCCTTGTATTGTCTAATCTCTGGATGTTGGGGGATGTGCGCAGGGTGATTTTACCTTTAATCGGTTTGCCAGCTAATCTCGTGCCATGACTACTCGGAAAGATATTAATGACTTATGCCGACGCCGCTTGGGGGACCAATTTTCCCCAAACGAATTCACCGATTTACAAATTAACCAATGGATCAATGATGCCATTGCCGATTACTCGATCTATTTTCCACGCCAGATCGCGATCAGCATTTCCACTCAGGCAGGGACATGCCTTTATCCGTTGGAAAACATAGCCGGATTGCGCAGCGTGCTTTCGGTTAGCTATCCTTCTTTAGAAGGAGAATGCACTTATTTAACGCGGCGTTCAGAAAGAGACCGGCGTGGATTTTATGGACGCCCCGTCTATGATCTCAAACCTGATCAAACTGGGCATTGGGTGCTGGTTTTGGGATTAACTCCCCCGGAGGGGGAAACAATCAGTATGTTAGTTGAGGCAGATCATCTTTATCTGGCTAGTGACCCGGATGAGACAACGGTGCCAGATTTACACCTGGAACTGTTGCTGCTTTTTGTCCGCGCAGCAGCTATGCAAGAGCAATTAGCCCAGATGTCGGCACAGAATGAGCCTAGTTCACTGCTGCTGTCTACTCTTGGAGCCAATGCTAACCGAGCTTTAAATGAATACCAGCAAAAAAAGCGAGAATTCTTGGCCGGAATGAGCGCTGGGGGGATGATCCAAGTTTGGGAAAATTGAGATCGCTTGGCTAGCCGGTTATAGCTTACTTCCCCGAACTCAGGCAAGGATATTTGCCGCCAGATACAGCCAGCCAACAATATGGCTGAAGGGTTACTTCATAGTGAGAATTGCTGAAATTTTGCCGCTATGATTGGCAAACATCCGTTATAATAATTAATATCAATCTCACAAGGAGCACTGTGTGGATGAATCCACGCCGCTATCGAATCATTATGCAATGTATGATTCTTTGACCGGAGCATTAACCCGCCGGGCATTTCTCGAAGAAGCTGTATCCGAGTTCCGTAAATACCAACGTTACCAACACCCCTTTGCCTTTTTAATTATCGAGATTGACCATTTTCAAAACTATGCCGAGCGATTTAACGATGCCCAAAGGGATCATGCTTTCCGTCAGTTGACCATTACCATTGCTCAACTGTTGCGCGAACAAGATTTAATCGGCCGGCTGGGCAGGGATGAGTTCGGCGTGTTATTGCTGGAAACCGATGAGGAACGAGCGGGAAAAATTGCCGAACGGTTACGCCAAAACTGTGCCGTGCTGGGGTTGAATCCCCTAAGTCCGGGATCATCTAATGAGATTATGGGAACTCAGGAAACCATAACAGGCGGCGGGGATGAACAGGAAACTGAAAGCTTTGAGAGACATTCGATTCCGGCGCCAACCCTCACCATCAGCATAGGGATCAGCACTCCTCAAGCGGAAGATCACTCCTTTGAGCAGGTGTTTACCCGCGCAGATCAAGCTTTAACTTTTGCCAAGCAAAACGGCGGGAATTGTGTGGAAATTTGGCATTAGGCGGCACATCTCCGTTGTGAGTCAACTGCCGCCACCATTCAAAAGACCTAACGATAAACTAGAGAGCTAGGGAAGCGGCTAAACGGGATTAACCAATAACCCCAAAAAATCCTTAGACATGTAGGTCGGAATTGATTCCGACCTACTTAAATACCAACGGAAGATAGGTGCAGAGAGAAGGTCCATTTAAAATATGGAGAGATGGACTATCTCCTGATTTCCAAGAAGAATGATATAGTTCGCCATAAGAAAACGATTTCACATCAATCAAAATAGTTTGTGGGGAATTGTCTGTTTTTTCAAAAACCCATTGATAACTCGAGGTTTGATTTACTGCGATGGATTGGGTGGAAAAACAGAGCGGTGATCCCCTGAGGTAATTTAAACCGTCGCTGCCCGAGATATTAATGATGGGATTATGAAGGATGAGATCCCCATTGTTTTGAATTTGCAGCGTTATCGTCAGGACGGTGCCAGAACTCCCTGACCAATCGCCCTCTAAGCTGGGTAATAAATCGAGTTTCGGACCTTGACGGATTTGGAACCCCTCCTGAGTTGCCAGGGCGTATGGTTCAGAGGGGATACCGTCGATTGTGGGGGAGGAGTCTTTCACCTTGACCACTACACTGCTAAAATTGGCTGGAAAGCGCACTTGTTCTACGTTGTCTATCTGACTAGTGCTGGAGGAGAGCTGGCTGTTATCCGATTCATTATAGGCATAGAGATCAAGATTGGTAAGGGGATAAGAAGTGTTTGGGTATTGGTTTGATTGGTAAAGAACCCGCCGGTTCCATACCAGGGTAGCTGCATCGCTGCTCATTGCCGGGCCGGCATAATACTTAAAGGCCGGTGCAGGCCCAAGGCTATCGAGGAAATAGTCGTTGATGTGCGCATTCAGGTTATACAAATCCAGATACCCCCAGCCGTATGCATTATCCCAACCCGGGTTACCGAGGTCCTGGGCGGTATTGATCATCAAAGCTTTCACTGCCAGGGCGTTGGTAACACCGCGGCTCATCACCAGGGCAGCTGCGCCAGCCACGTGGGGGGATGCCATGCTGGTGCCGGTATAGGCAATGAATGTCGAATCTGGTTTATCCCAGATATTGTTGGTGGACATAATGGATGTACCCGGCGCGGCGATGTCCGGTTTTTTACGTCCATTGGAAGTGGGCCCGCGACTCGAGGAAGGTCGAATAATATCATCATTGCGTGCGCTGTAGTAGGAGGATAGATTACCAGAGCTGCTGGTATTTTTATCATCCACATTGGCAACACTGATTACATTATCGGCAATACTAGGAGAAAAAAGGGTATAACTAGCGGAGCCGCTATTCCCGGCAGCGATAGCTACCAAGACGTTCAGTTGACTGACAACTGCATCCCAAAAACGTTGATATTCAGAATCATCACTACTCATCGGGCTGCCAAAACTTAAGTTTATTACATCTGCGCCATAATCATTCTCTTTAATTGCCCACTCTACGCATGCCATTGCATCTGAATCAGCCATAGATGCGCCACCCCGAGGAGAACCGTCCGAATCTGCCCCCGCCTTGGCATTTAACACCGAACGCACTCCGAATGCGACTCCACGGTAAGTGCTATCTTGGCTGGCGACAATACCGGCGACATGAGTGCCATGGCCATTGACATCGTCCGCACTCGGATCGTTGACACCGATTCCGGACGATAAGCAGCGCTGCTGAGCCAGCACTTTCCCAGCCAGGGCTGGGTGACCGGCGTCAATTCCGGTATCAAGGATGGCGACATCTACTTCATTCCCGGTAAAGCCGGCGTTCCAAAAGAAAGGCGCCCCAATGCTCGGAGCAGAATGGTCCAAAAGGGCTTGCCTGACTTGATCTTCCGCCACTGCTTGTACCCCGGCTAGGTTTTGGACTTGGCTAAGCTGGCTGGCCGGAATGCGCACGGCGAGTGCATTGACGCTTTGGTAACGATAGAGGATTTGTCCACCGAGTTGTTCGATGCGCTGGATCAGTTCGTTTTGGCTGGCATCACGAGCCTTCTGGCTGCGCTGCAAAATTTCCTTTCGGGCTTGTTGGCGGAGGAGGTCGATCTGCTCGGCTTTTTGCTGCAGGGCTTGGCGAGTTTGCTCATCCAGTGGCTGTTGAGCAAATTCCTCAACTAACCGATCTTCTTCTTGGCGGGTGAGCGGCTGCGGCTGTTGGGAAAGTCTGCGGGCAAGCGGATCGAGGGCGCGCATATCGGCGCTGATTTGTTGGAGCTGGGGTTGTTTTTCCTTCCAGACCTGTTCGGCAATATCGAACTGGGGCTGGTCGGTGAGAAAAATGATGACGGTTTGCCAGGCAGTGCTGGGGGGAGTTTGAGCGCGGGCAGTGAGATGGCTGACCAATGGACTCAACATCAAAATCAAGAACAATAACCAATAAGGGTACCTTTGACGCATTTACCTATTTTACTAGTTTTTTAGTCGAGAATAAAGGTAAAAAAACAGCAATTCCCAATATGGAGTAACCATATAGTCAGATTGTTTGCTGATTATATTCGGCGGGATAAATCCCCGCCTTAGTTCATGGAAGTCGGCTAAAGCCGACTGGCTGGACAGCCCGAAGGGCTTTTTTGTACTGAGGCAGGGCTTCCAGCCCGCCGAAATTGGCAGAAAATAGCCAGCCTGAATAGTGACAATCTGAGTTAACAAGTAAACGTCCCAAATTCGATGATTGCTGGATAGGTTTTGCTAAAGCCCTCAGGATGATTTCAACACAAATTGAGAATTGCTGGTAAAAAAATTTAAATTGGGGTGGTTGGAGAGGATTGGGCATGATGATTTTAGGGGGATGATTTATATAAAACTCTCTGATAACAACCGTATATCCGATTCACGCACTTGACCTGACCGCGCCAAGTGAGCAGGGTTGGGTTTCCTTACCGCACTGGTTAGCGAACTTTTAATGAGCTCACCAACTCATCCAGTTGGAGCAGGCTTGGGTTGAAGCTGTTGGGATCGAGCGCTGAAAGCTGAGTGCTGACTTGTGCGAAGTAACTCTGCGGGTCATTAATGCCAGGGTCGCCGCCGTCATAGGATGCTGGCAGCAATGGATGGGAGACCGGTAATACCGCGGCAACATACCAAAGTCCGTCTTCGCTAATTGCCTGATAGGTGTAGAACAGATCATGGTTGTTGACGGGATAAATAGCTTGCCCGTATTGCGTGAGATACCGCACCCCTTTGCCGTTTTTAAAATCGAGGTATTTTATTTGCGCGTGGAACATTTGACCCGCGTTCCATAATGGGAGGAAAGGCAGGTTTTCCGCTTGCGCAGGTTGTTCTTCTAATACTTGGGTTAAGCGGCTAGCGATCTCATCCACACTGCTATCCAGTGTGCGGTAATCGTTCAAGGGATAGATGTAAATGCGCGGGCTGTGAAAGGTGTCGCGCAGGATATACCCCTGCAAGGTAAACTGGGTGTACTCGGGGTGAACTTCACCCGCCATTGCCTGGGAGGGATCTCCTGGTGCAGCCGGAACAATTTCTGGCAGGACACCTTGGGCAAGGCGAGGGTCGAGATAGAAACTCATGCCGTTAAAATCTACATTTGGCGTTTTTTCAGCAGTAGGAGAGGGTGGGGCGGTTGTTGGAGTAGTTGCCGGCGATCCACAGGCACCGCTCGGAGTTCCTTGTGCATCGGTGCAGTCTGGGAGAGCAGTCGAGGATTCAGATGGGTAGGTCGGCAAAGCGGTGAGGGTTGGCTCGAGCGCGGCAAGCAGAGCAGCCGAAGTGGCGGTTTCACTCAGGGCTGCGGCACGGCGCTGTTTTATCCAGTACAATCCCCCTCCTAAAACGGTTATCCCGATACAAAAGACAATCACTACTACGAAAAGGATGAGGAGGATGATCAGATATTTATTCATAATTACTCCCGCAGAGTTGGGCTGTGAACTCAATTATACACCGCTGTGCCCTGATAATCTTTCGATTATTACCAGCAATTCTCAAGATGAGGAAACTGTTCAGCCAGATTGTTTGCTGGTTGTATTC